>NZ_CP110973.1:1500000-1800000 GCF_026248825.1 Larkinella insperata | reverse complement strand
TATTCTTTCTTGGTGGCGCGCATTTCCGGGAGAGTCTGTCCCGCAGCGGTGTCACTGGGTCGCGCCTGTGGGCCTTCGAGCGTATTGGTTGTGGTATCGCCCTGGATACCCATAATGCTCGTATCGGTAGCGGCCGCGGCCGAGTCCGAAGTAGATCCGGTATTTTCGGTCTTGGAATTACAGCTTAAAATAAATACGGTCAGCAGAACTCCTAGCCCCGCGGTCAGGCTCCGGCTTCCGTTTTTCAGGTTGTTTTTCATAATCAATGACGTTGAGTAACTGGTAAAATAACTGACAGGCAGACAAGTTGTTCAGGAAAACGACGGATTGGGGCGGGTGCTAACAAATGGGTCGGCGCGTCGTTATCTTTAAAACCGATCTTGTTTCCGTTCTTATTTTTTCGTATCTTAGCTTGTTATGAATTTCAAGCTGACTTCAGAATTTAAACCGACTGGCGACCAGCCACAAGCCATTGAAAAGCTGGTCAATGGCCTTCAGGAAGGCGAGCCGGCGCAGGTGCTACTGGGGGTTACGGGAAGTGGAAAAACCTTCACCGTGGCCAACGTCATCGCCCAGCTCAACCGCCCAACCCTCGTACTGAGCCACAACAAAACGCTGGCGGCCCAGCTCTACGGCGAGTTCAAGCAGTTTTTTCCCGAAAACGCCGTTCACTATTTTATTTCGTACTACGACTACTACCAGCCCGAAGCGTTCATCGCGACGACCAATACGTACATTGAAAAAGATTTGGCCATCAACGAAGAGATCGACAAACTGCGGCTGGCTGCGGTGTCGGCCCTGATGAGTGGTCGGCGGGATATTGTGGTCATTGCGTCGGTGTCCTGCATTTACGGTGCCGGAAACCCCACGGAATACCAGAAAAGCATCGTGCGGCTGGGCGTGGGCGAAACCATCAGCCGCAACCAGTTCCTTTTCAAACTCGTCGAGATCCTGTACAGCCGGACGGAGGTGGAGTTTACGCGGGGTACGTTCCGCGTCAAAGGCGATACAGTCGATATTTTTCCCGGTTACGCCGACTTTGCCTACCGGATTATTTTCTTCGGTGATGAAGTGGAAGCCATTCAGCGCATCGACCCGGCTTCGGGCAAGAAGATTGCCGACGACCGGATGATTGCGATCTTCCCGGCCAACCTTTTCGTTACTGGCCGCGATACGCTGAACATGGCCATTGGCGAAATTCAAAACGACATGGTGGCTCAAATACGGTATTTTGAATCGGAGTTTCGCCATCAGGAAGCCGAGCGGATTAAGGAACGCACCGAGTTTGACATCGAGATGATGCGCGAATTAGGCTACTGCTCCGGTATTGAGAACTATTCGCGGTATTTCGACCGCCGGATGCCGGGGCAACGGCCGTTCTGTCTGCTCGATTATTTTCCGGATGATTTCCTGACGGTGGTGGACGAAAGCCACGTGACAATGCCGCAAATCCGGGCGATGTGGGGCGGTGACCGCTCCCGCAAGGAAGCGCTGGTAGACTACGGTTTTCGGTTGCCGTCGGCGCTGGACAACCGGCCGCTTACGTTCCAGGAGTTTGAGGAATTGACCCCGCAGACGGTTTACGTCAGCGCCACACCCGCCGATTATGAACTGCGCCGGAGCGAAGGCGTCGTGGTCGAACAGTTGATTCGTCCGACGGGGCTGCTCGATCCCGAAATTCAGGTGCGACCGAGTTTGAACCAGATCGACGATCTTCTCGAAGAAATCGACAGCCGGGTCAAAAAAGGCGAACGAGTTCTGGTAACGACGCTGACCAAGCGGATGGCCGAAGAACTAAGCAAGTACCTGGAGCGGGTGGGCATCAAAGGCCGCTACATCCACTCGGAAGTAAAAACACTGGATCGCGTCGAAATCCTGCGAGAACTGCGGCTGGGCGTTTTTGACGTATTGGTGGGCGTGAACCTGCTGCGCGAGGGGCTTGATTTGCCGGAAGTATCACTTGTAGCCATTATGGACGCCGACAAAGAAGGGTTCCTGCGTGACATTCGTTCGCTGATTCAGACCATTGGCCGGGCCGCCCGGAACGCCAACGGCAAGGTGTTGATGTATGCCGACCGCATTACGGGTTCGATGGAAAAAGCCATTAGCGAAACCAACCGACGGCGGGAAATCCAGATGGCCTACAACCTCGAACACGGTATTACGCCCAAAACGGTACTGAAATCCCGGGAAGCCATTCTGGAGCAAACCAAAGTGGCGGATTCGCGTCCGGCCGCCAAGCAGTTTTACATTGAACCGGATGAAATCCAGATTGCGGCCGACCCCGTGGTGCAGTATATGGGTAAAAACGACCTGGAGCAGGTGATCAAGGAAACGCAGGCCAAAATGGAAAAAGCCGCTAAGGAACTGGATTTCCTTGAAGCGGCTCGATTGCGGGACGAACTGTTTCAGTTGCGCGATCGTCTGAAAACAGCTCAGGTATAAGGTGGTTTCTCCCGGCCGAAAGCCGTGCGGCTTTCGGCCGGGAATCGTTTTTAAGCCACGGCGGCTTCTTTCATGCGTTCGGCGTTTTCGGCAATGCGGAGCTGGTCAATGAAATCATCAATGTTACCATCCATCACCGACGGCAGGTTGTAGACCGTCAGACCGATGCGGTGGTCGGTGACGCGGCTCTGCGGGTAATTGTACGTCCGGATTTTGTCGGAACGGTCACCGCTGCCCACCATCGATTTGCGTTGTGAGCTGATCTCGTCGTTGTGTTTCTGCAACTCAATTTCGTAGATCCGCGACCGCAATACCGTCAGGGCTTTATCGAAGTTTTTCAACTGCGAGCGCTCATCCTGGCACTGCACAACGAGGCCCGTCGGGATGTGCGTCAGCCGAACGGCCGAGTACGTCGTGTTGACCGACTGTCCACCCGCGCCCGACGAACAGAAGGTATCTTTCCGGATGTCGTTCATGTTGATCTGAACGTCCACTTCCTCGGCTTCGGGCAAGACCGCCACGCTGGCCGCTGAGGTGTGAATACGGCCCTGCGATTCGGTGGCCGGAACGCGCTGCACGCGGTGAACACCGGACTCGAATTTCAGCTTGCCATAGACGTCTTCGCCCTCGATCTGAACAATAATTTCTTTGTAACCGCCCGATGTGCCTTCCGTGTAGTCCATCAGCGACATCCGCCAGCCCATGCGGTCGCACAGACGCTGGTACATCCGGAACATATCGCCGGCAAAGATGGATGCTTCGTCGCCCCCGGTTCCGGCCCGGACTTCAAGAATAACGTTTTTGCTGTCGTTGGGGTCTTTCGGAATGAGCATTTCTTTCAAAACGTCTTCCATCGGTTCCCGTTGCGGCTGCAATTCGTCGAGTTCCGCTTTGGCCAGTTCGCGCAGGTCTTCGTCGCGTTCGGTCGCCAGCAGTTCCTTGGCGCCGTCGATATCCTGCAACAGCTTTTTGTAGTGCTGATACTGCTTGACGATTTTGTCGAGGTCTTTGTATTCCTTGCTCAGCTTCGTGTATTTCTTCTGATCCGAAACGATTTCGGGCATCATAATCTGCTGAGAAACTTCCTCAAACCGCTCCTTTATGGCTTCTAATTGGTCAATCATGGTTTGGTATAGATTCAGGACAAACGATGAGCAATCGCGTCCGTTCGTATTTTAAGACAAATCTACGAAAATTCGGTCAGTCAACAGTTCCGTCTTACATTTGTCAACGAAACGACGCACCGCAACGTTATCCAGATAGATGACAAGAATTTACTTCACTAAGTTCCTCGCAATGAACCGCATCTTTTCCCTTTTCGCACTTCTTCTTCCAGTAACATTTTTGTATTCCTGCGGCCTCGATCAGAACCAGAGCTCGAAAGAGCTGGCCCTGGAAATGAACGACCGCAAGATCAAACGCGTTACGGATGCCCAACTGACCGCCACTGTCGACGAATGGGGGAAAGCCCTCGTGCAGACTTCCCGAAAAGCCCTGACCGCTGAACTGGCTAAAAAGGTAGGGGATCAGTCACGCTGCACGCTGGAGGGGATTCCGGCCGTTGAGAAGCTGGAAAAACAATACGCCGTTACGATTGATCTGCTCAGCGCGAAAGATACCGCCAACCCGGCCCTGAATACCAAGGAACGGGAGTTGTTGCTGGCCTACCGATACAACGCCCTGAATAAGATGGAGCAAACGGATAACATTCAGAAAGTAAACGACACCCTTTTTGTCTACAATTCGCCCGTCGCAACGAACGATCCGATCTGTACAACCTGTACGGACGATGCCGCTCTGCCTTTTGTGATCTGGCGGGTGGTTTTCGAGAAACGCGAGATTATCCGGCGAATCAACCCGAAGAAGCTCCAGGAGCTGGCCCGCTGAACTAGTACGAAAATACGACGCTGCAGTACTATAAGAGTATGGATTGTGTACATTTGATGCAATCAGATTCCATCCCTTAACTAACGTCGTATTTTACTATGAGTAACCTGGAAAACAAAGCAGATCAGCCGCTTAGCCGCCGGAGGTTTGTCAAAGCCTCGTCGCTGGCGCTGGCCGGAGTGACCATCCTGCCCCGGCATGTTTTAGGCGGTAAAGGCTACATCGCCCCGTCTGATAAACTGAACGTGGCCGGTGTCGGCATCGGCGGAATGGGCAAAAGCAACCTCAACGCGCTGGCCCCAACCGAAAACATCGTCGCCCTCTGCGACGTGGACGAAAAATACGCCGGGCCGGTTTTTGAAAAGTACCCGAATGCCAAGCGGTACAAAGATTACCGCAAGATGCTGGAGGCTCAAAAAGACATTGATGGCCTGGTGATTGCCACACCCGACCACCTGCACGGCGTGATTGCGTCGGCCGCCATGAAGCTCGGGAAACACGTTTACGTACAAAAACCGCTGACGGTTACGGTTTGGGAATCCCGCGAACTGGCCCGGCTGGCGAAGGAAAATCCGAAAGTAGTCACCCAGATGGGGAATCAGGGGCACTCAAACGACGATGCCCGGCTCATCAACGAGTGGATTGCCGACGGCGCCATTGGGAAAGTGCAGGAAGTACACGTCTGGACCAACCGCCCTATCTGGCCGCAGGGTATGGATGTGCCGAAAGAAGCCGAAGAGGTTCCTTCGACGCTGGATTGGGAACTATTTCTGGGTCCTTCCCCGCACCGGCCTTACCACTCGGCGTATACTCCGTTCAAGTGGCGTGGCTGGGTCGATTATGGCGCCGGGGCGCTGGGCGATATGGGCGCTCACCTGGTCGATCACCCATATTGGGCGCTGGGGCTGAACCCGCCGATTAGTGTGGAAGCTTCCTCGACGCCGTTTAACAAGCAGAGTTACCCGATGGCGTCGATGGTTACGTACGAGTTTGAAACCAAAGACAAGAAAAAGCCGCTCGTCATGACCTGGTACGATGGGGGGATTCTGCCGCCCAAACCGCTGGAATTTGGCGACGAACCCGTCCCGAAAGGCGGTGGCGTGCTGTATATCGGCACCAAGGGAAAACTTTTTCACGAAACCTACGGCTCCAAACCCCGGCTGCTGCCCAAGGAAAAAATGGATTCTTACAAACGCCCGGCCCAGACGATTCCGCGCGTGGGCATAAGCCACGAACGCAACTGGGCCGAAGCCTGCAAAGGCAACGGAAAAGCCGTCTCGCCATTCGAATACGCCGGTCCGCTCTGCGAGTCCATGCTGCTGGGCATTGTGGCCCTCTACAAACAGGGAACCAAACTGAACTGGGACACCAAAAACATGCAGTTCACCAACGCGCCCGAACTGAACCAATACCTGAAGCGCGAATACCGCCAGGGCTGGGTGATGTAATCGGACCCATACACACTACGAACCCCACAACCCCACCGGGGTGATCCAGAGTTAACTCCGGTGGGGTTATTTGGCGGAAGCTTTATATTTTGTTAACGGTTCTTCGATCTGACTGAAACGGTTTATATTTGTTTTACAAAGCCTAAACAAATATGAATCGTCCATACCTCGGTGAATTTGAAGAGCTCGTGCTGCTGACCGTCGCCATGCTCAACGGGCAAGCTTACGGGGTTGCCATCCTCGAAGCGATTGAAAAGCAAACGGGTCGGACGGTTAGCCTGAGTGCGATTCATGCCACGCTGCAACGGCTCGAAGAAAAAGGGTACCTGAACTCCAAAATGGGTGGGGCCACGGCTGAGCGCGGAGGTCGGCGGAAGCGGTTTTTTACCGTAACCGTGGGCGGAACCCGGGCGTTGGAAGAAATTCATACCACCCGAAATCACCTCTGGAATCAAATTCCAAAAACCGGCCTGGCTTGATTCTAAAGAGCTTTTGCAACGCTTTATGTGGGCGGGCCACATAAAAGTTTACGGCCATTCCTGTAATCCGGCCGACTCGTCCGAACCTAGACTGAAAATTCTGTGTTGACAGTCAAAAATCCTGTTTTCATGGACTGTCAGTACCTTCCGCTAACCGCTACCGGCCAGTTTTCGACGCTATTCCTCGATTATATTTCTCAGAAAGAAGCTCTTCAACCTTATTACGACCGCTTTCCGACGCTGGAAGCGTTTGCGGAGCAGGCTAAAAATCGGTCATTCGATGAGGCAAAACGCCGGACGCTGGTGGAGGTGCTGGAACGGCAGTACCAGAACATTTCTGACAAACCGGACTTTTCCGTTCTGGCGCAGCCGAACACCTTTACGGTGACCACGGGCCACCAACTGAATATTTTTACGGGGCCGCTCTACGTGATCTACAAATGGATTACGACGGTAAACTTGGCCAAAAAGCTGAACGAAACGTATCCCGAATACCGGTTTGTGCCGATCTACTGGCTGGCTTCTGAAGATCATGATTTCGCGGAGATCAATCACTTTACGCTGTTTGGGAAAAGCTACACCTGGGAAACGGAGCAGCGCGGGGCCGTTGGGCGCATGAACCCGAAAGAATTGAAAGAAATCTTCGAACAGATGCCGGAGAAGCTGTTTCTGTTTGAAGAAGCTTACCTGAAACACGATACGCTTTCCGATGCTGTGCGCTGGTATGTCAACGAGCTGCTGGGGAAAGAAGGGCTGATTTGCCTGGACGCTGACGATGCGGACCTGAAACGGCTTTTTGCCCCGATCATCAAAGACGAGCTGCTCCATCAGCCGACCAGCGGAATGGTGACCGAAACCAGCGGGCAACTCGAAGCGTTGGGCTACAAAACGCAGATTACGCCCCGCGAAATCAATCTGTTTTACCTGAACGACCAACTGCGCGAACGGATTGTGCGGGAAACGGCGGACGATGAAACGGTTTCTTATCAGGTTTTAAATACCGATCTGCGGTTTTCGCAGGAGGAAATACTAACGCTGGTCGATGAGCACCCCGAACGGTTCAGCCCCAACGTGGTGCTGCGGCCGGTTTATCAGGAAGTGATTCTGCCCAATCTGGCGTATATCGGCGGACCGTCGGAAGTGCCGTACTGGCTGCAACTAAAAGGAATTTTTGACCATTTTCAGATTCCGTTCCCGTTGCTGATGCCCCGCAATTTTGCCCTGTACGTCAACCCGGCCAGCGCCAAAAAAATGGAAAAGCTGGGCGTTTTACCCGAAGAATTGTTCTGGGATGATGTGAAGCTACGCCGGTCGTACATCGAGCGGATCAGCGAAAACTCCCTGGATCTTTCCGAGCAGAAAGCCTGCCTGCAGCAGTGTTTTGCGGAAATCCTGAACAAATCCGTGAAGGTGGACAAATCGCTGGAAGGAGCCGTACTGGCCGAACAGGCCCGGTTGATGCACACCATTGACCACCTGGAGAAACGGCTCAAGCGAACCGAGGAACGCAACTACGAAACAACCCTCAATCAGCTAATGACCCTGAAAAACAAGTTGTTTCCGAACGGCGGTGTTCAGGAACGCACCGAAAATTACCTCAATTTCCAGCTCAATGACCCGCAGTTTGTCCAGAAAGTACTGACGGTTTTTGACCCGCTGGACTACCAGATGCTGGTGTTGAAAGACTAAACGCATGACCAAAGCCGAGTTGCGGGACGAGTTCCGCCGGAAGCGCCGGGCATTGCTGAAGACCGATTGGCAAAACCGTTGCGAAGCCCTTACAGACCTGTTTTTCGCGGTCTTGCAGGGTAATCACTGGCAAAGAGCGGTTTCGGTGATCAGCTCGTTTCTGCCCATTGAGCGTCAGCAGGAAGTGGATACCTGGCTGATCATTCGAAAGCTTTGGCAGGATTTTCCGCCAATTCAGGTAGCCGCGCCCGTGACCGATCAAGCTGCCGGAACGCTGGAGCATTACCCCATCACACCCACCACCGAGTTTACAAAAAGCCGCTACGGGATTCCTGAGCCTGCCCTCAATCCATCATCCCTTATCCATCCTTCCTCATTCGATCTGGTTCTGGTGCCGTTGCTGGCCTTCGACCAGACCGGCAACCGTGTGGGTTACGGGGGCGGTTTCTACGACCGGTTTTTGTCCGAATGCCGCCCGGACTGCCTGAAAATCGGACTATCGCTGTTCAGTCCCGTTGATCGGATTGACGACGTATACCGGGGCGATATTTCGCTGGATGGCTGCCTGACGCCCGATCGGATCTGGACGTTTTCCTGAAAATTCTACCGCATCTTTTTGTAGATTTCCGGCATGAAAATCGTTGCATTCGGGTGTCTCATGGGGCTCGCCGTTCAACCCGTTCTGGCCCAGAAAACCGCAGCCGCCCTTGACGCGGTGATGCACCGCAACTTTTCCGCCGATCAGCCCGGTGGGGCGCTGCTGGTGGTGGTCGATGGCAAAACCGTTTACAACCGGGGCGTTGGTCTGGCCAACCGGGAAACAAAAATGCCGATTACGCCCACGACTAATTTTCGGATGGCGTCGGTGTCCAAGCAATTTACGGCCCTGTGTATTCTGTTGCTGGAAAAGCAGAAAAAGCTTTCCTTCGATGACAACCTGCTCACGTTCTTTCCGGATTTCAATCCGCGGATTGGACAGAAAGTCAAACTGCGGCATTTGCTGACGCACACCTCCGGTATTCTGGATTATGAAACAGGGCTGCCGCCCGGCCGAAAAGACCAGATTTTTGACGCGGAGGTGCTGGCGCTGCTGAAACCGAAGGACTCGACGTATTTTGAGCCGGGCCGCCGGTTTCGCTACAGCAATTCGGCGTTCTGCCTGCTGACCCAGGTGGTGGAGCAGGTAGCGAAAAAGCCGTATCTGGACTTTATCACCGAAAATATTTTCAAGCCGCTGGGCATGAACCAGACCACGCTGTACGAACCCGGCCGCCCCATTCCGGACCGGGCGATGGGATACGCCCGCGACCAGGACGGTAAAATCCGGTTCTCGGACCAGAGCGTGACGAGCGGTACGAAGGGCGACGGCTGCGTTTACACGTCCCTGGCGGATTACAAAAAATGGAACGATGCCTTGATTACCAACAAGCTGGTTGATCTGCAGGAACAACTCGGGCGGGTCCATCATCCCCTTGAGGGGCAACCAGACGCATTCTACGGGTTGGGGTGGTTCTTCACCCAAACAAAGGGCGGAGGCAAGGAGTTATTTCACTCGGGCAGTACGTGCGGTTTCAGCAACTGCGTGGTCTGGATTCCGGAACGGAAAACGCTGGTGGTTCTGTTCTCCAACCTGGCTGACAATCACCGGCCCTTTGCCGACGTTCTGGCGGTATTGAAGTCCACCGCCGAACTTTCCGGCGATGTCTGGGCGTTGCACAATCTGACGAATTGACTGGCTATTTCGAATAGCTGGTTTTTGCAATCCTAACGGGAATCCGTATCTTTACAACCCTATAATTGGCTTACTAACAGCTACCTTACTATGGCATTCACCGAAACCGAACGCAATCCCCTCAACAGCCTGGAACAATGGGAAGATGATCTGCTGGTCCGCTATCCCGAACCGGAACATAAAGCGAAAGAAGAATACCGCAATTACGAAAATCCGGGCCGTGACACGGTGCGCGAGTTTTACCGGCTGAATCATACCTACCAGACCTACGATTTCGTGCAGCAGAAGCGGGCGGAATTCCTGAAATTCGACAAGAAAGAAATTCCGGTTTGGGGTGCCATGGAGTTCCTCAATACGCTGGTCGACGATTCCGACCCGGATATTGAACTGGACCAACTGCAACACCTGCTGCAAACCGCCGAAGCCATCCGCGCCGACGGTCACCCCGACTGGTTTGTCCTGACGGGTTTTCTGCACGACATGGGCAAGGTACTGTGTCTGTTCGGTGAACCGCAGTGGGCTGTAGTGGGTGACACCTTCCCGGTGGGCTGCGCGCATTCCGACCGGATTGTATACCCGGAGTTTTTTGCCGCCAATCCAGATTCTAACAACAAGGATTTCAATACCAAATACGGTATTTACGAACCCAATTGCGGTTTGAAAAACGTGACGATGTCGTGGGGCCACGACGAGTATCTGTACCACATTACGAAGGATCACCTGCCCGAACCGGCGCTGTACATGATCCGGTACCACTCGTTCTACGCGCAGCACCGCGAGAATGCCTACGATCACCTGATGGACGCGCATGACCACGAGATGTTCAAGTGGGTGAACAAATTCAACCCGTACGATCTATATTCGAAAAGCCCGGTAACGCCGGTTGTTTCGGAGCTGAAACCGTATTACGAAGACCTGATTGCCAAATACCTGCCCGCTACCATTCGGTTGTAAAAACCGCCCGCGGGGTTTAACGATACAGAAGCCGGTGTTACGACATCGGCTTTTTATGTTAGATTTGGACGGATACAAGCTGATTCGCCGGATGCTCCTTGCCTTTATTGCCCTGTACCTTCTTTCTAACCTCGCCATCGGAGCCTGGGCCGCCCGTAAAGTAAGTAGTAGTCAGGATTTTGTGCTGGCGGGTCGGCGGTTGCCGTTGGTGCTGGCGGCATCGGCCACGTTTGCCACCTGGTTTGGCTCCGAAACGATTATGGGCGCTCCGGCCATCTTTGTAGACGAGGGGATGCTGGGCATCATCGAAGAACCGTTTGGGTCGGCGCTGTGTCTTTTTCTGGTCGGTGCTTTCTACGCCCGGCCGCTGTACCGCCTGGGAATCACGACGTTTTCGGATTACTTCAGGCTGCGGTTTGGGCGGCCGGCGGAGTTTATTTCGGCGGTCCTGATGATTCCGTCGTACTTCAGCTGGATTGCCGCCCAGTTCATCGCTATCGGTATCGTGCTGAATCTGGTGACGGGGCTGCCGATTTTCTGGTGCATTGCCTCCAGTGCCACCATTGTGATGATTTACACCATGATGGGCGGCATGTGGTCACTGTCCATTACGGATTTTATCCATAACGTTATCATCATCATTGCGCTGATCATTATTGCGGTGATCCTCTACAACCAGACCGGGGGCATTGCGGGTGTCGTTCAGAAAACCAGGCCGGGCTTTTTTTACTTTCTGCCCCCATCAACCCTGAAAGGCGGGGTGGAGTGGATTGCCGCCTGGATAACCATCGGTCTGGGTTCTATACCGCAGCAGGATATTTTCCAGCGCGTCATGTCGGCCAAAAACGAGCAGACCACCGTGCGGGCGTCGTATCTAGCGTCGTTTCTGTACATTACGATTGCCATGCTGCCTCTGTTCATCGGGCTGGCGGGAAAGCAATTGTACCCTAACCTGGGTCCCGACAATCAGATGCTGATTCCGAACCTGGTGCTGCAGCAGGGCAGTATGCCGTTGCAGATTCTTTTTTTCGGCGCCTTGCTGTCGGCCATTTTAAGCGTATCGAGTGGCGCCATTCTGGCCCCGGCCACGGTTTTTGGCGAAAACATCTTCCGGTTTTTCCGGCCCGACATTAGCGACAAAACGCTGTTGCTCACCATCCGGCTGGCGGTGGCCGTCATTACCGTTATCTGCGTCTGGATGACCGCGGCCCGCGATGTCAACATTTTTGATCTGGTTGGCGAATCGTCGGCGTTTAGCCTGGTTTCGCTGTTTGTGCCGCTGACGGCCGGACTGTATTGGAAACGGGCTAATACGCTGGGCTGTTTGCTGTCGATGCTTGGCGGTATTGCCGTCTGGTTTATCTGTCTGGCGGTAGACACGGCCTATTCTCCCATGCTTTACGGTTTGCTGACCAGCCTGGCGGGGATGATCCTCGGGGCCCTGATTCCAAACCGGAGTGGCCCGAAACTGTAAGCTGGCTAGAAGAAGACCTGATCGATTTTTCCGATATACCCCGGGCTGTTCTGCGAAGTAAACAAGCTCTGAATGTGTCGGCCTACATTGGGGTACAGGTTCAGGGTCGCCAGGGCGCTGATGGGCTTCCAGACTACGGCCAGCGCGCTGGTTTCGGCGGGGTTGAGCCGCGGAAGGCCGCCAATGAGCTGGCCCAGAAAAACGACGTGCAGCACATCTTCTTTGGTTTCGGGCATGATAACTTCCCCAAAAAACGCAACCGGCCCAACTTCCACCTCCACGCCCAATTCTTCCTGCAACTCGCGCATCACCGTCTGGTCCAGAGTCTCGCCTTTGTCGGGATTGCCGCCGGGCAGGCCAAAGACATCCGTCTCGCCGTAGCGGTAGTGCATCAGCAGGACATGGTTATTTTCAATCAGTAGCATCGCAGGCCGGACTTTCATGGTTGGAAAAGAAATTGGTGAAATCTGGACAGTAAAGTACCATAAAACCGATACTTTTATAGTACACTTCTAAACTTGTCTATGAAAACTCTTTTAACTCTTTTTAGCTTTATTGTCTTAATCGCCTGTACGTCAGCTGGAGGAGAAGAGCCGAAAGCAGAAGAATCCACTACCGGAGAGCCCGCCAAAACCAAAGATGCCGTTCTGGTTTTTTCCCGCACCAAAAGCTACCGGCACAAATCGATTGAGGCCGGGAAAGCTGGTCTGATAAAACTAGGCCAGGAGAACGATTTTACCGTTGATACCACCGAAAATGCGGCTCTTTTTACGACCGACAACCTGAAAAAATACAAAGCCGTAGTCTTCCTGAGTACCACCGGCGATGTGCTGAATGATCAGCAGCAGACGGCCTTCGAGCAGTACATCAAAAAAGGCGGTGGATACGTAGGGATTCACGCGGCTGCCGATACCGAGTACGATTGGCCCTGGTACAACCAGTTGGTGGGTGCTTACTTCCTGAACCACCCGAGTCAGCAAAATGCCGAAATCGAGATCGTGGATAAAAATCACCTCGCCACCAAAATGTTGCCCGACCGCTGGAAACGGTTTGATGAGTGGTACGACTACAAGAGCATTGTGCCGGGCATCAAAGTGCTGGGCAAGCTGGACGAGAAAACGTATAAAGGCGGCAAAAACGGTGAGAACCACCCGTTCATCTGGTACCGGGAGTTTGACGGAGGACGGTCTTTCTACACCGGTGGGGGGCATACCGACGAGTCTTACACCGACCCGCAGTTCATGGCGCACGTGCTGGGGGGAATCAAATACGCAATGGGAAGGAAGAAATGATTTAAAAGAGTGGTATCGCAGCATTAAGCGGAGCCTCTGATGTTCTCTGCTCAACGCTGCGATACCACTTTTACTCTTTAGCTAATCTTTATTTTCCGCCCGGTTTCAGCAGCCTGATACGTGGCCGTGATGATCTTCATATCCTGCATTCCTTCTTCGCCCGTGATGTGCTTCGGCAGTTGCTTGCCGTCAATCAGATCCTTGCAAATACCGTCCATGTGCATCGCCTGGTGATTAACCACCGGTTGTTCAATCGGGCCTTTGCTCGTCATCCCTTTCAGCGGGCCGTAGCCGAACGCCGGACGCAGCTCAAACCAGCCATTTTCTGCCGACGCGTACAGCCGCTCCACGCCCGCAGCGTAGCTGGTGGTGGAGGTTGACGTAATACCGTTCGGAAATTCAAACTGCCAGTACATCGTTTCTTCAACGTCCTTGAACTTCTGCGGATCGGTTTTGGGGCCAAACTGGGCCGTCACCGAAAGGGGTTCCAGCCCCGTCACCAGCCGGACGCCCTGAATGGCGTAGATGCCCACGTCCATCATCGGACCACCCCCCGCCAGCGCTTTCTTGAGCCGCCACTGGTTGGGATCACCCGCTTTAAAACCGTCGCTGGCTTCCAGAAACTTCAGGTTGCCAAATACTTTTTCCCGGCCCAGCCGCATCATTTCCTGGGTAAAGGGTTCGTAATGGAGCCGGTAACCGATCGCTAGCTGGCGGTTGGCCTTCTTGCAGGCGTCAATCATCTCCTGGCACTCCTTCACCGTCACGGCCATCGGTTTTTCACAAATGACGTGCTTGCCCGCTTTGGCCGCCCGGATGACGTATTCCGCGTGCATCGAGTTCGGCAAAACGACGTAGACGATGTCAATGTCTTTGTTGTCGATGATGCGGTCGAACGTTTTGTAGTCGTAAACGTTCGCTTTCGGGATGTTGTATTTGGCCGTCCATTCCTCGGCTTTGGAGGGTGTGCCGGTGACGATACCGGCCAGCCGGACGTGCTTGGTTTGCTGCAGGGCCGGGGCGAGTTGATTTTTGGCGTAGCCGCCCAGACCAACCAGTGCCATGCCCAGCTTGCGCTCCTGCTGCAACGGTTCGCCCAGGTGCGAAACCAGCGTGTTGATGCGCGCAAATTGGTCCTGCTGATTCAGCGTGGCGGCATAACCCGCCAGCGGTAACGAGAGCGCCGAAGCACCGATTCCTTTTGAAAGTTTTTGTAGAAAATCACGTCGGTTAGTAGCCATGCGGATGCAAGGTTAAAGAGATTAGAATATAGGGGTGAGAAAAAAGACAAGAGAGGATCGATTTTTGGCGTCTTTTCTCTCTTGTCTTTTTTCGTTTGTCTACCGAAAGATATTGCACAAATCTAATGAAGTGTAGCTGTTTTAAAAGTTCGTTCCGTAAAAATTAACGAATGGGTCATTCCGCCCGAATTAAAATCCGGATGTCGGTATTTCGGCCTTTGTCGTCGGCGCAGGAAATCTTGAGCGCACCCGGTTGCGGACGGAAGAAAACGGCCTCCGTCGGGGCGGCTTTTTGGTACAATTTATCGTTCAGGTACCAGTACACCTGTTTCACGTCGTTGTCGGCCTGACAACTCAGTTGTAACTGCTGCGGCTGCTGCGGGTTGATAAAGTACTCGCTGCCGTCGTTCGGGCTGACAATCTGCGGCCCTTGCTGGGCAAACACCCGCGTGCAGGCCGGGCTGTGGGGCGGTATTTTCAGATACGGGATTCGGCGGCTTTCGTAAAAAGCAATCAGTTCCGGGGCCAGATTCGGATAAAACCGCTGAACCGGGCCGTCGGATTCGGGCAGGCAGTGGGCGCAGTACGAAACCGTACCAGGCGCGTTGGTCCAGACGGCTTTCTGGTGCTGACAACGGCGGTAGGGCGAAACACCCATGATGGCGTAATCTACGATTTTATGCTCGCAGAACTCACCCGGGACCTCGCCCGTTTCGGCGCAAACCTGACGCATCGAGAGGTTTTTCGGCATCCGAAACGGGCCACGCGCCGAGTTGTAATCAATGGCGTTGAAAATACTGAACAGCAGCGGGGTGGCAATGTTGGCTCCGCTGAGTTCGGCAACGCCTTCCCCCGAAAAATTACCAACCCAGACACCGACCGTGTACCGTTGGTTGTAACCGATGCTCCAGGCATCCCGCCGACCGTACGACGTGCCCGTTTTCCAGGCAATGCGCGGCAAGTGATAGCTGTTGTCGAAGTTGTTGGGCAAATCCGGGCGGGTAATCTGGGTGAGCGTGTTGGTAATCAGAAAAGCCGCTTCGGCCGAAACCAGATGGCTTTTTTTCGGGGAATCGGGTTGATGGGTGGCGACAAAATTCAAGTCGGCAAACTGGCCACCGTTGGCGAAGGCCGCAAACAGGCGCGTGAGTTCTTCCAGTGTCACCCCGCAGCCGCCCAGGATGACCGACAAGCCCAGGTCTTTCGACTGTTTTTTGATAGTTTCAAAACCGGCTTTCTGCAAACAGCCGACGAAATTGGGGGTACTGACCTGCTGCAAGGTTTTCACGGCCGGAACGTTCAGGGAGTTTGCCAGCGCAGACTCCACGGTGATGGGGCCGTAAAATTGCCGGTCGTAGTTTTCCGGCTCGTAGCCGGAAAAGTTGGTCGGCACGTCGTTCAGCACGGTTTTGGGCGTCATAAGCCCTTTGTCGAAGGCCAGCGCATACAGCAACGGTTTCAGGGTACTGCCCGGCGACCGCACCGCCCGTACCCCATCGACCTGCCCGCCATCGTAGCGGTTGGCAAAATCCGCCGAACCCACGTAGGCTTCCACCGCCATCGTCTGGTTGTTGATCACCAACACGGCCGCATTATGCACGTTCAACGCCCGAATCCGACCCACGTAATTCGTGACCAATTGCTCGGTTTGAGCCTGCCGGTTTGGGCGCAGGGAGGAAGGAATAACCGGTTGGTCGGCGTACTGCTTTTTGAGCCGCCGGGCCAGGTGGGGCGCCCGGCTGGGCATGGCGCGCCGGTGGGCCGTCAGCGGTTCGGAAAGTGCGTCGGCGATGGCTTCGGGCGTAAACAGATCAGTTTTGCGAAACCGGTTTAGCCAGCGGTTACGCTCCTGCACAATGCGCGCATTGTTTACCCCCAACCGCAGGCTGGACGGACGGTTGGGAATAATCGCCAGCGTGGTCACTTCAGCCAGACTCAGCAGTTGGGGCGGCTTGCCGAAGTACAGCATGGAGGCCGATTTAATGCCTTCGATGTTACCACCGTACGGGATCAGGTTAAGGTAAAGTTGCAGAATCTCCTCTTTGGAATAAAAGAGCTCCAGTTGAAGGGCCCGAAACAATTCAACGATTTTGCTGGTATAGGTACGTTGACGCGGTTCGAGCAACCGGACCACCTGCATCGTGATGGTGGAAGCTCCCGAGGTTCGGCGGCCCGTGGTCAGGTTGCGAAAAGCCGCCCGCGCCATCGCGACCGGGTTAAAGCCGGGATGGTAATAAAAATAGTTATCCTCTTTGTGGAGAATTGTTTTTTGCAAAACCGGCGTGATTTCATCCAGTTCGGTGACCAGGCGCCATTTGTCGTCGTCACTTAAGAAGGCGTGGAGAACGGTGCCGTCGGCGGCCGTAATGACCGTCGAGTACCGGGGGCGGATTTTCAGGGGAAAGGCCAGATTCAGGACCAGAAATAACACCGCCAGCGTCAGCAGGGCTTTTACCCGGCGCCGACTCCAGACCCGTTTGGCGATATGGCGTAATTTTTTCAATATGCAATTCCTACACCCAACGAGGGGTTAACGCGTAAACAATCATTTATGAACATCCAGTTTTTTGGTGCCGCCCGCACCGTGACGGGTACGAAACACCTGATTACCACCCAGCGCGGAACGCGGATTCTGCTCGACTGTGGTTTATTCCAGGGCATTAATACCGACGATCTGAACCAGGATTTCCGATTCGAGGCCGCTGAGGTCGATTACCTGCTGCTGTCGCACGCCCACATTGATCACGCCGGTTTGATTCCCCGGCTGGTTCGGCAGGGGTTCAACGGCCCGATTTACTGCACGCCCGCTACCGCCGATCTGTGCCGGATCATGCTGCTCGACAGTGCCCACATTCAGGAAAAAGACCTCGAGCGAGTCAACAAACGCCGGGAGCGCCAGGGGCGGCCGCTGCTCGACATTCTCTACGAAGCCAGCGATGTGGAACGCGCCCTTGATCTGATGAAACCCGTCAATTACGGCGAAACGTTCTGGCTCAATGGCGACGAAATCAAGGTTCTTTTTACCGATACCGCCCACTTGCTCGGCAGTGCCGCCGTCAGCCTGACCGTCCGCGAAACCGACACCAACGGGAAAACCGTGGAGAAATGTGTGTTTTTCAGTGGCGACATTGGCCGACCGCACGACAAGATACTCAAAATGCCGGAGCCGTTTCCGCAGGCCGATTACATTCTTTGCGAATCGACGTACGGCGACAAACTCCACGAGCCGGAACCCGACGTGCGCGCCCATTTGCTCCGGATTGTGCACGAAACCTGCGTGGTGCGCGGAGGGAAGCTCATCATCCCGGCTTTTGCCGTTGACCGGACCCAGGAGCTGATCTACGCACTCGATCAATTGTCCAATAGTGGCGATTTGCCGCGCCTGAACGTGTACATCGACAGCCCGATGGCCGTGAAAGCCACGCATCTGATGAAAGAGCATGACGAGTGTTTCAACCCGGAAATTCTGGCGTACATCGAAAAAGACGGCGATGCGTTTGCCTTCCCGAACCTGCATTATGTGTCGGATGTGGAAGATTCTAAAGCCATCAACACCCGCGACGAACCCTGCATCATTATTTCATCGTCGGGTATGGCCGAAGCCGGGCGCATCAAACACCACATTAAAAACAACATCGAGGATTCGCGCTGCACGATTCTGATTGTGGGGTACTGCGGTCCGGAAACACTCGGCGGGGCGCTGAAGCGGGGTGATTCGGAGGTGAAAATTTTCGGCGAGACGTATCAGGTCAAGGCGGATGTGGAGGTGATGGATTCGTTCAGTGCCCACGGCGACTACCGTGAAATGCTCGACTTTCTGTCCTGCCAGGATCCGGCGCGGGTGAAGCGGGTTTTTCTGGTCCACGGCGAATACGACCGGCAGGTTATTTTCCGGCAAAAGCTACAGAGTGCGGGTTTTCAGAACGTGTCCATTCCCTCGCTGTATGAATCAGTAGAGTTGTAAAGGTTCTCAAAACCAGCAGGAAAGCCTTTTTGGTGCAAAAAACGTAAAAAAATATGGTGTAAGGATTTGCATATTTAGTAAAAACACGACACCTTTGCAGTCCCAATTCATGGGAACAATGCCGAAGTGGTGAAATTGGTAGACACGCACGTTTCAGGGGCGTGTGAACGCAAGTTCATGCGAGTTCGAGTCTCGCCTTCGGCACTGCAAAAAACCGTAATCAACCGATTGCGGTTTTTTTGTTTTTGGTCAGTCCGTAAATGCCAAGCCCTATGAACGTCACCTTCTTCAGTACAAAACCGTACGACATCACCTTCTTCGAACAGATCAATGCCGATTTTGGCTTTACCCTACGGTTTCTGAAAGTTCCGCTGGATGAAACGACCGCCGAACTCGTGACCGATTCGCCCGTGGTCTGTTTGTTTGTCAATGACCAGGCCAATGCCGCCGTGATTCAGAAATTGGCCGCTCAGGGCGTTCAGCTGATTGCGCTCCGGTGTGCCGGGTTCAACAACGTCGATCTGGAAGCGGCCCGGCAACACGGTATTCGGGTGGTGCGCGTTCCGGCTTATTCGCCGTATTCGGTTGCTGAGCATACCCTGGCTCTGATTCTGGCGCTGAATCGCAAAACCCACCGGGCCTACAACCGGGTTAAGGAAGGGAACTTTTCGCTGGACGGCCTGATGGGCTTCGACTTATACGGCCGAACCGTGGGGCTGCTGGGGCTGGGCAAAATTGGGAAAGTGACGGCCCGGATTCTGAAAGGTTTTGGCTGCCATCTGCTGGCGTTTGATGTGATGGAAGATGAGGAAGCCCGGCAACTCGGGATTGAATACGTGTCCCTGGTGGAGTTGCTGAACCAGTCCGACATCATCTCGCTCCACTGCCCGCTCACACCGCAAACCTACCACATCATCAACCACGATACCCTTAAGCTGATGAAGAAAGGGGTTATGTTGATCAACACGGGCCGGGGGGCGCTGATCGATACACAGGCCGTCATCGAGAGTCTGAAAAGCGGTCAGGTTGGCTACCTGGGGCTGGATGTTTACGAGGAAGAAAGCCACCTGTTTTTCGAAGACCTTTCGGATACCATCATCCAGGACGATACCTTCATGCGGTTGCTGACGTTCCCGAACGTCCTGATTACGGGTCATCAGGCATTTTTTACCCGCAACGCGCTGGCGAGCATTGCGGAAACGACCTGCCGGAACATTCAGGCTTTTAGTCAGGGGACTGTCTCCGGAAACGAACTGTAACGTGCGTTGTGCCGGGGTAGATGGCCCGGTTACAGACCGTAGGTACTACACGAATGAATATTCTTCTTTTCAAACTAACGCTAATGCCTTCCGTCATGGCCCTGATCACCCTGGCCATTCGGAGATGGGGCAATAAAATTGGGGGATTGATTGGCAGCATGCCCTGGATTGCCGGGCCCATCCTGCTTTTTTTTATTCTGGAACAGGGAAAGGAATTCGGGATTCGGTCGATTCAGGGCGTGATGACCGGTATTCTGGCTTTAATCGCTTTCTGCTTCAGCTACTCGGCGTTCTCCCGGAGGTGGTCGTGGTTACCGGCGCTCCTGCTGGCCTACGGGGCTTATACCGTCACGGCGCTGATTTTCTATTATTTACGGCTTGATTTATACCTGAGTTATGCCCTGGTCATCGGGACTATTCTGGTGGCGTTGTGGGTATTTCCGAAACCCAGCACCGAGCCCTTCCGGGTTCGGCGCCTACCGTTCGACATTCCGATCCGGATGGTTATTACAACCTTGTTTGTGTTGGTGATTACCGGGTTGGCGCACGTGCTGGGGCCAAACTGGAGCGGTATTTTAACGCCATTTCCCATCCAGACATCCATTCTGGCGATTTTTTCGCACAGTCTTCAAGGCAGCAATGCCGCCATCACCGCCTTGCGCGGGCTGGTTATGGGTTTGTTGGGCTTTACCACCTTTTTGTTTCTGCAGGCCTTTCTGTTGCCGGAATTTTCGGTGGCCGTATCCTTCGGGCTGGCGTTCATCGTCAACATCCTGATTAACCTGATTGCCAGCCGGATCTGGTAGCGCTGGTACCCGATTTACCGGACACAGCGCCCGACAAGCCACTGCTTCCGGAGCCTGAGTACCACCTGGCTGTAATCGGCCAGCAACGTTGGTTTGGTGATAAAATCGTTTGCACCGAGCTGGATGGCCCGCTGCTGATCGATCTGCTGATCCGAAGTGGTCAGGATAACAATGGGGAGAGACTGGTATTTTTCGTCCTTGCGGATGGCTTCCAGGGCTTCAAAACCGCTCATGTACGGCATGTTCAGGTCGAGCATAACCAAAGCGGGCAGCGAATTTATTGTTTCCAGGGCCTCGATCAGTTCGACGCCGTTGCTTAATAGCCTGATTTGACACTCGGGGCTGTACTGGTGAAAAACTTGTTGGAGTAGAAATTGATCGTCTTCATCATCATCGACCAAAAACACACATTCAAAACACGATGCTTTCATCTGGAGCGGTTGTTCCATATACGTCAACAGAGCATCGGTTTATAAAATTCCAAAGGCTGAAAGAATGTAATGCTGATTTTCATCAGGATAGAAGTCCGGAAGGCTGGTACCGCAAGTTTACTAAAATTACCAGAAAATCCCCGCACAAATTGGGCCATAAAAGGCGGTTGTGACCGTTGGGAGCCACTATTTATCGCGCCCGGCCACCTTCCAGGTTCAACAGATGAATAAATCCGTGACGGTTTTTTGCCACGAGTCCGCAGATTCAACTTTTCGGTCTAACTTTGTGTTCCTCAATAGAGAGTGTTCGGGGCCGCTTGCGCGGTTAATCCTCATCGTTCATTAACATTCCTTACATATGGCATCACAATATGATGTAATTGTTCTCGGCAGCGGTCCAGGTGGCTACGTTGCTGCTATTCGCGCGTCGCAACTAGGTCTTAAAACGGCCGTTGTCGAACGCGAAAGTCTGGGTGGAATCTGCCTGAACTGGGGCTGTATCCCCACCAAAGCGTTGCTGAAAAGCGCACAGGTTTTTGAATACATCAAGCATTCGGAAAATTACGGTATCACCATCAACGGCGAAGCGAAACCCGATTTTGAGGGTGTCATCAAGCGCAGCCGGGGCGTGGCCGACTCCATGAGCAAAGGGGTTACGTTTCTGATGCGGAAAAATAAAATTGATGTTCTGGCCGGCAACGGAAAAGTGAAACCGGGCAAGAAAATCGAAGTAACGGATAAAGACGGCAAAGCCACTGAATACGAAGCAAAGCACATCATTATCGCTACCGGTGGTCGTGCCCGTGCTCTGCCCGCCGTGCCCATCGATGGCGAAAAAGTAATTGAATACCGCAAAGCTATGACGCTGCCGAACCAGCCCGCATCGATGCTGGTGATCGGTTCCGGCGCAATCGGGGTAGAGTTTGCCTACGTCTACGCTTCGATGGGTACCAAGGTGACCATCGTTGAATTCCTGCCGCGCATCGTACCGGTGGAAGACGAGGAAATCTCGAAAGAACTCGCCAAACAATACAAGAAGCTGGGCGTCGATATTTACACGAGTTCGGAAGTAACGAAGGTTGATACAGGCGGCAAAGGCTGTAAAGTGTTTGTCAAAACGCCGGACGGTGAGAAAACCTTCGACGTTGACGTTGTGCTGTCGGCGGCTGGTGTGGTGGCCAACATCGAAAACATCGGTCTGGAAGAAACCGGCATCAAAACCGAGCGCGGCAAAATCACGACCGACGATTTCTACCGCACGAACGTGGAAGGCTATTACGCCATCGGTGACTGTACGAAAGGGCAGGCACTGGCGCACGTTGCTTCCGCGGAAGCCATCATCTGCGTAGAGAAAATCGCCGGGCTGGATCACGTCGAACCGCTGAACTACAACAACATTCCGGGCTGTACGTACTGCACACCCGAAATCGCTTCCGTTGGGTACACGGAAACGGCGGCCAAAGAAGCCGGTTACGACATTCTGGTGGGTAAATTCCCGCTGTCGGCTTCGGGCAAAGCCAAAGCCGCGGGGGCACCGGAAGGTTTTGTGAAAGTGATTTTCGACAAAAAATACGGCGAGTGGCTGGGTGCTCACATGATCGGATACAACGTAACCGAGCTGGTTGCCGAAGTCGTTACGGCCCGCCGGTTGGAAACGACGGGTCACGAAATACTGAAAGCCGTTCACCCGCACCCGACCATCTCAGAATCCATCAAAGATGCTACGGAAGCGGCTTACGGCGAAGCAATTCACCTCTAAGTCAGTCTCTTTACCAAAGTACGAACCCCGCCGGAAACGCGTTTCCGGCGGGGTTCTTTGTTTACGGTTCAGGCACCGAAATAAGCAATTGAGTTTCCGAAAATTCCGTTTGCTGACAACTCTTCTTTCCGCCCGTCTGCGGGTACCTATCTTTGTCGTACGGTTTCCGAAAGCCGTACAGCAACAACAAATACGAACTCAATTTATCATGAAAAAGCCAGTATTGATCTGGTTGGCGGCTCTGTTCGGCGTGGCCGCAAATGCCCAGGACCTGATGACCGGCCCCCTGGCCAGCGTCTCGACGCAACTGCAACCCGTTAAGACAGGGAACGCGCAGTTTGTCCAGAAGCTGGAAGCGTCGCAACCCAACTACCGGGCTACCTTCTCGGTGACGAAAACAAGCGAGAAAGGCAAAGGGGATGAAGGAAAGTATTTTCTGAACCTGTCGGACCTGGACGCGACTTCGGTTAGCTACAAAGTAGAGAAAGACGTCATTGCGGTGATGGCCGACACCAAACAGCACCGCAAGTTTGTCCGCTACAGTGAAAACGGTGAACTGAAAAGCCTGACCGACCGGGTGAAATTATACGCCGACAATCCGGAGCTTGCCAAAGCCCTCGTTGAATCCCTGAAAAAAGCAATTCTGGCGGCTGAAAAAGCCTACAAACCCGCCCGGACGCCGGAGTCGCTGGACGATTTACGCCAGTGGCTCAAAACCAGCATCGGCACGGAAGCCATCGGCTCCGACAACTACGAACAAACACTGACGTTCGATCAGGGAAACCCGTTACGGGCGGTTTTTCGGCGGAGCGAGGTTGGCGCCAAAGGGACTGCATCGACGGAAACGTTTTCGTTCAACCTCGGCGATCTGGGTCTGGATGGATTGCAGGTTGAAGCCAAAGGCAGGCGGTTCGAGCTGTCTTTGTTTACTCAGCAGAAGCAAAAGTTGATAGGCTACGCCAAAGACGGCAAGTTGGACAACGTTGTCCAGTCGTTTGAAATCATCAGCGGAGATGCCGACAAGATTCGGGACATTGCCGCAGCCTGGCGCAAGCTGATTCCACAGGCCGTGAAGCAACTGGAATCCCGCAAGCCGACGTTTGCCAACATGGCCAGCGCCCAGAAATACCTCGAGTCGAGCATAGTGGCCGCCAAAACCAACGATCGCACAATTGAACAAACCCTAAAGCCGGATTGCATCTGTACCTACACCCGGCGCGAAACCAACCATAAAAATAATACCGAGGAAGTCTACGAATTCAATCTGGCCGATCTGGCGGACAAAGGAACCAAACTCGGGGTCGATAAAGAACTGTACGCCATTGATCTGAAGACCCGCGACAACCGCAAGTTTATCAGTTACACCAAAAACGGAGTCCGTCAGAATTACGTTTCTGGCCTGGAGTTGGCCGCCGACAATCTGGAGACTGTTCGGTACACATCGCTGGCATTCGAAAAAGCCGCTCAGCTCTGTGCGCAATCCCGCAAGAGCCCGGTGCCGGCCACCAGCCAGCAGGCACGTCTGGCGTGGATCCAGGAACAATTGCCGAAAGACCTGGGTGAAAAAGAATTGACAAGTTATTCAATGGTCCCTGAAAACGGTACCTGCGACCTGAAACTGACGGTTACGCAGAGTGGAAAGAAAACGTCGGAACTGGTGTATGACCTGGCGTTGAAAGACTTTAACGCCGACGCTACCAGCTTCGATGTGGAGGGCAAAAATGTGTACGTCAGTCTGATTACGAAGGGAAAAGAAAAACTGGTGAAAACCTTCAAAGATGGTAAGCCTTCCGATTACGTCCACACGGTAAAAATTCAGCTTGGCGATATTGAAAAGGGCCGTTATGTCGCCGAAGCCTTCAAGCAGTTGATTCGGAACTGCGTCCCGAATTAAGATTTTGAGATTAGTTAGGTTAATGTAACGCTTAACCCGCAATGCTATAAAGAGCGCTGCGGGTTTTTTATGTTCAGGATTCCAGCCGCGAATGAAACACGCTGTACAGAAAGACCAGCCCAAAACCGATGGCCAGCATGATGTGGAAAACCAGCATATTGTACTGGTGAAAATAAAAGCCCAAACCAATGCCAAACAGAAAATAAAGCATCAGAAAGCCCTCAAAAAGCGTCAGCCAGTTGATGGAAGGGTTCAGATCCAGGCTCATGTACTTGTTTTTGCGCCAGCTGTCGCTGCCAGTTTTTACGTTGAATTTGGGCGTACGGATGAACGGCGTTTTTCGGCCAATGAACCCTTCAATGACGGCAATGGTATTGTGCAGCGAAAGACCCATCATCAGGGAGGAATACATCGGGAAATAGTACCCCAGTTGTTCGATTTTCTCCCGGCGTTCGAGCCAGAACGGAATTCCGTAGAACAAGAGAAGAATGATCAGGTTGACCTGGAAAAAGCCCAGGAGTAGAAAAACCGACTGGTATTCCGGATGATGAATGCGGATGTAGAGAACCGGCACGCTGAGCAAACCGAGCAGAAAAATCAGGATAAACGTCGAACTGCTTAGCAAGTGAAAGAATGCGTGTAGTTTAATCTTGAACGGTATCTCGGGCGCACGTAAGACGCTGAACATCAGCTTTCGGGCACATTCGGCGGCACCTTTCATCCAACGGTATTGCTGCGACTTGAGGGCGTTCATGGCCACGGGTAATTCCGCCGGGGAGCCAATGTCTTCGCGGTACACAAACTCCCACCCTTTCAGTTGGGCACGGTAACTCAGGTCTAGGTCTTCCGTCAGGGTATCGCTGCTCCAGCTTCCGGCGTCTAGAATGGTGGTTTTACGCCAGACACCCGCCGTGCCGTTGAAATTCATGAAATAACCGTCGGCGTTGCGGCCACCCTGTTCAACGAAAAAGTGAGCATTAAGGCCAAACGCCTGTAATTGAGTGAGTACCGAGTAGTTTTCGTTGAGGTGCGTCCAGCGGGTCTGCACAATGCCGACTTTCGGATTTTCGAAATGCGGAACGGTTTTCAGCAGAAAATCCGGCTCCGGCATGAAGTCGGCGTCAAAAATGGCGATAAATTCACCTTTGGCGCGTTCCAGTCCGTAGGCCAGCGCCCCAGCTTTGAAGCCCTTACGGTCGGCCCGGCGAATGTGTTGAATATCAATGCCCTGTTGTTGGTATTGGGCTACTTTTTCGGCAATGATGCCCACAGTTTCGTCGGTCGAATCGTCCAGCACCTGAATCTCAAACTGCGAACGCGGGTAGTTCAGATTGGCTACTGCGTCAATGAGCCGGGAAGCAACGTAGAGTTCGTTATAAACTGGTAGCTGGACCGTAACCACCGGTAAAGGCTGCGACTGTTTGTCGGAGTATTGCCGGAACGCTCGCTGTCTTCGCTTGGAGCGCAAATAACTAATAATCAAACTCAGCTGGCCGCAGTTATACGCGAACAGCAACAAAAGCACCAGCGCGTAAAGTAGTAGAATTATCACTTCCATTTTTCGTACCCGGTCTATACTAACCTCCGAAAAAACCGTGGGATTCCTTTTTTGTTTGCTTTCAGAAAATATCTTTATCGCATGAAACTGTCCTTCATTGGGGCCGGAAATCTGGCCTGGCATTTGGCAATGGCCTTCGAAAATGCCGCTCATCTGATTTGTGAGGTTTACAGCCGGGATGAAAAAAACGCCCAACAGCTCCTATCCATGTTGTACGACGCCCGGCTGCAATCCGATCTGAATTTTGCCGAAAGCGAGTCGGCGTTGTTCGTGCTGGCCATTCCGGACGATGCGATGGAGGACGTAGCCGCCCAGTTGGTGCTGCCCGAAAATGCGTTGGTTGTGCACACCTCCGGGAGCCAGTCGTTGGAAAAACTCCGCCGACTGATGGCTATTTACAGCGATGTGCCGGTCCGGACGGGAGTTTTCTACCCGCTGCAAACGTTCAGCAAAGGCACCCGCGTGCTGAATTTTGAAGAAATACCGTTGTGCATCGAAGCCAGCGATCCCGAATCGGAAGCGCAGTTGGTGACCCTGGGGCAGGAGCTTAGCAAAACTGTTTACCTGGTGAATTCCCACGAACGGATGGTACTACACCTGGCCGCTGTGATGGCCTGTAATTTCACCAACTACCTGTTCGGCGTTGCCAAAGATCTGGTCGATTCGGAAAACCTGGAGTTTGACCTGCTGAAGCCCCTGATCGAAGAAACCGTCCAGAAAGCACTCGACGCCCGGCATCCGGCGCTGGTGCAAACCGGCCCCGCCCGGCGCGGAGATTTCAATACGCTGAGCCTGCACATGAATTATTTAAACAGTCGACCGGATTTGCTGAACTTGTACCGGACGCTGTCCGACGGTATTCAGCAACGGTCTTAATTAGTTCGACGGCCCAGCCGGATTTCTAACCGGTTTTCCTGACGGTTTTTATCGGTGAGAGCGGCACTTTCCAGCGCCCGCCAGGTTTCATATAAGCCTTTGATGAGGTGATAGCACCCCTTTTCGGGGGTAGCTTTGCTGCTTACCACCGGCTGGCCTTTGCGGTCGAGTACGGTAAACCACTCCTGATGGGTTTTATCCGGGAAGTGTTGCCAGGTGTATTCGTGCGTTTTCCGGAACCACTTCAGGCAGTCGTTCTGGCGGGTGTGGATGTACCCCCGCGAAAAAATCGCCAGGGCTTCGGAGTGAATCCACCAGAGTTTGCGGTCCCACTCACTGTCGACGCTGGGCCGGTCTTTCAAGTCAGCGTACTGAAGGAACCCGCCCGAAGGTTCGTCCCAGCAAAGGTCCGCCAGGTGAAGCGCCATCTGAACGGCCTGCTGCGCCAGCCGCCGGTTGCCGGTCAGGTCGGCCACTTCCAGGAGGTAATTGGCGGTTTCAAAGCCGTACCCGCCGTGCAGCCGCCGACCCGCCGGGCTGTCGCAGAACGACCCGCCGGGTAACACCTGTTCGCGCAAAACCGTGATGCGCTTATCGAAAAATTCGTTCTGGATTTCGTTAACAACGGCTTCAGTGGCCTGCTTGTAAAAGTCCGGGTCCAGCAGCGGACGGGTTTCGAGCAGGGCTTTCAGGAGTGCCATCGGCTCGCGGAGATGTTTCAGTTGCCGGAAACCGCCCAGCTGTTTTTCCCATTGTTCGTGCTGCTGCTGGCGATCGGCAACAACCGTCAGCACGGTTTGCTGGGCCAGGTCGGCAAATTCCGGCTCGCTGGTGGCTGCGTACAACTGGGCAAACGCCATCGCAACCGAGCAGGCCGGGGCAACGGTAAGGGCCGGAGCAACGGGCCGTCCGCGCCGGTCAACGACGCCGAGCCAGCGGTTTTCGAACCGGCCGTGCTGCATCAAAAAATCGGCGCCGTGCCGTGCCAGCTCCAGCCACTGCGGAAGCGCGTCTACCTGATTAAACAAAAAGGAAAAGGCCCAGATTTGCTGCGCCTGTAACTGGATAACTTTGTCGGTATCAAAAACGTCGCCCTGGCTGTTTAGCGCATTAAAATACCCCCCACAAACCGTGTCGCGGCTGTGTTTGATCCAAAACGGGAGGATCGTCCGAAAAAGACTTTCCTGGTAGTGTGCAGCCAGTTTACTGAATTCCATTCGTGTAAGCAACTATCCTTGGCGGACGTTAAAACTAGAAGAAAATTAGGCCAAACGGAAATTTAGACCGTATTTTAGCCGAAACCGGTAAGCAGAAATGAACACACTACAGGAACGATTCAGAAAAATCACCACGTTTATTTTCGACGTCGACGGCGTTATGACCGACGGGAGCGTTAATGCGCTGGAATCGGGCGAACAATTCCGGACGTTCAACATTCGGGACGGTTACGCCATCGAACGGGCGGTGCATTCGGGCTACCGGGTGGCGGTGCTGTCGGCGGGCAATCAGGTGGGCGTGCGGAAACGGCTGGAATTTCTGAAAATCAAAGACATTTTTATGGGCGGACCGACGGAGCAGAAGCTGCATGCCTACATCGGTTACCTGAACCGGGATCAGATCAACGAGGACGAAGTGCTGTACATGGGCGACGATATACCGGATTTTCAGATTCTTTCCCGCCCGGATCTGCTTAGTGCGTGCCCGGCCGATGCCGCCGACGAAATCAGGGCCGTCTGTGATTATGTGTCGCCCATAACGGGCGGACGCGGGGCGGTGCGGGATGTAATTGAACAGGTGATGAAATCCCAGAATAAATGGCTTTCGTGGCTGACGACCAATGAGCCTTTTGAGTTGAAAAACGAACGATAACCGCATAAAAAAGCGGGCCTGAACGCGTTCAGGCCCGCTTTTTTATAAAATCTCACGTTGTTATTCCACCGGCGAATCAATCACGCGGACAATCTTCCAGATGCCGCGAATGTCTTTCAGTGGAACCGTTACGCTACCGCCGTTGGGATTGTCGGAGTGCAGCGTTAACCGTTGTTTGGTCAGCAGTTCGTTGTCTTTGATGCGTTTAACGACAAAAAAGTCCCGGTAGATCACCGCGTAAATACCGCCCGACTGGTATTCCCAATTGTTGGGATCCACCAGAACGGCCAGCACTTTCGCACCGTTGGCCAGTTGCGGGGTCATGCTGTTGCCGGAAATCTCGATAATCACCGGATTCTTGTAGTTTCCGATCATGTGGACCGGAACGCGGTACGTTTCCATCTGCGCCATGCTGATTCCTTCGGTGTAGGTCTCGATGAAACTGGCGTAGAAACGCGTCGGTACGAACGGAAGGTCGGTGTACCGAACCTCCAGTTCAATAATCTTCCCATTTTGCTCCGGCTCGTCGATCACGGGTTTTTGGCCCCGCAACAGAAAGTCGGCCCGTACCTGCGGGTATTGCTCCAGAAGCCGCATGATGGTGTCATACGACGGCTTGGCGCGCCCGTTCAGGATGTTGTAAAATTTCGATGAATTCTCACCCAGGTCTTTAGCGGCCTGGTAGATGCTGATTTCCAGAGCGTCGAACACCTGCCGTAGCCGTTCCTGAATCGGTTCCAGACCCTCCTCAAACGATTTTCCCGGTTCGCTAAACATGATATAGTTGTTGACTGTTATAATACAAGTATTATATATTGTGATCAAATTTACTAAATAAAACAACAAATCCGATGAAACCTGCCAGAATAATATTATATGCTAGCCAAATCATAAAATGGAGCGGATGGAGCAATACACAAAGCCGACGGTTTTGTTCGTCGATATGAACAGCTTTTTTGCCAGTTGTGAGCAGCAGGTTAACTTTTACCTGCGTGATCGACCCGTGGCGGTCTGCGTCTACACCGGCAGGCAGGGCTGCGTGATAGCACCTTCCATCGAAGCCAAAAAATTGGGCGTCAGGCTGGGAATGCGGCTGGATGAGGCCACGCAGAGTTGTCCGGGACTGGTGCCGGTTGAGATCAACGCCCAGCGGTATCGGGAATTTCACGGGGCCATTATCGAAGTGCTGCGGACGTTTACGCCCGATGTGTTTCCTAAAAGCATCGACGAAGTCGTGGTTGACCTGACCCGCTGTCAGTTGATGTACAAAGATGTCGGGGAGGTGGCGCGCCAGATTAAAAGCGATATCCGGACAAAAGTCGGCGACTGGCTGCGGTGTTCCATCGGTATTGCGCCCAATGCGTTTCTGGCAAAACTGGGTTCCGGTCTCCAGAAACCGGACGGTCTGGTTATGATTACGCCCGAAACCATCGACGACGTCTTGAAAGACCTTTCACTAACCGACCTGCCCGGCATCGGGCAGCGCATGGCCAACCGGTTGCAGGCCCAGGGCATCCTGACTCCGCTGGATCTGCGGTACGCGTTGCCGGAGCGGCTGCGGGTGGTTTGCAACAGCATCATCGGCTGGCACTGGCATCTTCGGCTGAACTTCGGGGGCGAAGTAGAGCTGGAAACCGTTGAGTACAAGAGTATGCAGGCCATGCGAACGGTTTCGGCTGGTCAGCGGCAATCGCCGGAGCAACTCGACGAACTGCTGCAATCGCTCTGCCTGTCGCTCGAACGCCGGATGATAAAGCAGGATGTTTTTTGCCAGGACGTAACGTTTTACTGCCGCTACCACGACGGTCGGAATTACTGCGATGAAATCAAACTACCCGAACCCGGGCAGGATAGCATGGAACTGTATACCCTGATTCGGCAGCGTTTCGGACGGTTTCAGGATGTTGACCGGTGCGAACCCATCCTGAGCTGCTCGATCCGGAGCATGAGCGTCAGCGTGTCTCGCTTCATGCCGGCCCAGCTGGTGCCGTTCAGCCTGTTTGAAAACAACACCCGTAAAAATACACTTCGCAAAGCCGTATACGACGTGAAAGCTAAGTTCGGCAGCGACAAAATTATGCGGGCCACTGAACTGCGCGACCATCCCGTTTTCCGGACTGTTATGGGATTTGGTTCCATCAAAGATTTGGACGACGACCAAAACCCGTTCTGAATAATTTAATTTTGTACAGTCTTGCTGTTTCTAGTGCCAATCTTGTTACCATTACAGGGTTTATAAGTCAAAATAAGGCCATGAACTTGCGGTTATGGCATATTGTTACTTCGTTACTGTTCGTTATTCAATCGATAGGGCGACTCCCGACGGTTTCGCGCAAACCATTACCTGTATGACCAAGTCATTCTCCCTGATTCTCACGTTTTTGCTGGTGGCCGTCACGCTGGTTGCTTTCCGCCCCCGCCCCGAAGCCGTTAAGGAAGAAGCCAAAATTAAGTGGCTGACGATTGAAGAAGCTTTTGCCCTAAACCAGAAGCAGCCCAAAAAGATATTCATTGACGTGTATACCGACTGGTGCGGCTGGTGTAAGGTGATGGACCGCGAAACGTTCAGCAACCCCTCGGTGGCCGACTACATCAGTAAAAATTATTACGCCGTCAAGCTCAACGCCGAGCAGAAGGAGGACATCGTGCTCGGAAAAGATAAATTTGTGTACGTGGCTCAGGGCAACCGGGGCTATCACCAGCTGGCAGCAGCTCTGTTGCAGAACCAACTTAGCTATCCGACTGTGGTGTTTATGAACGAAAAGTTTCAGGCTATTCAGCCCATTCCCGGTTTCATGAAGCCGCCGGTTTTTCACCAGATCATTACGTTCATCGGCGGGGATCACTATAAATCCGAACCGTTCGAACAGTTTAAGGCGACGACATATACCAAAAAATACTCGGTAAAACTGTAGCTTAACCCGTTACCGAAAGCCCTCAAAAGCCGTCAGAAGGCCGTAGCAAAGCGGTATTCTGTCGGCTTTTTTGCAGTTTCGCCCGTTCGTACAGGTTTTGTGACCAGCTGTTGCAACAATTCCGGAAGCATTTGGTTTAAAGAAATTAGAGAGCGCTAAGCTGGCCATTAGCCTGCCCTACTGAACGTAAATCATCAATCATCCCATTTTATGAAGCTTTTCGCTGGCTGTGAACTCACTTACGACGTTCCGGCCCCGGCACCTGTTGTGCTGATGTTACGCCCCCGCTCCGGCGCCGGGCAGTGGATCATCTCCGAAGAATACCAGATTGAACCCAACACGCCGGTTGTTGAATACACCGATACCTACGGCAATCTCTGCCAGCGACTGGTTGCCCCGGCAGGACCGTTCCGAATTGAAATTTCGCTGACCGCCGAAACCGCTGACAGCATCGACGTGGCACTCGGAGCGCCGTTTGTTCCGGTTGAGGAGCTACCCGACGATACGCTGCAGTTTTTGCTGCCCAGCCGCTACTGCCAGTCGGATCGGCTGGGAGCCCAGGCCATGGACATTACGGCGGGGTTTGCCCCCGGCTACAACCAGGTAGAAGCCATACGAAGCTGGATTCAAAACCACATCACCTACCAGTACGGCACCAGCGATGCAACGACGTCCTCCGTGGATACCGCCGAAAAACGCATTGGCGTTTGCCGCGATTTTGCACACCTGGGAATTGCCCTCTGCCGGAGCCTGAACATTCCGGCCCGGATGGTGGTCGGGTATCTCTACAAACTCGATCCGATGGACCTCCACGCCTGGTTTGAGGCTTTTGTCGACGGTCGCTGGTATACTTTTGATGCCACCCAGAAAGAGCCGCGAGGCAACCGGATTGTCGTGGCTTACGGGCGCGATGCCGCCGATGTAGCCCTGGCAACCCAATACGGCCCGATGGCTTTGAAAGGCATGAAAGTTTGGGTAGAGGAGAAGCTGTAACCGCCAGTTTGCAACAGGAAGCCCATGCTGTTATTAATTTTTGTAAAAAGATTTGACCGAATGGTTACATTTTTTAACTTCCTGCGAATCAAACTGTGCCTACCATGCTGAGAGAATTTAGAACCTTTATTGCCCAGGGCAACGTACTGGATTTGGCTGTGGGTGTTATCATCGGAGCCGCTTTCGGAAAAATTACCACATCGCTGGTCGAAGACATTATCAATCCGATCTTAGGTATCTTGACCGGTGGAATCGACTTTAGTGAGTTGAAAATTGTTCTGCGGGCCGCCGTTGGCGATACGCCGGAGGTGGCCATCCGCTACGGCAACTTCCTCAATATTGTGATTCAATTCTTGATTATTGCCTGGGTTGTGTTTCTCATTGTAAAGGCAGCCAACCGGTTACGTGTATCGACGTCGCTGGAAAAGAAAGAATGACCTTTCCGCTGTACCCACCCATTTGACCCCGCTCGCAAGCGGGGTTTCTTTTTATTCTCAAAAAGATTGCCGGAGGAACGGACAGACTACGGCGAAACCTCTATTTTTGTTTCTGGTTTGCACATAACGATATGGAAGGTAAAGTGCCGTTGATGGTTATTTTGGGCGGTGGAGAGAGTGGTGTTGGTGCCGCTTTGCTCGCGAAAGCCAAGGGGTATACGGTTTTTTTGTCCGACAAGAGTCTCTTGCAGGAATCCTACCGGAACACCCTGCTTCAGCACGGTATTCCGTTTGAAGAGGGGCAACACACCGAAAAACAGATTCTTCAGGCGCAGGAAGTAGTCAAAAGTCCCGGTATTCCGGAAAAAGCCGCCATTATTCAGAAACTGCGGCAACAAAACATTCCCGTTATTTCGGAAATTGAGCTGGCAGCCCGGTACACCAACGCCCGGCTGATCGGCATTACGGGCAGCAACGGCAAAACTACTACCACCCTCCTGACGTACCATTTGCTGAAAGCCGCCGGGCTTAACGTCGGTCTGGCCGGAAACATCGGCGACAGCTTCGCCCGGCAGGTTCTTGAAAACACATTCGATTATTACGTGCTGGAATTGAGCAGCTTCCAACTGGACGATATGTACCGCACCCGGATGAACGTTGCCATTCTGCTCAACATAACACCCGATCACTTGGACCGGTACGAATACCAGTTTCAGAACTACGCGAATTCCAAATTCCGCATTTTACAGAACATGACGCCTGACGATACGCTGATCTATTATCAGGAAGATCCGGTAATCGGCAGGGAACTGGCGGACCGGCAACCGGCGGTACAACGGCGGCCCGTTTCGCTAATCGATACGCCCCGGCCCGGCGCTCACCTGAACGATGGGACGCTAGTGCTGGATGACGGTCGTCAGCCGCTCCGAATAGATACCGCCGAGCTGCCCCTGAAAGGCAAGCACAACGCCATCAACATGCTGGCGGCCCTCTCAGCCGCTCAGGCGGTGGGCGTGGGGCCGGAAGCCCTGCGTCAGGGACTGATGACATTCGAGAACGCTCCGCACCGGCTCGAACCGGCGGGCGAAATCAATGGGGTGCAGTTTATCAACGACTCCAAAGCCACCAACGTCGATTCGGTCTATTACGCTCTCGAAAGCATGACAACGCCGGTGATCTGGATGGCGGGCGGCCTCGACAAAGGCAATGATTACGGCCAGCTGGCCGAACTAGTGCGCGAAAAAGTGAAAGCGCTGATTTGCCTGGGCAAAGACAACCAGAAACTGGTTACTTATTTCGCCGACCGGGTTCCGGCCCTGTTCGAAACGCAGGATGTCAACGAAGCCGTTGCCAAGGGCCTGGAATGGGGCCAGCCGGGCGATACGGTGTTGCTGTCTCCGGCCTGCGCCAGTTTTGACCTGTTCCGCAACTACGAAGACCGGGGCAACCAATTCAAGGAAGCGGTTAAGAAAAGAATGATGAATTAGGAAGGGTAAACGCCGAACGAACGGCCGTAACGGGTTTTCATTCGGCGTTCATCCTGCATCACCCATAACTTGATCAGGGAAATGACAATTTCACCGACTGGCTGGCTGAAAAACAACATCAAGGGCGACTACCATATCTGGGGCGTGGTGTTGTTTTTTTCGATTATGAGTATCGCCGTTGTTTACAGCGCAACCGGCACGATGGCGTACCAGAAGCTGCAATCGACGGAGTACTACCTTTTCAAGCACGGGGCGCTGGTGGCGCTGGGGCTGGCCTGCATGTGGATCGCCCACCGGTTTAACTACATCTATTACGCCCGGCTTTCGCGGTTTGGCATGTGGCTTTCGGTGCCGCTGCTGCTGTGGGCCTATTTCAAGGGAACCAACCTCAACGAAGCATCCCGCTGGATCACCATCCCGCTGATCAACCAGACATTCCAGCCGTCGGATTTGGCCAAACTGGCTTTAATCTCCAACCTGGCCGCCATGCTGGCCAAACGGCAACACATCAAGCGGGAAGAATACGATGCCAGCATCCTGACCAACATGATCATCTGGATTGGTTTGATCTGCGCCTGTATTGTCCTCAGTAATGCCTCAACGGCGGTTTTACTGGCCGCAACCTGCTTTTTGCTGATGTACATCGGCCGCGTGCCAATGAAGTATCTGGTAGGCATGGTGGTCGTTTGTATGATCATGGGCAGTTTTGCCCTCATGCTCGGCCAACGGGCCAAAACGTCGGGCAGCCGATTAACCAATTACTGGGAAACCTTCAACGGAAAGCGGCCTCCCGAGTTTCAGGTGGAGCAATCCTACATCGCCCTGGCGCACGGCGGCATCTACGGACAGGGGCCCGGCAACAGCCACCAGCGGAACTACCTGCCCCATTCCTACTCCGACTTCATTTTTGCCATGATCGTGGAAGAATACGGATTGATCGGGGGCGTCGTTATCGTCATGGCGTATCTCTACCTGCTCTGGCGGGGAATGCGGGCCATTCGAAAGGCCAACCGGGCCTATGGCGGTCTGCTGTCGGCCGGGCTAACGTTCAGCATCGTGATTCAGGCGATGATCAACATGGCGGTTTCGGTGGGTCTGGTTCCGGTGACGGGCCAGCCGCTGCCATTGCTGAGTATGGGTGGTACGTCGCTGCTTTTTACCGGAACGGCCATCGGGATTATCATCAGTGTCAGCCGGGGGGAAGCCGACGAAAGCAATTTGATGAAAACCGCCTGACTCGTTGACGGGCTTTTTCATCGCAATCGAAACTCTTTATGCCAAAACGCATTATCATCAGTGGCGGAGGAACCGGCGGACACATTTATCCGGCGATTGCCATTGCCAATGAATTAAAGACCATCGATCCGACCATTGAAATCCTGTTTGTGGGGGCGGAAGGGAAGATGGAAATGGAAAAAGTGCCCCGGGCCGGGTACGAGATCATCGGGTTGCCCGTGGTCGGTATCAAACGCCAGCTGACGGCCGAAAACCTGGCTTTTCCGTTCAAGCTCGGCCGGAGCTTCTGGCGGGCCCGCCAGATCGTTCAGCAATTTCGGCCCGATGCAGCCGTCGGGGTGGGTGGGTACGCCAGCGGACCGGTTTTGCTGGCGGCTTCGTTGAAAGGCATTCCCACGCTGATTCAGGAACAAAACTCCTACGCCGGGTTAACCAACAAATTGCTGTCTCGCAAGGCGCGGACCATTTGCGTGGCTTATCCGGGGATGGAAGCATTTTTTCCCGAAAGTAAACTGATCTTAACCGGCAACCCGGTCCGCACGGATATTATGCAGGCGAGTATGAAACGGGCCGAAGGGCTGTCGTTTTTCAAGCTGGAACCGGACCGCAAAACGCTGCTCATCATTGGCGGTAGCCAAGGAGCGCGAACCATCAACGAAAGCGTTGAGAAAGACCTGAATGCCTTGATCGAATCGGGTTACCAGGTCGTGTGGCAAACCGGGACGGCATTTATCGAGCGAGCCCGCAAAGCCATCGCTGATGCGGGAACGGACCGCATTAAAGCTTTCGACTTTGTCTACGAAATGGATCTGGCGTACGCGGCAGCCGACGTGGTGGTTTCGCGGGCGGGTGCGCTGTCGATTTCTGAACTGTGTCTGGTGACAAAACCCGCCATTCTGGTACCGTTGCCGACGGCAGCCGAAGACCATCAGACGAAAAACGCGTTGAGCCTGGTGAACCGGAATGCGGCTTTGCTGGTCAAAGACCGTGACGCTGCGACTGAACTGATTCCGGCGGCTCTGCGGCTTTTGGCCGATGCCGGGCAGCAGCATACGCTCAGTCAGAACATCAGTGGTCTGGCGCGGCCCAAAGCCGCCCGCGAAATTGCAGAAGAAGTATTGAGACTGATAAAATAAGGGACGACGGTTTGCGTGATTAACAAGGGCGATTACGTCGGCATCCCAACCAAAAAAATGACTTTAGACAACATTCGTTACGTTTATTTTCTGGGAATCGGTGGCATCGGTATGAGTGCGCTGGCGCGCTGGTTTCTGGTGAACGGCTATGAAGTGGCCGGGTACGACAAAACCTCCACGCCCCTGACCGACGCGCTGCAACAGGAGGGCATGGTCATTCATTTCGTGGAAGATGTCGAGCAGATTCCGGTTCACTTTCGGGAAAACCGTTCGGAAACGCTGATCATCTACACGCCCGCCGTTCCGAAAAACCACCAGGAATACATTTACCTGACCGAACAGGGCTTTACCCTGCAGAAACGCTCGCAGGTGCTGGGCCTGCTGGCCAGCCGGATGACAACCGTGGCCATCGCCGGAACGCACGGCAAAACCACCACGTCGTCGATGGTAGCCCACATTCTGAGGGATGCCGGGGTAAACTGCGCGGCTTTTCTGGGCGGAATCACCCAGAACTACGGTACCAATTTCCTGCTCAACGAACCAACCGAAGACCTGTCAAACGTCATTTGCGTGGTGGAAGCCGACGAGTTTGACCGCTCGTTTCTGACCTTGTTTCCGCAGGTTGCGATTGTGACTTCAACCGACGCCGACCACCTCGATATTTACGGCAATCATGATTCCGTGCTGGAGTCTTTCCGGGCATTTGTCGGACAGATCAAGCCGGATGGTGCTCTTTTTATGAAAAAAGGGCTGGCGCTGGCCGATCACACACCGGCAACGGTTTACGAATACTCTCTCAACGAAGGCCCGTACCACAGCCGGAATCTGCGGATTGAAAACGCCTGTTTTGTCTTCGATATTGTTCATCCTGACGGGGTTATCGAGGGGGTGAGCCTGCAGGTGCCGGGTTTTCACAACGCTGAAAACGCCGTTGCGGCTGCGGCTGCGGCTCTTCAGGTGGGCGTTGAACCGGAAGCTATCGGGCGGGCGCTCGGAAATTATAAAGGGGTAAAACGTCGCTTTGAATACATACTCAAATCAAAAAATACTATATTTATCGACGATTATGCCCACCATCCGGCGGAAGTTTCTGCCTTTTTGTCCTCATTGAAAGCACTGTATCCGGAGCGCAAGGTGACGGCTATCTTCCAACCCCACCTCTATAGCCGAACCCGGGATTTTGCCGATGAGTTTGCAGAAAGTCTCTCGCTGGCCGACCGCGTGATCCTGCTCGACATTTATCCGGCGCGGGAGTTGCCCATCGAAGGAGTGAGTGCCGACCTGATTTTTAAATCCATTACGTCTGAAAGCAAAGTTCAGTGTACCAAAGCCGAGTTGCCCGACATTCTGCGCAACGATCCGCCCGAACTGGTGGCCACCATCGGCGCGGGCGACATCGATCAGATGATTCCGGTACTGCGAAATTTATTTCAGACCAATCAATAAAAATAAATCTTTTTTAGAGTTAATAAAGACGGATGTTTTCTATTTTGCCCATAAATAGAACCTTCTTGCTAACCGTAGCAGGTTTTGCCGTTTTGGTGGGGCTAATCGCCTTTACCGAGCACCGGCAGACCCATCGGCAGTGCGAAGGGATCGACATCCGGATGGATGAAGTGGACGGGCATCGATTTCTGAACCGGAACGATGTGATGCGTACACTGACCAACGACGGGGCAGACCCTCTGCTGGGCGATGATTTCGCCAGCATGAATCTGAAGCGACTGGAAAAGCGCCTGGAACGAAACGGTCTGGTGAAGAGCTGCGAACTGTTTCGGGATTTGAAGGGCACGCTCATCGTCGCCATCAAGCAGCAGCGGCCCATCGCCCGGCTGGTGCCCGATGGCGAGGAAGATAAATCGGCGTTTGCCGGTTACTACCTGACGGAAGAAGGCCGCTGGTTTCCGCTTTCGATGAATTATACGGCGCGGGTCGTGTTGTTGTCCGGTTCTTACTTCAGCCAGCGGCAGTCGCTGACCACCGAAAAGTACCAGCCTTTGCTGGCGTTGCTGAAGCAGATTGAAACGGACCCGTTCTGGAAAGCGCAGGTGGCGCAGGTGGTTGTCGACAAAAACCGGGAAGTAACGCTGGTTCCGCAGGTGGGCGACTGCCTGATTGAAATCGGTCAGCCCGTTGATCTGGAGATGAAACTTGAGAAAATAAAATTATTTTACAAACACATCCTGCCCTTGAAAGGCTGGGACCGATACCGGAAGGTAAGTGTACAGTACCGTAACCAGATAGTGTGCGAATGATACCCAAGCAGGAAGAAATTATAGTAGGACTGGACATCGGCAGCACCAAAGTGTGCGCCGTGGCTGGCCGCCTTATCCGCAATAACGATCACGCCCGCTTGGATGTTCTGGGCGTGGGGAAAGCCATCTCGAAAGGAGTTACGAAAGGTTCCGTTGTTAATATTGGCCAAACCGTCGAAGCAATCAACCGTGCCGTTGAAGAAGCCGCCGGGCAAGCCAACATCGATATTCACGTTGTTAATGTCAGTTTTTCGGGGCAAAACATAACGGCTCGTCGGCAGCATGGAAGCATCACCCGTACCTCGCCCGGCGACGAAGTAGTGGCCGACGACATTGATCACCTGGTTGGTGATATGTACCGTTCGGTGTTGCCGGCCGGTTCGGAAATCGTGCACGTCCTGCCGATGGATTTCACAGTCGACAGCGAATCCAACATCGACTATCCCGTGGGGCGGATTGGCGTCAAGCTTGAGGCTGATTTTCAGGTCATCACGGCTCAGACGAGTTCGGCTTCGTATACACGTAAGTGTATTCAGCGCGCCCGGTCGGTATCGCCCAGCCGCGAACCGCTGGAAAACGATAAATTTCTGCTCGCTCCCCTGGCATCGGCCCTGGCCGTGTTGACCGAAGAAGAGAAACACGCCGGTGTGGCGCTGGTTGACATCGGGGGCGGGACGACCGAAATTGCGATTTACCACAAAAATGTTCTGCGGCACGTTGCCGTCATTCCGTACGCCGGCAACAGCCTGACATCGGATCTGGAGATCGGTTGCCGGGTTTTGCCGACGCAGGCCGAACTCCTGAAAACCAAGTTCGGGAGCGCCGATCCGAGTGATTTCCGGTTGAACGAGGTGGTTGCCGTACCGAATCTGAGCGGCCGCCCGCCCAAGGATATTCTCCTGAAAAACGTTGCGCTGGTGATCGAAGCCCGTCTGAAAGAGATTGCGGCCATGGTACAGGCCGAAATCATTCGGTCCGGCTACCGCGATAAACTGGTCGCCGGGGTTGTGCTGACGGGGGGGACAGCCGCTATTTCGGGTATTGAGCGGATTTTCGAGCGTGTTACAAGCCTGGACGTCCGGATCGGATTTCCGGATCAGCTCGAACACAACGTCAAGGCCGACCTGGTGAGCGACCCGGCTTTTGCTACGGCGGTTGGCCTGGTTTGGGCCGGTTTCAAGCGGCTCGACGACCGGATTCCGCTGCATACTTCGGTCCTGCAACCGGCGGTCAGCCATCCCAGCAACGGGCACGGCAACCTGGGGCAGGGAGCCGGGAAAAGCACCAAAGAACCCGAAAAGAAAAAAGAAAAAGGAGGTGGTATCCTGGATTGGTTCCGCAAGGTCCTGACCGACGATATTAGCAAAGATCTCGGACCCGACGACCGGTACAATCAATAAGTACGTACCTTTGGGCGGTAAACTTCCTGGCAGGCCCGGAAGTTACCCAATAGATATTCATTAGCGCACCAAAAATTAACAGGTATGCCAGAGGCATTGGAGTACGGCATAAGGTTCGAATTCGCCGACGAGGAAGAGGAACCAATTATTAAAGTAATCGGCGTCGGTGGGGGCGGTAGCAATGCCGTCAATCACATGTTCCGGATGGGCGTTAATGATGTCGATTTTATTGTTTGCAATACCGACCGCCAGGCGCTGACCAATAGCCCCGTTAAAACGAAAATTCAACTCGGGGCGCTGCTAACGTCTGGTCTGGGTGCCGGAACCAACCCGGAAGTGGGTCGTCAGGCGGCTCTGGAAAATGCCGAAGACATCCGGAAAGTACTCAATGAACCCACCAAAATGGTGTTCATTACGGCTGGTATGGGTGGGGGAACCGGTACGGGTGCGGCTCCGGTTATCGCGCAGATTGCCCGGGAAATGGGCTTGCTGACGATTGCCGTCGTAACGGCTCCGTTCGATTTCGAAGGTATCGAGAAGCTGGACCAGGCCATGCGCGGTATCGATGAGTTGAAAGAATACTGCGACACCGTACTGGTGATCCTGAACGATAAACTGGCGGAAATCTTCGAAGATTTCCCGATGGATCAGGCGTTTGCCAAAGCCGATGATGTACTGGCGAATGCCGTTAAAAGTATTGCCGAAATCATTACCGTGCAGGGCGAAATCAACGTCGATTTTATGGACGTGAAGCGGGTGCTGGAAGGCGCCGGTCAGGCCGTGATGGGTTCCGCCGACGCGGTGGGCGAAAACCGGGCTTTGACGGCCATTCAGGATGCGCTCAATTCACCGCTGCTCAACGACCGCGACATTCGGGGTGCCAAACGGATTCTGCTTACGATGGCTTCGGGGCCGGATGCGCGCACGACCATGCGAGAATTGCAGGTTATTACGGGGTACATTAAAGAGAAAATCGGGAAAGACAAGCAGGCGCACCTGTTCAAATACGGAACCATCAAGGACGAAAAGCTGGGCAAGAACCTTCGCGTAACGGTTATTGCGGCAGGCTTCGATCTGCCGTCGGAACGGCCGGATTTTCCGCCCAAAGACTGGTCACAGCGTATGCCCCTGAAGGAGCATGAGGAAGTGCTGGATGAGTTGCCGCTGGTGGAGGAAGACGTAAAGCCGGAAATGCAGACGGTAGACGAGGTTGAAAATCCGCTTACGCCAACTTCCGGGGATATGCACGCACCTGCGCCCGTACCCGTTCCGGTTTATGACGAAACGCCAACGCGGGGTGATTATCCAAACCTGGATGAGGGCTTTCTGGTGGAGGAAAAGCGGGAGGATGATCTGCTGCAAATTCAGAAAATGGTCGAAAGCTTCGTGCAGGTTCGCTATTCGGATCGGGAACGGGAATTGGAAACCCCGGCCTTTGCCCGCCAGAAAGTGACCTTGTATGAACTGCCGCTTCTGAACGAAAAAGACTTTATCCGAAGTCGGTTGAATGACTAAAAAGAGAGATATAATCGCTTTAACGAAAAAGCAGCACTGGTTCAGCGCTGCTTTTTCGTTAATAATTGGGAGTGGGCTCAAAAGTCGATCAACTGCTGGGCCTGCTGCCGCAACAGCATGTTGTACAAGTCGCCCTCCAGGGCACCTTCCTTCCAGTGGTTTCGGATATTGGCCAGCTTCACGCGCAACGCCAGGGCATTTGAACCCAGGTAACTGAAAATATCGCTTAGATGACTGAGTGCCAGAGCCCCCCCCTGATGATTGGCCGACAGGCCCACCAGCGCGAGTTTTTTGTTGGCCAAACCGCTGGGATAGCTCATGCCGTCGATAAACGCCTTCAGCACGCCCGGGTAGGAGTTGTTGTATTCCGGAACGATAAACACCATCTTTTTGGCCCGCTCCACTACCTCTTTGTACCGGTTGAATTCAGGATTTTTTCCCGTATTTTCGTACAAAGCCGTCGTCACAAAATCGGGGGGAAGGCCGCTCAGATCGAGAACTTGACTCGAGACGCCCAGTTGTTCGAAAATTCCGTGGTAATAATCGGCGATGTGGCGCGACATGGAATTTTTGCGGTTTGTGCCGACAATGATGATGATGGGACTTTCGCTTATCGGTTCGGTAGGGTTTGTATTCATCCGCTTAAAGTTCGTTCATCCGAGGTGGTTCGGTTGCTCCAATAACAACCCATTCTAGTTTTAGTTCGAGTACTGCGATGACTTACGAAGACGTTAAAGCTGAGTTACTGGCGCTGGGCAATCCCGAAAAAGCCAGCTTTTTTAAACGGTTTTTCAAAACGGGGCCGGGGCAATACGGTGAAGGGGATCAATTTCTGGGTATTTCCGTGCCGCCCCAGCGCGTTGTTGCTCAAAAATACCGGCTGCTGCCGCTCGACGAAACCGAAAAGCTCGTCCGCGACCCGTTTCATGAGTGCCGTCTGACGGGCTTGATTATCTGGACCAACCAGGCCCGGCGCTCCGGGGAGGCAAACCGCAAACTTATTTTTGATTATTATCTCCGGAATAAATCGTTTGTTAACAACTGGGATCTGGTTGATACGAGTTGTCCGGAAATCGTCGGAACGTATTTGCTCGACAAAGACCGTAGCGTTTTGTACGAACTCGTGGGGGAGAACCAGTTGTGGTCGCAGCGGATCGCGATGGTGTCGACGATCGCATTTATCCGCAAAAATCAGTTTCAAGACGCTTTTCAGCTGGCTGAGCGGTTGCTGGATCACCGGCACGATTTGATGCACAAAGCCGTTGGCTGGATGCTGCGGGAGGTCGGAAAAAAGAATTCGGACGCCCTTGAGGAGTTTCTGCACGACCATGCCGGACGGTTTCCGCGCACGGCTCTGCGTTACGCAATCGAGCGATTTGAACCCGCCCGCCGAAAGTACTATCTTGCACTATAACCGTGCCTGCTGTTTTCTTATTATCTTTGCCCCCTGCTTTGTAAGCAAATTCTTGAATACGAACTGTTAACTGGAGACTGACACCCTATGTCGTGGTTTATCCGTAAAGAAAAAGGGATCAATACACCGACCGAAATGAAGCGCGAAGCGCCGGACGGTTTGTGGTACCAATGCCCGAATTGCAAGAAAATAATGCACACGCGGGAGCACAAGCTAAACGCTTACACCTGCGTACACTGCAACTACCACGAGAAAATTGGTTCGGAAGCGTACTTCTCGCTGCTTTTCGACGACGGAGCGTTTACCGAATTGGATGCTAACATGACTTCGGCCGACCCGCTGAAGTTTGTTGATACGAAGCCGTATCCGGAGCGGGTGAAAGCCAGCATTGCCAAAACGAACCTGAAAGACGCGGTTCGGTCGGCTTACGGCAAAATGAATGAGCAGGATGTTACGGTGGCCTGTATGGATTTCAATTTCATCGGCGGCTCCATGGGCTCGGTGGTGGGTGAGAAGATTGCACGGGCTATTGATCATTCACTGAAAACCCGGACCCCGTTCCTGATGATTTCACGGTCGGGGGGCGCCCGGATGATGGAAGCCGGTTATTCGCTGATGCAAATGGCCAAAACCTCGGCCAAGCTGGCGCTGCTGTCGAACGAGAAAATACCGTATGTTTCCCTGCTGACCGATCCGACAACCGGGGGCGTTACGGCTTCTTTCGCCATGCTGGGCGATTTTAACATCGCCGAACCGGGCGCCCTGATCGGGTTTGCCGGGCCGCGGGTGATTCGCGAAACCATCGGTAAAAACCTGCCCGAAGGGTTTCAGAGCGCCGAGTTTGTCCTCGAACACGGTTTTCTGGACTTTATCGTCGATCGGAAGGACCTGAAAGATAAGCTGACGACCTTGTTTAAAATGTTGCAGTAACAGCCCATGCGTCTGGTTTCCCACCCCGTCTTGTGCAACTACTACGTGACCTATCGCTGCAACGCGAGCTGTAGTTTTTGTGATATCTGGGAGCGTCCTTCGCCGTATGTGACGCTGGAAAACGTGCGCGACAACCTGCGGGATCTGAAGCGGCTGGGCGTTCGGGTGGTTGATTTCACGGGGGGCGAACCGCTGCTGCACCGCCAACTGGACGAATTCCTGCGCGAAGCCAAGAAGCTCGGTCTGATTACCACTATCACGACCAACGGCCTTTTGTATCCGAAATACGCCGAACGGTTGCGGGGCCTGATTGACATGCTGCATTTTTCTCTGGATTCGCCGATTGCCGAGGAACACGACCAATCGCGCGGTGTCAAGTGCTTTGATAAAGTGATGGAGTCCATCGCCCTGGCCCGGCAATTGGGGGAGCGGCCGGACATTCTGTTTACGGTGTTCGAGCACAACGTCCACCAGATCAAACAACTGCACGAAGAAATCTGCCTGCCCAACAATTTGGTGCTGATCCTGAACCCGGTTTTCGAATACAACGAGGTGGAAACCGGGGCCGGATTTACCGAAAAGTCGTTACAGGAAATGACGTGGTGGGGCAAACAGAAAAACGTATACCTCAACGACGCTTTCATTCAGCTCCGGCGCGATGGCGGCAACCACGTTGAAGACCCGGTTTGCCTGGCAGGCAGCACCACGCTCGTCATCTCGCCCGAAAACAAACTGGTGTTGCCGTGTTACCACCTCGGGTTGAAAGATTTCCCCATCGAGGGCGATTTGTACAACCTGTACCGTTCGGAGGAAGTGCAGAAGCTGGTGGCGCTGGAGGGCCGGCTGCCGGGCTGTGAAGGTTGCGCCATCAATTGCTACATGCAGCCTTCGTTTGCGGTGGAAATGAACCGGTATTGGTGGAAAGCCCTGCCGAGCACCTTGAAATACAACCGCATCAAAGGCACCTGGAAACAGCTCTTTTGAGCGGCCTTATTGCTTCAGCACTTTGCTGGTATACACCCGCCCCCGCACCGACGTTCTAATCAGATACAGACCCGGTGCCAGTTTTTCAGGCCCGATTCGCTCTTCAATCTCCTGCGACGCTTTCCGGGTGGTCACTTCCTGAATCAACCGGCCCTGGTTGTCCAGCAACTGAAACGTGGCCGTGGTGGGTTTACGGCTCTTTAGCTTCACCAGGAAGCGGTTCGGGGATGGACTCGGGTAAGCCGCAACCGTAATATCCGGATCGTTGGAGGGCTCTTCCCAACCCGTCAGCAGCCCTCCGGGTAGCGCAGGTTCGTAAGGTGGAATCGTACCGGGCGTCCCGCCAGCGTTATCGACAATCAGGGCTATCATGTCGAATACCGTTTCGCTGATTCGCTGGCCGTTGCGCCACTCTTCAGCCGCTACCGCAAAGCCGTAATTTCCCGTTTCAGTAGGGGCGTTCCAGACCAGTTGGCCGGTCTGCGGACCAACGCTGAAAACTCCCCGGCGCGTTACGTCGTTAGGGAACGTGTAACCGGCGACGGGTTGGCCTCCCTGGTCGCAACCCCCACTTTGCACCCGGACCAAGTAATGCACCACGCTATCGCCTTCGGAATCTTTTGCCAGAAAATTGTATTCGACTTTCTGATTGGCCAGGCCGGTCAGCCGATTGTCGAGATCTTCAAAGACCGGTGTGGTGTTGATTTGTGCGGTGGTGAAGGTCGTCTGGATGTAAAAAGGAATGCTGAGCGCCGACGGAACATTGCGGGAGTCGGTGCGATTGGGGATGGACACGGCTACCGTTCGGTTGCCGGAACCGCTGCCGTTGAACGAGCGCGTTGTTCGGTACTCATTCAGCAGGATACCGCCTTCCAGCGCGAGGCTACTGCTTCGGGCTGCCGTGACGGGTTCGGAGCCGTCATCAAAGCAAACGGGTATGGATATTTCCTGCTGACTGGTTCCCGAACGTTCCAAGTAAAGCCTGACGATGATTTCATACGTGGCAGGAGATACGTTTCGCACCTGAATGTAGCCGCCCAGTATGTGCGTACTGAATGCCGGGACTGCGCTCAAAACGAACAGGAATGTAGTAATCATTTTCATAAGAGCGGGGATAGGCGTGGAAAGTAACAGGTGTTGAAACCAATATAGTTGAAACGGAAAACGCAATTTTGTAGTATTACAACCAGCGGTCATTCGCTCGGATTATTGTCTGAACTATAATGCTTTACACAGCCCAACAAACGTCCTCTTTTCCAACGTACACGTTCCGGTATCTGCTGGCCGAACAGAACGATCACGTGTTGACGCTGACGCTCAACCGGCCGGAAAAGAAAAACGCGCTGAACCCAACCTTGCTGAACGAACTGGCGTTTGCGCTCACCTATGCGCACTACGAAAAAGAGGTCTGGGTGGTGGTTTTGGCTGCTGTGGGGAATGTATTCTGCGCCGGGATGGATCTAAAAAGCTTGTCGACGGGAGAGCAGGAGGAGGAAACCGTTCCTGCACCATCCGGTCCGGTGCGGCTGGGGGAACTGCTGGCGGGTTTGCACAAACCGTGTCTGGCCCAGGTGCAGGGAGCGGTCTACGCGGGCGGCTTTTTGCTCATCGGCGGGTGTACGCACGTCGTGGCGGCTGATCCGGTGACCTTCAGTCTGCCGGAAGTAAAGCGGGGGTTGTTCCCGTTTCAGGTGATGGCCAGCTTGCTGGAAATCATGCCCGCCCGAACCGTTCTGGACTTATGCCTCCGTGCCCGGACGTTATCGGCCGCCGAAGCGCTGAAAATCGGTCTGGTAACGGAAGTGGTTCACGCCGGAGAGGTAGAGAATGCCGTCCAGCAGTTGGCAGACGAGCTTAAGCAGTATTCTCCCACGGCTATGCAGTTTGGTCTGCGGGCCTATCAACAGCTCAAAACGCTGCCGTCGGATCAGCAGCAAGCTTTTCTGTACGAGCAATTTCAGCAGATTCAGCAAACTGCCGACGCGCAGGAAGGTATGAAAGCGTTCCTGGAAAAGCGGGCGCCCACGTGGCGGGGTGAGTGAATGGGCTACTTCAAATCCGGGCAGCCTTCCCGTCGACGGGTATCTATGATCGACTGAATTTTCCAGCCATCTTTCAATTTTACCAGCGTAAACAGATTCACCCCGCAGTGACTTTTCTGGCCGTTGTAATAGAAAACGTACGGTGTCCAGGCAATGGCCATTTCAGCATCGATCTTTACGTCGTACGCCGAAAGCCGTTCGTCGAGCGCCCCCGGCTTTTGTTTGCCCACCGACGCAACAAAGTCGGCAATTGACTCATTCCGTACGCTCACTACGTCCTCTTTGTTTTTAGCTATGCTCTGCAAAGAAGCGCCCGGTGCAAAAACAACTTTGAAAAGCGTGGTGTCCGCTTTCCGCATCCCGTCGAACAACTGCGTAACGGCGGTCCGCACGGCTTTTTCGTCGTCGCTTTGGGCCAAAGCCGCAGCCAGCGGAGTGAACAGGAGAAAGAATAAAAGCGATTTCATGCGATGCGTTGCCGGCGCCCAATCAGGGCATACAAAAGTACGCCGATCGTGTTTAAACCCAGGACCACAATGACCCAGATCAGCTTGTCATAGGGGCCACGAAAATCGCTGCGCAGGATATCGATCAGTGCGATAACCGGGATGACAAAAGCCAGTAAGATGAGCAGGAGTTCGAGGCCACCTAGGCTTATCAAAAAAGCGATCATGGTTTACGACGGTTTATGGGTTCATTAAAATAGTGCCACGGCCGCCGGCCGTGGCACCCGTAATCAGCTTCTAAATATACTGATTTATAATCATTTCATAAAGCTCCTGCTTGCCGCTAATTTGCTTCGGTTCGCCGTTGTTCAGCGCATAGTCACGCAAATCCTCCAGCGTCAATTCGCCTTTTTCGAAGCGGGCACCTTCACCGCTGTCGTAGCTGGCATACCGGTCGGTGCGCAGTTTTTTGTACTGTGATTTACCCAGGATGGCTTCCGCCACGATGGCTGCCCGGGCAAAGGCATCCATTCCACCAATGTGGGCAATGAAAATATCGTCCAGATCCGTGGAGTTTCGGCGGGTTTTGGCATCGAAGTTTACCCCACCGGATTTTAAACCGCCCGCTTCCAGAATCACCAGCATGGCTTCCGTCAGTTCGTACAGGTCCATCGGAAACTGGTCGGTATCCCAACCGTTCTGGTAATCCCCGCGGTTGGCGTCGATGCTGCCGAGCAGGTTGTTATCGGCGGCTACCTGTAGTTCGTGCGCAAAGGTGTGGTTGGCCAGCGTCGCGTGGTTGGTTTCCAGGTTCAGTTCAAAATCGTTCTGCAAACCAAATTTGTTCAGGAAACCAATCACCGTAGCCGCGTCGAAGTCGTACTGGTGTTTGGTCGGTTCCATCGGCTTGGGCTCAATGTAGAAAGCCCCTTTGAAACCCTGCTTGCGGGCATAATCGCGTGCTACCGTCAGAAAACGGCCGAGGTGCTCCTGCTCCCGCTTCATGTTGGTATTCAGCAGTGACATATAGCCTTCACGACCACCCCAGAAGGTATAACCCGAACCGCCCAGCTCAATGGTGGCGTCAATGGCATTCTTGACCTGCCAGCCGCCGTGGGCCAGCACGTGAAAGTCGGGGTTCGTTGCTGCGCCGTTCATGTAGCGGGCGTGCGAGAAAAGGTTGGCCGTCCCCCACAACAGCTGAACTCCGCTGGCCTGCTGTTTCTGTTTCGCGTAATCGACAATCTTCCGGAAATTACTTTCAAATTCGGCGTTGGAACGGCCTTCCGGGGCTACGTCCACGTCGTGGAAGCAGTAATATTCCATTCCCATTTTGGTAATGAATTCAAAAGCCGCATCCATTTTTTCGTACGCAGCCGCCATCGGGTCGGCGTTGGCATCCCACGGAAACTGTTTGACGCCTGGTCCGAACGGATCGGCGCCGGTTCCGCAGAAGGTATGCCAGTACGCGACGGCAAACCGAAACAGCTCGTTCATCGGTTTTCCCAAAATGGTGCGGTTTGCGTCGTACCACTTAAACGCCAGCGGATTGTCCGACTCGCGACCTTCGTAAGGAATGGGGCCTTGGACAAAGGGGAAATACGTTTTGTCGCCCAGCGTGAGGTTCAGTTTTGGCATAACAATTTTGGATTGGAATAATGATACTTCAAAAATGGACTTCTCGCCAGAAGATACCAAGCAGGAGGAGAAATTATTAGTGAAAATACCGTTTGGCAGGCAAGCTGAAATAAAAAAGCCGGAAGCATTGTGCTGCTTCCGGCTCGGCGCATCCTCAGGACCAGAGTCCGTGAGTGTTACAAGGTACTGAAATCAAATCCTTCTAGGAACGACGTGTTGAACTGGCCCGACTGGAATTTGGGGTCGTCCATGAGCTTGATGTGAAACGGAATGGTGGTTTTGATCCCTTCGATCACAAACTCCTGCAGCGCCCGTTTCATCCGCGTGATGACCTCCTCGCGCGACTGACCCGAAACAATTACCTTGGCAATCATGGAATCGTAGTTCGGCGGAATGGTGTATCCGCTGTACACGTGGCTGTCGACCCGAATACCGTGACCACCGGGGAAGTGCAGGTTCGTGATCTTGCCGGGTGACGGCCGGAAGCCGTTGGCGGGGTCTTCCGCGTTGATCCGGCACTCCATGGCGTAAACCTTCGGCGTGTAATTCTTGCCCGAAATCGGCGTACCGGCGGCTACTTTGATCTGCTCCTTGATCAGGTCAAAATCCGTTACTTCTTCCGTAATCGGGTGTTCCACCTGAATCCGGGTGTTCATTTCCATGAAATAGAAGTCACCGTACTTGTCCACCAGAAATTCGATGGTTCCGGCGCCTTCGTAGCCGATGGCCGACGCTCCTTTGATGGCGGCTTCGCCCATGCGTTCCCGCAGTTCGGAGCTAATAATCGGCGAAGGTGTTTCTTCGACGAGCTTCTGGTGTCGGCGCTGAATGGAGCAATCCCGTTCCGACAGGTGGCATACTTTGCCGTACTGGTCGCCAACAATCTGAATCTCAATGTGGCGCGGTTCTTCAACGTATTTTTCCAGGTACAAACCATCGTTACCGAAGGCGGCCCCGGCTTCCATACGGGCGTCGAGCCACGCTTTGTCGAAATCAGCCTCGCTTCGGATGATCCGCATACCGCGGCCCCCGCCCCCGGCGGTAGCCTTGATGATAACCGGATAGCCCATTTCGGCTGCCAGGCGTTTTCCTTCGTCCACCGATTCCAGCAAGCCCTCGGAACCCGGAATGACGGGTACGCCCGCGGCTTTCATGGTTGCTTTCGCCGTGGCTTTGTCGCCCATCGCGTTGATCTGCTCGGCGGTGGCTCCAATAAATTTAATGCCGTAATCGGCACAGATCTGCGAAAATTCCGCATTTTCCGAAAGAAAGCCGTAGCCGGGGTGAATGGCGTCGGCGCTGGTTACCTCGGCGGCCGAAATAATGTTGGGAATATTCAGGTAGGACTGGCGGCTAGGCGGGGGACCGATACAGACGGCTTCGTCGGCAAACCGCACATGCAGGCTGTCGCGGTCGGCAGTCGAATAAACCGCTACGGTCTTGATGCCCATCTCGCGGCACGTCCGGATGATCCGCAACGCGATTTCGCCCCGATTAGCGATAAGTATTTTCTTAAACATATAGTTCGAATGAATGAACAAATGAGTGAATGAGTGAATAAAAAGCGTGATTTCGATCTTATTCACTTATTCACTCATTCGCTCATTCAGCCATTAAATGGGTTCGACAAGGAACAAGGGTTGGTCGTATTCAACCGGAGTAGCGTTTTCAACCAGGACTTTGACGATACGGCCGGCTACTTCAGACTCGATTTCGTTGAAGAGTTTCATCGCTTCGATGATGCACACGGTTTTCCCGGGCTTTACTTCGTCGCCTACTTCCGCAAAAGGATCAACGTCGGGGCCGGATGAGCGGTAGAACGTACCAATCATCGGCGATTTGATGGTCAGGTAGTTCGACGTATCTGCTTTAGGGGCTGGGCTGGCTGGTGGTAGCGCCGGCGCCGAAACGGCTGGCTGAGCAGCGGGCTGGGCTGGCTGGGGAGCCGGCGCCGAAACGGGCTGGCCCGGAGCAACCGAAGTCTGGCCAGATCGTTTTACGGTCAGCTTCAGCTCGTTGGTCTCAATGTTGACTTCATCCAGACCCGACTGGGCGATGAAATCAATGAGTTTCTGAATGTCTTTCGTGTCCATCTCTTTTTTGAATGATGACCGGGTCGCCGGCGTGATGAGGGACGATGAACGATGAATAGGCTTGATCTACCATGCATCATTCATGTTCCATCATTTTTTATTTTACTCGTTCAACGTAATCGTACGTGCGGGTATCGACCCGGATTTTGTCACCCTGTTCGATAAACAGCGGAACCATGATGGTCGCGCCGGTTTCAACTTCAACTTTCTTTTTGGGGCTGTTGGCCGTATCGCCCCGGATACCCGGCTCGGCGTAGGTCACTTCCAGTTCAACGAAAGGCGGCATTTCGCAGGTCAGGGGCGTTTCGGTTTCTGCGTTAATCAGAATTTCCACCTCCTGGCCTTCCTTCATCAGGTCAGCCGTTTCAACGAGTTTATCCGTCAGGTTGATCTGGTCGAATGTTTCGTTGTCCATGAAGTTATAACCCGTTTCGTCTTTGTAGAGGTATTGAAACTTCCGACGCTCTACCCGCACTGGGTAGATGGTTACCCCCGAATTGAATGTATTGTCAAGTACCTTACCTGACGTAAGGCTCTTTAATTTCGTCCGAACGAAAGCTCCGCCTTTACCGGGTTTAACGTGTTGAAATTCTACGATTTGGAACAGGTCGTGGTTAAAATTAATCACAAGTCCGTTCCGAAGATCTGCGGTCGTTGCCATAATTTCTGAACTATGATTACACTGAGTTTTAAGGATTATACTAAACGGCGGTACGCGAATTTCGGAGATTAAAATGATTTAAAATGAAATCGTTATCAATCGGGAAATCAGCGCAATCTTGGTTCAGCTAATCAAATTGCCCATTTCAAGTAAGCCGCTCCCCAGGTGAATCCGCCACCAAAAGCGGCCAGAATCAGGTTGTCGCCTTTTTTCAACTGCGATTCGTAGTCGAACAGGCAAAGCGGGATGGTTGCTGCGGTGGTATTGCCGTATTTATGGATATTCAGCATGACCCGGTCCATGCCCAGGCCCATGCGGTTGGCGGTGGCTTCAATGATGCGCTTGTTGGCCTGATGGGGTACCAGCCAGGCAATGTCATTACCCGTCAGGTGGTTGCGCTCCATGATTTCGGCGGAAACATCAGCCATGTTCTTGACGGCAAATTTGAACACCGACGGGCCGTCCTGGTAGACGTAGTGCCAGCGTTTGTCGATGGTTTCGTGGCTGGGTGGGTAACGGCTTCCGCCGGCTTTCTGAACCAGATGGTTTTGGCCGGAACCGTCCGAGCGGATGATGGAATCGTAAATACCGTTGCCTTCGGTGTTAGGCTCCAGCAGAACGGCTCCCGCCCCGTCGCCAAACAGGACGCAGGTGGTGCGGTCGGTATAGTCGACGATGGCCGACATTTTGTCCGCTCCCACCACAACGACTTTTTTATACTTTCCGGTCTCGATGAACTGAGAACCAATGGTCAAAGCATATAAAAATCCCGAACAGGCCGCCTGGATGTCAAAACTTCCGATGGCCCGGATACCGGTCATATCGCAAATCAGGTTGGCCGTCGACGGAAATACGTAATCCGGAGTCGTGGTGGCACAAATCAGCAGCTCAACATCTTTAGGCGCAGTACCGGTTTTGGCCAGCAGCCCTTCAACGGCTTTGGCGGCCATGTGCGACGTACCAAGTCCTTCCCCTTTCAGAATATGCCGTTCTTTAATACCGGTGCGGCTGGTGATCCATTCGTCACTGGTATCCACCATTTTTTCCAACTCCGCGTTGGTCAGGATGTAGTCCGGTACATAGCCGAATACGCCCGTAATTGCCGCTTTATTGTTCATACGCGGTGATACAATCGATTTGGTAGACAAAAGAAGGTAGACGTGAGACGAGAGAGCCGGAGCAGGGTAATACAACTAGTGGAGTGTCGCAAGTCTTTTGTCTCATGTCTTTGATCGCTTGTCTTATTTTCAACTTAAAGCCTGTGCAATTTTTGTATAGGCGTTGGATTCTACCTGCCTTTTCGCCAGGTTAAGCATGTTTTTAATGGCCAGGGGCGACGAGATACCGTGCGCGATAATGACGTTGCCATTAACGCCAACGATGGGGCTGCCGCCGACCGACTCATAATTCGTTTTATCGATGAAATCGTGCTTCAGGCCCAGTTCTTTGGTGATTTCGTAAAGCGACTCACCCATTTTGAACAGGATGTTGCCGTTGAAACCGTCGGTCACGATGACATCGGCTTTGTCGCGGAAAAAGTCACCCCCTTCCATGTTGCCGACAAAATTAATTTTTCGGCTATTCTTTAGCAATTGGTAAGCCGCCTGAGCCACCAGCGAACCTTTTTGATCTTCTTCGCCGATGTTCATCAAGGCTACGCGCGGTTTTTCAATGCCAAAGGTATACTGGGCATAGATCGAACCGATTTCGCCGAATTGAAGCAACATCTCCGGCTTGCAGTCGGCATTGGCTCCAATGTCAACCATAACCGCCGAAGCACCACTCAATTGCGGGACAAAACCGGCAATGGCGGGCCGCAGAACGCCTTCTATGGCCTTGATGCTAAAGAGTGCTCCTACGTGCATGGCACCGGTATTTCCGGCGCTGCAAAAGGCGTCGACCGATTTGTCACGTAAAAGTTTAAACCCAATTCCGATGCTGGAATTGGGTTTTTGCGAGAGCGCCTTCGTGGGGTGCTCGCCCATTTCGATCACATCTTCGGCATGAACAATCTCTACGCCGGAGCCAGCATAATTATGCTTTTGAAGAAGATCTTCAATTATCCGCTGTTGGCCCACCAGTACGATGGTAACGTCACTCGGTAATTCTTTGGTGGCCATTACAACTCCTTCTACGATAGCGTCTGGAGCGAAATCACCACCCATAGCGTCGACTGCGATTCTCATTGAACCAGGTTTGGGTGCGCTGAATTGGTAAACAAACGTGTAAAAATACTAGTTGCCCGGCAATAAAAAAGTATTTCACGTTCATCCAGTGCAGATTCCTGTGAAATACTTGTCAACCCCAACCTCCTGAAAGAAGTTTTCGTACGCTGGAAAAAACCCCTACAGGGGAGGGATAAACCGTTAGGCCGTTGGTGCGTAGTTTTCGATAACCATTTTACCTTTGTAGTACAGGTTACCTTCGAATACGTGCGCCTGGTGACGGACGTGGATTTCGCCCGTTGTTGCGTCAAAAGACAGGGCCTTCGCGGTCAGTTTATCGTGTGTTCTACGCTTGTCCCGGCGGGTGCTTGAGTGTCTGCGTTTGGGATGTGCCATAACTTTATTGGATCAATTGTCAGTCTAATCTTGTCATTTCTCCGGTTACCGGATTGGCCCGGAAGCAATAACAAATGGTATTATTAATTATTGTTCAGTTTTCGTAATGCTTCCCAACGCGGGTCAACGGGCGGTTCGCTGGCTTCATCCTCATTCTCGGTCGAGGACTCCGAACGATACACCACTTTGCCTTCCTGCTCTTCGTCCTCATCAGCTTCTTCTGCGCGAAAACGAGGATGCAGTTTTTTCATGGGCAGCGACAGCACGATAAAGTCAAACAAGTACCGTGCAATGTTGATCTGCTGGGTTTCCCACAGAATCAATTCAATTTCGTCAGTCAGTTCTTCGGCGTGGTCGGCGTATTTCAGAAACAATTGTTCCTGAATAGCCAATGGCTCATCGAAGGGGTCCAGACTCCGGTCACAAATCAATTCCACCGTACCGTTGATATGAAAATTCAACTGGATCATGGACGACGATTTGGTCAGAACCAAATGCGTCTTGAACGATCCGCGCTGAATCAAGTCCTGTTCCAAAGCCTCAAAAAACGCATCGCCGGATTCAAAGTCAAATTCGTACGATTTGTTTTCCAGGCTGCTGATCTGGATGTCGTATTTTTGCAGCTCCTTCACGCTCTTCTCAAAATAGTCCGCAAAGTTACAAACTATTTCTGAACCATAAAAGATTAGCAGGTAATTTACAGCCTGCTGCGCTTTAATTTGTTTGCTTTTTATTTTTGTCGCCCATGGATATATTCGCCCGAAACCGCTCGTTTTTTATCGTCTACCTGAGTGCCTTCACGCTGGTCAGCATTTTGATGCTGATCTATAGCAAAACGGAATTGATGCAATGGGTCAACGCCCGCAACGCGCCCAGCGCCGATCTGTTTTTCCGCAACGTGACGTACCTGGGCGACGGCGCCTTTGCCGTTATGGTCACCGTGGCGCTGGCTTTCCGTTCGTTTCGGTTTGCGCTGATGGGGGCGGCTTCCTTCCTCCTGTCTACCGCCATCGTCCGGGTGTTGAAACAGCTGGTTTTTTCGGAATCACTGCGGCCCTTGAAGTATTTTGAGCACTCAACCTGGCAATACCGGGTAATCGAGGGGCTGGATATTCACAGCTACAACAGTTTTCCGTCGGGTCATTCTACCACCGCTTTTGCCATTTTCTGTCTGCTGGCCCTGCTCGACGAGCAGAAAAGCCGGGGCTGGTTCTGGGCGCTGCTGGCGATCATCACGGCTTACTCGCGGGTTTATCTCTTTCAGCACTTCGTGGAAGACATTTACGTTGGTTCAATCATCGGGACGGCTACGTCCGTTGCCGTCTTCTTATTTCTGAACCGGTACTGGGATCGAAATCCCAAAGCCTGGCATGACCGGCGTTTCCGATTCCGGCGTTCATGAGACCGAATTCTTATTTTTTCTTAAAATAATTACATCACAGCGGTAAATAGTTTGGTGGGTTGCCTTTCACTTGGGAAAAGCGCTCATCTTTAACCCTATCTTAACGCGTCTTGCAATTGTAATCGGAAATTTGGCAAAATTTATTTTACTCCAAAATATAAATTGATAAAATAGTCATATGCCAATAAATAATTGGTATTTATTGAAAATACTGCTTAAATATAGTTGGGCTTTTCGGTAAACTATCGCTCTTTTTATAAATTCGGCTATAATTCCAAGGTGATCATTGCTTATGTATCAACCGCAATTCCTCGCTGATCCTACCGCAACTGCGCTGGGGCGGGGTATTCAGCACATCGGAATCGGGAAGCAAAATAGCCGGCCACTACCGTCCGCCCTGATGGAGGAATGTCGGCAGGTGCTGCTGTCGGACCAGGCGGACCCTTTGCAGAAAGGGGCTTTCCTGGGTGCTTTGCTGGCCAAAGGCCCTACCCCGGAAGAGCGTTCCCTCGAGCAGGTTTTCGGAAAAGATTCCTTTCTGAATCCCACTTTTTTTATTAATAAAGTTTGTCCGGATCTCCCTTCCAATCTATTTCCAATTGCTACAAAACTGCTGAAAGGCCACATTCTTCGTTCGAGTGAAGCGCACCAATTGGGGAACTTCCTGTTCACGGACGAAAATTGTGAGACGTTTAAAGGCATGGCTACCAGCATTCTGCGCGTGCGGAACGAGACCAACGATGAGTACCGCGGGTTGTACAATGCCGCTATGGAAACCATTACGCCCGGTTTTCGGCAGTTGAGCTGCATGGACCGGCCGCTGGTGCAGATTGCCGAACCGTTCGACGGGGTTGAACATACCTACCTGATTACGCCCCTGCTGGCTCATTTTTTCGAGCAGCGCGGATACGGGGCGCTATCGGTTGTTGGCCGGACACCGGGTCCTAAATATACGCTCAACGCCCACGACCTTTATTTGTACCTGGGGTGTCAGATGCTGCAGAGCAACCACGAAATCAATACGCCCCCGGAACCGTTTGGCTGGGTGCTCGATCAGAAAGCGCTCTCGCCCGCCCTGAATCGCTGGGTTGATCGCCGACGCGTTATCTTGAAACGCCCGTTCCTGTCAACGCTCGAACGCATCCTGAACCCGTGCAGCGCCCGCATTCTGGTTACGTCCGTTTTTCAGGTAAAATCACAGATAAAGACGGCGGAACTGGCGCTCATGGCCGGTTTTGATGCCGTTATTGTCCTGAAAAAAGGACTGGAAGGTAGTCTGGCCCCCTCCACCAGCCGGGGCAGCGGCATTTTGTGTGCCGTTCGGACGGCGCGTGGCCACCTCTTCTACCAGCACTTCGACTCCGAACTACCCGCCTTTTCCGAATACCGCACCGATGGCGACGAGATTGTGACGAACCCACAGGTCAACGAAAATGCCCGACTGGTCCGCGATTTTATGAACAGCGAAGAAACCGGCAACGATGATTTTGACAACCGTGTTTGTTTGATGCAGGCCCTGCTGGGTCGCGGTATGGACTGGATTGAGGACCAACTCGACGGCCTCGGTAATCAATTGTAAGTTAGCTTGACTTGGGCCGGAAAACTTTCATTACGTCTTCGTGCGTGGTCAGGTAAGGGCCGCCGATCAGGTCGATGCAGTACGGAATCGCCGGAAAAACGACCGACAGGCATTGCTCGATGGCCGTGGGTTTACCGGGCAGATTGACAATCAGGGTCTGGTTGCGAATACCGGCGGTCTGGCGCGACAAAATGGCCGTCGGCACATACTTCAGGCTTTCCTGCCGCATCAGCTCTCCGAATCCCGGCAGCATCTTTTGGCAGACGGCTTCGGTGGCTTCGGGGGTCACGTCGCGCCGGGCCGGGCCGGTTCCGCCCGTGGTCACCACCAGACAGCAGCCTTCCGTGTCGGCCAACTCCGTCAGGGTGGCTTCCAGTTGGGGCTGCTCATCGGGAATGACGCGGTAGACCGGTTCCCACGCGCAGTTCAGGTATTTCGTCAGTAAACCGACCACGGCTTTGCCGGGAATGTCTTCGTAAATGCCCGCGCTGGCCCGGTCGGACACGTTGATTACGCCAATGCGAATTTGGGTTGCCATCAGAAGCGTTGGTAAGATGAAGCCGCAAAGATATACGCTGCCGCACTACCGAACGGGGAGTTTCCGTACTTTTGCAAAATCAACCCCAACGCTATGCCCCGAATTCCGTCGCGCTTTATTCCCGTATTGATTATTCTGGTTGGCGCCTTTTTTTACTTCCCGTTTTTGGGCCGCGTTCACCTGTTCGATTGGGACGAAATCAATTTTGCGGAGTCGGCGCGGGAAATGATCGAAACGGGCAACTACACCCGTGTGCAAATCAACTTTCAGCCTTTCTGGGAAAAACCGCCCTTGTTTTTCTGGCTGCAGGTGCTGGCGATGAAGCTGTTCGGAATTGGCGAGTTTGCGGCTAGGCTGCCAAACGCGGTGGTCGGTATTATTACCCTGCTGGTGCTCTATTCGATTGGTAAAAAAATGGTCGACGAGCGGTTTGGGGTGCTGTGGGCGCTGGCTTATTTCGGTTCCCTGACGCCCCACCTGTATTTCAAATCCGGTATCATCGACCCGACGTTTAACCTGTTTATCTTCCTGAGTGTCTGGTTTATGGCGCGGGCGGTAGCGGCTTACGGTACTGCCCGAGCAACCGGCCAGACGGTCTTGTCGGGCCTGTTTGTCGGGCTGGCGGTGCTGACCAAAGGGCCCGTGGGCGGTTTACTGCTCGGGCTGACCTTTTTGGTGTACTGGGCGCTTCAACGGTTTCGCCCGATTCTCAGCGTCCGGAACGGGCTGGCTTTTTTCGGTTGTGCCCTGGCGGTGGCTTCGGTCTGGTTTGGTCTGGAACTGATCAAAAACGGCTGGTGGTTTTTTGAGGAATTTATTCGCTACCAGATCCGGCTTTTCTCGACGCCCGACGCGGGGCATCAGCAGCCGTTTTACTACCATTTTGTGGTTGTTCTGCTGGGCTGTTTTCCTATGTCGCTGCTGGCCATTCGCGGTTTTCTTCCGAGTGCAACCCACGGACAAACCGAGCAAACGGTTTTTTTCCGGCGCTGGATGGTCATTTTGTTCTGGGTGGTGATGATTCTCTTTTCCATCGTCAAAACCAAGATCGTGCATTACTCGTCGATGGCCTGGTTTCCGGTTTCGTACCTGGCCGCAACGGTTTTGTACGGCTATCTGAAGGGGCAATTGAGCTGGAACCGCTGGCTGACAGGCGGTATTGCCATCATCGGGGGTGTGCTGGGCCTGCTGATTGCCGCCCTGCCGCTGGTGGGGATGAATGCCGCGGCCCTCATCCCGCACATCAAAGACCGCTTTGCGGCTGCCAACCTGACCGCACCGGTAGAGTGGGCGGGGTGGGAGTGGATCATCGGAGCGGCTTACGGTCTGGCAATTGCCGCAATTCTGTGGTTTCGGCGGTCGCAACCCCTCCGGAGCATCGTAGGTTTATTTATGGCTACACCGTTGCTGCTGTGGTTGGTGTTGCCGACGATTGTTCCCAAAATTGAACGGTATACCCAGGGCGCCGTTATCGACTTTTACGAAGCCAAACAGGGCCAGGATGTGTATATTGAACCCATCGGCTATAAAAGTTACGCCCACCTGTTCTATTTCCGGAAAAAACCGCCGACCAACCCCAACAGCTACCGCGAAGACTGGCTGATCAATGGCCCGGTTGACAAACCCGCTTTTTTTGTCACCCGCAACATCAACATCGATCAGTTTCGCTACAATCCGAATCTGGAGATTATTCAGGAGGAAGCCGGTTTTGTCTTTCTTCGCCGGAAGCCGGTTTTCAAGTGATAAAACGGCTCTTCGGGCTTATTTGCCCAATTCCAGGTGCGTACTGATGGCAATCCGGTTCCAGGCATTGATGGTAACGATGGCCATGATGATCTGCGCCAGATAGTGACTATCAAACAGTTTTTCAGCCTGCTGATAGAGGTCAGCCGTCACGCCGTTCTGATGAATCAGCGTGACCTGCTCCGTTAGGGCCAGAATCACTTTTTCCTCTTCGGTGAACAGCTCGGTCTCCTTCCAGGCGTTCAGCAGAAAAATCCGCTGCGGGGTTTCGCCGGCTTTCAGGGCTTCTTTCGTGTGCATATCAATGCAGAAGGCGCAGCCGTTGAGTTGGGATGCCCGGATTTTGATCAGGTCCTTGTGCGTTTTGGTCAATTGGGCGGTTTGCAGATACCCTTCCAGCCCATACATGGCCTTAAACGCCTGGGGTTCAATAACCTGAATGTTAATTCGCTTTTCCATTGTATACGTGTCTTCTGGTGATGGGACAAAAGTAGACAGCGGCTTTCCGGAAAAACTTAAACGGGTTTAAGAACGCTTTTTCTTCCTGATTTCGCTGAGGTATTCGGGCGTGAAACCCAAAAACGACGCCAGCAGATACTGCGGAACGCGCTGGACGAAATCGGGATAGCGGTCATGAAAGTGGTGGTACAGCTCCTCCCGCGAAAAATCGTACAGATACCTGATGCGAAGCTGAGCAGCCGCGTAGGCTTTCTGATAAATCAGTCGGAAATACCGTTCGAGTTGGGGAAACTGCGCGCAAAGCTCTTCCTGGGCCTGAAAATCGATGGCCAGCACCTCGGTTTTTTCCACGGCCTGAATGTAGAAATTCGTGATTCGGCGTTGCTGGAAAGCCATGTCGTCCGTCAGCCACCAGTTTTCGAGGGCAAACTGGGTGGTGTGTTCCACGCCTTTTTCGTTTACAAAGAACATCCGCAGATAGCCTTTCAACACGAAGTAATTCGCCCGGCAGAGTTGCCCGGCTTCCACCAGGTTTTCTTTTTTGGCCAGCGTTATGGGCCGGAAAAAAGGCACGATCCTGGCGTGGTCTTCAGCCGGTACGGTTACAAATCGGGTCAGGTGATTCAGAAGTCGTTCTGGCATATCGGTTTGTGGCCTGTTCTGGAAAGAACTCGTGATACGGAAATATACACCGGTTTTGCACAATCTGGGTTTATAAATGAGCTATCCTGAACGCAAATTGGATAACCTTTTGAATTTTTGGTATCCACCAGGCGGGTTTTCGTCAAAATCATTAAATGCCTTGCCGACTCTTTAAAATAATTTAAATTGTAGGCATGAAACAGCTTTTCTTAGGCCTTGTCGCCTGTTTTTTCAGCATTTACTCGGGCGTTGCCCAGTCGAACACTACCGCCGGGCAGAAGCCGTTACCCCGCGTTGCCATTGCCGGTCTGGGCATTGAATCCAGCACGTTTTCCCCGGCCGTTACGCTTGAGCCCGCTTTTCACGCCCGTTACGGTCCGGAGGTGTTCAACGCTTACCCATTTATGATGCCCGTATCGCCCCTGCGCAAACAGGCGCTCTGGCTGCCTGCCGTGGTGGGTAAATCCCTGCCGGGCGGGGCTGTAACGCGGGAAGCCTACGAATCGCTGGTGAATCAGACGCTGGATACGCTTAAAAAATACGGGCCTTACGACGGCCTGTACTTCGATATTCACGGCGCCATGAGCGTTCAGGGCCTGGACGATCCGGAAGGAGATTTTCTGATCCGGATCCGGAAAGTTGTTGGCTACAAGACGCTTATTTCCACGTCGATGGACTTGCACGGGAACGTGTCGTGGCGGCTGGCGCAAAATACTGACCTGATGACGTGCTACCGGCTGGCTCCGCACGAAGATGCCATGCAGACCAAGGAGCGCGCCGTGGTTAACCTGCTGGAGCGGCTTAAAAGCGGTAAAGGCAAACCGGCCTATAAAGCCTGGATTCCCATTCCGATCCTGTTGCCGGGCGAAAAAACCAGCACCCGCATCGAACCGGGCAAGAGCCTCTACCAGCAAGTAGCTCCCCTGGCCGACAAGCAGGAGGGAATTGTGGACGCGGCTATCTGGATTGGTTACGCCTGGGCCGACGAGCCGCGCAACCACGCCGTGGTCATGGCCGTTGGTGACGATAAAGCCAAGGTAACCCAGACGGCCGAAAAGCTGGCCCGGGATTTCTGGAACGTCCGTACTCAGTTTGATTTTGTAGCTCCTACGGGCACGCTGGATGAGTCACTGGCCCAGGCCCTGACCAGCCCCAAACATCCGTTCTTCATCAGCGATACCGGCGACAACCCGACGGCGGGCGGAGCGGGCGATGTTACCTGGACGCTCACGCAGATTCTGGCGCGTCCGGAATTTCGGCGGGCCGACGGTCCTTCGCTCATTTACGCGTCGATTCCCGATCCGGAACTGGTGAAAAAAGCGATGGCGGTTGGCGTTGGCGGGCAGGTGGAAGGCAAGGCGGGAGCGAACGTAGACGCCCGGTTTGCGCCCCCGGTTCCGCTCAAAGGTACGGTTGAGTCCATCGTCAAGGGCGACAAAGATGCCGAGGTCGAAGTGGTTGTGAAAGTGGGCAGCGTTCACGTCATTGTCACCCAGAAACGCAAACCGTACCACAAGGAAGCCGACTTCACCCGGCTGGGGCTGGCTCCGCGGAAAGCCGACATTGTGGTTGTGAAAATCGGCTACCTCGAACCCGAACTCTACAACATGCAGGCGGGTTGGATCATGGCCCTGACCCCCGGCGGAGTCGATCAGGACTTGTTTCGGTTGCCCTACAAGCGAATCCAGCGGCCGATGTTTCCGCTCGATAAAGACATGAAAGACCCCGATTTGTCGGCCCGGTTTGTGCCGTTGTCGGGAGACGCAAAGTAATCGGCCAATTGGTATACCGAACGGGAGTAACGAACGGCTACGGTCTTCGTTACTCCCGTATTTATTTTTCCAGCCCCAGCTGAACAAAAGCCGCCAGTTCCATCAGCCAGGCCACACCGAGGTGGATGATGATACCGCCCCAGATGCTGCGGGTCTGGAGCGCAATGACGCCGAGAATGTAGCCGCCAAAAATGGAGCTGATGGTTTCGCCGGGCGGCTTGCCGAAGTGAATAAACGCGTAGGTAATCACCATGGGCAGTACCGCCCCCCGCCCCAGAATCTGCGCCATTCCGATGACCAGAAAACCGCGAAACATCAGTTCCGTGGGCACAAAATCCCAGCCGTAGGCCAGTTCGTAAACCAGGGCCGTTACCCATTCCGGTACGTTGAAAAATTCGTTGGCATTCGTGTCGCGGTAGGTGGGGTACGATTCCAGAAACGACGGCTGAAACGATGCGTAGGTAATCAGCGGTACCATGCACAACAACAGAATGAAGTAAATCTGCAGCCCTTTCCATTTGGGACGCATCCCGTAAAAACCGTTGGATTCTTTCTCCACAAACCGGTAGAACAGCACAAGCGGCAGAATGACTGTCATCAGCGACTGCAAATTGCGCAGGCAGTAGAAGGCAAACGCGTAAATCTGGTCGTTAAAAACGGCATGGCTCCATTCGTTGAAGCCGTAATAACCGGCATACCAACTGTAAATAGTTAAACCAAACAGGCTGTATATCCAGAAATCCCGCCGTCGCCAGATGTCCGGCCGCCCGTGAAAACGGGTCCACAACCCCACGCCGGAGTAATAGGCAAACGCGTACAGCAAAAAATAAAATACGATCCGGATGTTGTCGCCCCGGTAAGCGTCGATGTAACTGTCTTCGAGGTCCAGGTAATAATTGATGCTGATGCAAACGGCCAGAAACAGGGCCGCCAGGGCGTAGAGATCAACGCGGAAATCGGCTTTCAGGTGTTCGCGAAGGTAGCGGATAAGGTTGCGCATGGTAATCCAAAATTGCGGGAAAACCGTCGGCAAAGCAACGCCGTTCGGACGGTATAGCCCGAAAACTGGTTTGAACCGGAAGGGATGAGGACTGAATTGCTGCTTGCGGGCTAAGCCGGTTACCACCTTTCAGGCTAAAGAATACGACCGGTTACTTTTCTTCGGCCAGTTGGGTAATTGAGGCCGGAACTTCCGGTTCGCCCTTGAAGAACGCTCCCTTTTTTCCCCGCGTCAGGGCCCAGCGGTGGATCCACGAGATGCCGCCTTTACCGATGTAACGATCCGCCGAACGGTAGGCGTCGTCTTTCAGGGCTTCGTCCAGCGAAACAAACGTGTAACCCCGCCCCGCCAGTCGATCCAGCAACGCGCCCATGTAAGCCGCGTTGATCGTGTTGGCGTGCGTCAGCAGCACCTGCGGAATCGGTCGGCCAAAAAGCGAGTCCGACTGCGCTTCGTAATACCGTACATAATCCGTCATGTAATCCAGATACTGCCGCCCCACCGCAGCCGCCGTCGCGGTGTCTCCTTTCAGAAGCGCGTTGTCGTAGGCCTGCGAAAACATAAAATCGTAATTATCGACCGTTACGGGCGCTTCGCGGTAGTTTCGCCGGGCCAGAAACTGTTCCAGGGAGTCTTTTTTGGCGGGTGTTTCGCCTTTGCGCAGGAACGGATGCCGGAAGAAACGAAACGGTTGGCCCCGCTGTTCGACGAGTTGTTTGGTGATTTGCTCCCCGCGCACCACCTCATCCTGATACTCCGGAATGCTGATCACGGTGTAGTCTTTGTGGGAAAAGGTGTGATTTCCGAGTTCCAGCCCGGCATCAAGCCAGATTTTTAGTACATTGACCTGCTTCGGGTCCAGGCCATCGTTGCCGTATAGCCACTGCGAAACCACGAAACCGATGGCCGGGACGCGGTGGGTGGTAAAATGCCGGATGAGCCGTTGATTCATCTCAGTCTTGCCGTTGGGGGAGCGGTAAAACTGCGTAACGCCCGGCAGGTCGTCGACGGTGATGGCTATTTTTTTCTGTGCCCAGACAGAAGAAATGAGGAAGCAAAAGCTGATCAGAAGCCCGAAGCGAAGCATAAAGCGGAGTTTTTTACAAGATTACAAAATACATGGTATTACTTATCATCACCCTGACCACCGTTGCCATTGTTGTCCGCATCGTCTCAAGTCCTTTATCGAACGTTTTTCAGAAGCAGCTCACGCAACGCTCGGCGGAACCGTTGTTTGTTTCCTCGGCAACGTACGGTTTTTTGAGTCTTTTAACCATTCCCTTCTGGGCCAAATTAGACCTGGACAGCCTGCCCCACGAGTTCTGGTGGAACGTCCTTCTTTTTAACGCAATCGGTGTGTTGGGCAATGTACTCCTGATCAAAGCCATCCAAACGGGCGAACTGTCCGTGCTGGGACCGGTTAACGCCTATAAATCCGTCGTGAGCATCGTATTTGGTATGCTGTTGCTGAACGAAATTCCGAGTTGGATGGGGGCGGTGGGGGTGGCGCTGATTGTGGCCGGGAGCTATGTGGTGCTGGGGTCCGGGAAAGGGGGCCGCGGGTTTTCACTGGATATTTTGAAACAACCGGAAATTCAGTTCCGGCTGATCGCGCTGGTCTGCTCGGCCATCGAAGCGGTGTTTATCAAACGCGCCATGCTGCTGTCGTCGGCCATGACCACGTTTGTGCTCTGGTGCGTGCTTGGTTTTCTGTTTTCCTTCGGCTGGATCATCATGACACTGCGCCGTCGCCTGAAGGAACAGATTCGGGTGTTTTCGGCGCAGAAAGGGACCTGCGCGGCCCTGTTTGTTTCAACGGGTTGTATGCAATTTTCCACCAACGTCGCGTTTGACGGAATGCAGGTTGGTTACGTGCTGGCGCTGTTTCAAACCTCGGCCCTGCTGAACGTGCTGTTTGGCTATCAGTTTTTCAAGGAAAAAAATATTGTTCAGAAGCTCGTCGGTGCCGCTATTATGGTAACCGGTGCTGCGCTAATCGTGATCTTTACGTAAAGTATGAGAGCCCTTCTTTGTCGCCAGTATGGCCCGCCCGAACATCTAACGCTTGAAGAAACTGAGTCGCCGAAAGCCGCTAACGGCAAGCTGGTGATTGAGGTCAAAGCCTGTGGGGTCAATTTTCCGGATACCCTGATGATTCAGGGCAGGTACCAGGTCAAGCCGCCGTTTCCGTTTTCGCCCGGGGGCGAAGTGGCCGGCATCGTGAAAGAAGTGGGCGCGGGTATTACGCACCTGAAACCCGGTGACCGGGTGTTTGCGCTCACCGGTTTTGGCGGTTTTGCCGAAGAAACGCTGGCCGACGGGCACAAGACTTTTCCGCTGCCGGACGGTATGGAGTATGGGACGGCGGCCGCCCTGATGTATACCTACGGGACCTCGTACCACGCCCTGAAAGACCGCGCCAATCTGCGAGCGGGCGAAACCCTGCTGGTGCTGGGAGCCGCCGGGGGCATTGGGCTGGCTGCGGTCGAACTGGGCCGGATGATGGGCGCCCGGGTGATTGCTGCGGCTTCAACCGACGAGAAACTGGCACTTTGTCGGCAGGCGGGGGCCAGCGATGTGATTAATTACAGCCGCGACGATCTGCGCGAACGGCTCAGGGAAATAACCGGCGGGCAGGGCGTCGATGTGGTTTGCGATCCCGTTGGCGGTGACCTGACCGAAGCCGCCCTCCGTTCCGTCAGTTGGCAGGGACGATATCTGGTGGTGGGGTTTGCGGCTGGACAAATCCCGTCGATTCCGCTTAATCTGCCGTTGCTGAAAGGCTGCTCGGTGGTGGGAGTGTTCTGGGGGGCGTTTGCCGAAAAGCAACGCGCCGACAATGGAAATAATGTTCAGCAATTGCTGACGTTTTATCAACAGGGGCACATCCGGCCGCACATTCAGGTGCAGTACCCGCTTGAAAAAGCCTCGCAGGCCCTGCGCGAAATGATGAATCGGCAAGTGCTGGGCAAAGTGGTCATTACGCCCTGACTTTTATTCTTAGATTACAATTAAAATAAGATCGGAAGGATTGACAGGAATGGAGAAAACCCGTAAATTCTTCGACCGGAAAATTAGTACGGACTAAACACTTCACCGCTTATGACGTCGTCCACACTGGAATTATCAGGTCTGAACTTTAACCTTACCGAAGAGCATGAGGCCGTGCGCGAAGCCGCGCGGGATTTTGCGCAAACCGAACTGCTGCCCGGCGTAATCGAGCGCGACAATCTGGCTAAATTTCCGGCCGAGCAGGTCCGGCGCATGGGCGAACTGGGCTTTCTGGGCATGATGGTAGCACCCGAGTACGGCGGGGGCGGCATGGATACCGTCTCGTACGTAATTGCGATGGAAGAACTTTCCAAAGTCGATGCCTCCTGTTCGGTTATTATGTCGGTCAACAACTCGCTGGTTTGTTGGGGGCTGGAGAAATTTGGTAGCGAAGAGCAAAAACAGAAGTACCTGACCCGGCTGGTCACGGGCGAGACCATTGGGGCCTTCTGCCTGTCGGAGCCGGAAGCGGGTTCGGATGCGACATCGCAACACACGACGGCCATCGACGAGGGCGACCATTATCTGCTGAACGGAACCAAGAACTGGATTACCAACGGCAATTCGGCGGGCGTCTACCTCGTTATGGCGCAAACCGACGCCGAAAAAAAACACCGGGGCATCAGTTGCCTGATCGTTGAAAAAGGGCAGGACGGCTTTGCGGTTGGCAAAAAGGAAGACAAGATGGGCATTCGGGCGTCTGACACCCACTCGCTGATGTTTACCGACGTAAAGGTGCCGAAAGAAAACCGCATCGGCGACGACGGTTTTGGTTTCAAGTTCGCGATGTCTACGCTGAACGGGGGCCGGATCGGTATTGCGGCTCAGGCGCTGGGGATTGCCGCCGGGGCTTACGAACTGGCTTTAGCGTATTCGCAGGAACGGCAGGCCTTCGGAAAAAAAATTTTTGATCACCAGGCCATTCAGTTCAAGCTGGCCGAAATGGCTACCAAAATTGAAGCCGCCCGGCTGCTGGTGTACAAAGCCGCCCGGTTGAAAGACGAACAAAAAGATTTTGTGCAGGCTGCGGCCATGGCTAAATTATTTGCGTCGGAGGTCGCTATGTGGGCAACTACAGAAGCCGTTCAGATTCACGGGGGATACGGATACGTAAAAGAATATCACGTGGAGCGATTAATGCGGGATGCGAAGATTACGCAGATTTATGAAGGTACGTCGGAAATCCAAAAATTAGTTATCGCCCGGGAGCTTGTTAAATAGAACTTTTTCAGCGGCAGCACAATTTTTCAAAAATTTGGCGCGATACTTTATGGGTATCGCGCTATTTTTTTTATCTTTTCGCAAGAGTGAGGGCTTTATTAGATTTGTACAATTTATTAGATTTGTGCAACTTTGCAAAATAATCAATGTAGGTACATCACTTTCCCCCTATGGAAGACTATAATAAAATAATCGAATCGCTGGGTGTGAAGTTCATCAAGGCTCGCAACATCCGCATTTTACAACCCATAACCATCAAAAACTATTACGACGTTGAGAATACACTAACCGTTCTTTACAACGGCGAAGTATCGTTCGGCGAAGAAAAAGTGAAGGTAGACGTGGGTGATATGTTGTTCATTCCGGGCGGCAAGCACGTAACCGTAACTTACGGAGATGCGTCGCAGCCTAAAACGGTCACGAACGAGGAGTTCATGATTCACCGAGAACAGTATTTCGAAGCCAACCGTGATCCGCAGAAAATCGCGAACATGCCCAATTCGTTCGGGTACGTATCCTTCGAAGCGAAAGTATTCGACTCGGTGAACTTCTTCAACTCACTGGACGTGCCGCCGTTTATTATCAAACGGGAAGATTCGCTGGTGCAGACCATCAACCAGATTCTGGCGGAAGATATGCTGGAGACAGCGGGTAAAGGACGGATCATCAAAATCAAAACCGAGGAAATCGTTATTGAAGTCATTCGTTACATTTTGAAAAACCGTCTGTTCGTTGAGCAGCTGGTGACCAATAGTACGTACTTCAAAGATCCCCGTCTGATCGACATCTTCGCCTACATCAAAGATAACCTCGGCGGTGACCTGTCGAACAAGGTGCTGGCCAACGTTGCCAACGTTTCGGAAGATTACGTCGGTCAGTACTTCAAAATGCTGACGGGAATCAATCCGCAGGACTATATCGAATACCAGCGGATGGAATCCGCCGTGGGCCTGCTCCGCACGTCGAAGAAAAGCATCCGGGCAATCGGAGCCGAAGTCGGTTACAAAGACACGGCTTATTTCTGCCGCCGGTTCAAGATGATGTTCGGCATTCCGGCCGGTAAAATGCGCCGTCGGGAGTCGCTGATGAACGTTTAAGATTCTAGCGCCCATAAAAAAACCACCCGGCCGGGTGGTTTTTTTATGGGCGTTGATTCCGTTGCCGTTTTTACAGGGTGACAAAAACAACGTAAGTAACCCCGTTGCCGATCATGGGGTTCACAACGGTGTTGTCGTAGCGAACTTCTGCCAGATTGTACCAGCCATTGCAGGGGGTACGATTGACGTATGTTTTCAGGTTTAACGTTCCTCGTGGCTTTCCACCGATCTCAACGGTGTAGCCGTTCTGGCCCTTTTCAGCCGCCTGAACCAGTAAATTGTAGGATGCTTCGTAGACGTAGGGATACGGGCTGGACGGTTGGGCTTTAAAATCACTTTCTTTCACCTGAGTTGGCGTTCCAGACGCTCCCGCGTAGGTCAGTTTAACCGACCGGGCCAGCGTGGTATCCGTCAGCTGTTGCCCTGAAGTATCCACAAACGCAAAACCATAGGACGGCGGTGGCGCCTGGCAGTCGGGTTTTTCACACGAGCCAAGCAGGAGCATCCATACGAATGATGTTACGACGGTTTTGAGCGTATTCATGGCTTTAAGCTTGTTTTATTTTCCTGTGTCACCCGGCGATTTAACGGTTTGCTGGGAGCCGAACTTGGTGCCAAAGAAATCGCCCGGATTCCAGGTGGGCCGCTTCGGGTTCTGGGCCGTCAGGTAACCGATCAGGAACTGAAGCTGGGCGTGTTTGGCAGCCGCGTTGAAATCGAACGGTTGATCAATTTCATCCTGCGGAGAGTGGTAGATGGTGGCCCGCCAGTCGAGGTTGAGTTTCAGGCCATTGAGCTGCGGATTGCCGGTTTCGGTACCGCTTTTGATGTAAATTGCCGGAATCCCCTGCCGGACAAAACTGAAATGGTCGCTGCGCATGAACACCACCTGCTCCGGAATGGGATCTTTGGCCACCTTGACACCCAGGTACTTCGCCACGGTATTGACTTCCTTCGCCATGCTGGAATGCTCCGAACCGTAAGGGACAATGTCTATCAGGGAGTGGAAAAAAAACGGCATGTCCAGACACAGATTGGCTACAATGTTTTCTTTTGGAACCGTCGGGTTGCTGGCAAAGTAATCGGAGCCCAGCAGGCCCATTTCCTCCGCTGTGACGCCCACAAACAAAATCGAACGTTTGGGTTTGGTCGGCAGCGAGGCATACATCCGGGCCGCTTCCAGGTTGATGGCCACGCCCGATGCGTTGTCGTGCGCCCCGTTAAAAATCGAATCTCCTTTCACGGGCCGACCGATGCCGAGGTGGTCAAGATGGGACGCGTAAACCACGTATTCATTTTTGAGCACCGGGTCGGTTCCGGGCAGCACACCTACTACGTTATAACCCGTGATATCCCCCCCGGAACGGGTTTCGGTTTTCATCCGAACCGAAAAGTTGAGCGGAAACGCCTGCGGGATGCTCTTGTTGGCAGCTGCGATGATGTCGGCCAGCGAGCGGCCGGATTGGGCAAGAACCGTCCGGGCCGTTGAATCGCCCAGGGAGGCTACTCCCTTCAGTTCCGGGAAAACCCGCTGCGGCTTGCCATCTTTGCCCAGCCAGCGGTAAGTACCCTGCCGCACCCGGCCCGATGAGGCTTCCATGCGGTTGCGAACGTCGGTGGGCAGGCTAAACGAGATCACGCCAACCGCACCGTGGGCCGCTGCGTTCTCGAGCTTGGCCGAGCCGTGGTAGGCCCGCTGGTTGGACGGGAAAGCCGCCGGAGCGCCGTTGAAATACGCGACGATTTTGCCCTTAACATCCACATTTTTGTAATCATCGTAATTCAGATCGGGGGCCGTCACGCCAAAACCGACGAAAACAACCGGCGCGGTTATTTCGCTTATTTCATCCCCGTAAACCGGGCTGAGCGTATAATTCTTCCCGAACGTCAACGGTTGTTCCTGGCCATTTTTCCCGATGAACGCCAGCGAACTGCCTTCCTCCTGCACCCGCCACTGGCGCAGCGGTACTTTCTGCCAGTACGTCTTCTCGTCGCCCGCCGGTTGCAGGCCCAGGGCTTCAAATTGGGAGATCACATAATTGGCCGCCAGCCGATAGCCCCGCGTACCCGGTTTGCGGCCTTCCATGGCATCGTCGGCCAGAAAGCGCATGTGGGCTTTAATCGCTTCCGGCTTTACGGACTGGGCGGCCGCGCGGGCTTCGGCTGGAATTCCGGATTGATCCTGAGCGAAAGACGGGGTCAGGCCAAGGAGCAGACTGGTAAGGGTTAAAAAGGTTTTCATGGCCGGGTTAACGGGCGGTGATGAGTTGATGAAATAGCCAAGATAGGGAGAAAAACGGAATTACCGGCCAAACACATCTTTCAACACCCGCTGGGCCGCGTGATACCCGCACATGCCGTGAACCCCACCCCCCGGTGGGGTAGAAGAGGAACAGATATAAAGTCCTTTGGCGGAGGTCCGGTAGGGCGACCAGCGCAGGGCGGGCCGGGTAAACAACTGGCCAATGTCGATAATGCCGCCGTTGATGTCGCCCCCGATGTAGTTCGGATTGTACGCTTCCATCTGGGCCGGGTTCATCGTGTGCCGGGCCAGAATCCGGTCGCGAAAACCGGGAGCAAACCGTTCGACCTGCTTTTCAATGGTCTCGGTCATATCTCTTTCCGAACCGTTGGGGATGTGGCAATACGCCCAGGCCGTGTGTTGACCCGCTGGCGCCCGGGTTTCGTCAAACAGGCTTTGCTGAGCCAGCAGGACATACGGCCGTTCGGGATGGTGCCCCTGGGCGGTCCGTCGTTCGGAGTTGGCAATTTCTTCCAGCGTGTTGCCCAGATGAACCGTCCCGGCCTGACGGCAGCGTTCAGCGGTAAACGGAACCGGTCCATCCAGCGCCCAGTCGATTTTGAAAACTCCCATTCCGTAGCGGTACCGTTTTAATTGCCATCGGTAAAGCGCGGAAAACCGGTGCCCGGCGATTTGCAGCAGTTGCCGGGGCGTTACATCAAACACAATCGCTTTTGCCGAGGGCAACTGGCCCAGCGAAGTAACATACTGGTTTGTTTCAATTGTGCCGCCCAGCGACCGGAAATAGGAGGCCAGGGCGTTGGCAATCTGCTGCGAACCGCCCTTTGGCAACGGCCAGCCCCCCACATGGGCCGACAGCATCAGCACAATGCCCATGGCCGACGTGGCCACGTTCGACAACGGCTGAATGGAGTGAGCCGCCATGCCCGCCCAGAGTCCTTTGGCCTGTCTGGTTTTAAACCGTTGGGCCAGCCAGGTCGAAGGGGGTAAGGCGTTGAGCCCGAAACGCGCAAAATCGACGGGGTGCTTCGGAAACGTCAACGGCCCCAGCACGTCGGCGTCGATGCGGGGCCAGAGGTCAACGAGCGGTTTAAACAAGTCCAGGTACGCCGATTCGTCCGCGCCCAGCAGCCGGGCGGTTTCTTCCAGCGACCGGGTCAGGATGGCCGCCGTGCCGTCGTCGAACGGGTGGGCAGCCGCCACGGGTGGCTCGATATACGTCAATCCGTGATCGGCGAGTGGCAGTGTCCGGAAAAAAGGCGAGTTGATCGCCAGGGGATGGATGGCCGAGCAGACGTCATGCACAAAACCGGGCCGCGTTAACTCCGCCGAACGCACCCCCCCGCCGATGGTCGGTTTTCCCTCCAGCACCAACACCGACAGCCCGGTTTGTTGCAGGGTGATGGCAGCCGCCAGCCCATTCGGACCGGAACCGACGACAACGGCGTCAAAATCAGTTGTATACACGGTTGGTTTGTTGGTTGTATCGTAACGGTTTCTAACGCTTAGCGAAGCCTTTGATCTCTTCTCTGATGCCCTCCGCTAAGCTCTGCGAAATATTTTTTTGGCCGCCCAAAGCCTCGGGATTTGCACAATGCAAACAATGTATTGGTTTATCCACATTTTTCCCGGGGAAGTGTTGGTTTTGTTTGTGGCATCCTATTCCTTTGTTACTCCACTAAGTTGCTGGAATAACAAGAATTTGATTTCACGGTTAGCTGGAGCCTGCATCATGAAAAATTCTACGCTTTTAAACAGACCTTTCCGGCGGGACGCTAGACCGTCCGCACCTGTTGATGGCCCTTTTTCAACAACCCTATTCGCTTCCGGTTGTTGTTGCTGTTGTTGATTTACTTTCTTATTTGATCGGTTGACGTTTTGGGAATGCCAAAGCGGTTTCTACTCGTTCTTATTAATCTTCTAAATCTCTGGATTTAATCAAATATACCTGCAAACATAAACCCTCCATGAAATACCTGTACCATATTACCAATCAGAAAGCTGGCTTTCGGCTGCTCTCGGCTTTTTTCATTTTCCTCCAGGTAGCGGGTTATTCGCAAAGCCCGGTGAAAGGAAAAGTAACTTCCGAAGACGACCGGAACGGTATTCCTGGCATCAACGTGCTGATCAAAAACACGACGCAGGGAACCGTCACCGACGCGGAAGGTAACTACCAGATTCAGGCGGCCCCGAATGCCGTGCTGGTGTTCTCGGGCGTAGGCTTCATCCGACAGGAAGTGTCGGTCAACAGCAAAAGCCAGCTCGACGTGAAGCTCATCGTCGACACCCGGCAACTGAACGAAGTAGTGGTGGTGGGGTACGGTACCCAGAAGAAAAGTGACCTGACTGGCGCCGTAAGCTCACTGGATTCGAAGGAGTTTAACAAAGGCGTTCAGACGTCGGTGGATCAACTCATTGCGGGCCGGGCCGCCGGGGTACAGATCACGCAGGCCAGCGCCGAACCCGGCGGGGGAGTGAGCATTCGCATCCGGGGGGCCAACTCCATCAACGCCAACAACGAGCCGCTGTACGTCATTGACGGTCTGCCCATCGACAATTCACCCGTTGTGCCCAACTCGCCGGTCACCACCGATGGGGCGGTTCGCAACCCGCTGAACGCACTGAACCCGGCCGATATTGAGTCCATTGAAGTGCTCAAAGATGCATCAGCGACGGCCATTTACGGCTCGCGGGGGGCCAACGGGGTCATTCTGGTGACGACGAAAAAAGGAACCAAAGGCAAGCTGAAAGTCAATTACAACGCCTACACGGCTTTTCAGAATGTGACCAAAACCATTCCGATGCTGAACACGCAGCAGTACGTCAGCCTGCTGAACGACCTGAAAAAAGATCAGGGACTGGCCCCGGAATTTACGGCTGAACAAATTGCCGCCATCGGAGCCGGAACCAACTGGCAGAAAGAAATTTACCGCCCCGGCTACACGCGCAACCACCAGCTGGCGTTCTCGGGCGGTCAGGATAAATTCAACTATTACGCATCGGCTAATTTTTACGATCAGAAGGGCGTCATCATCAGTTCGGGTATCAAAAAATACATCGGTCGGGCCAACCTGACTTACAACGACGACAAATTCAAGTTTGGCCTGAACCTGAACACCAGCCTGGTGAAAGACGATTTTGTGCCGAACGGCGTCAGCATCAACGAAGGGGCCGGGGTGGTCAATACCGCCATTTTCCAGGACCCGACGCTGCCCATCCGGGACGCCAACGGCAATTACGCCCAGACGCTCATCGTGAACCTCGAAAACCCGGTGGCGCTGGCGAACGAAGTAAAAGACGTGGCCGAAACCAACCGGACCTTCGGTAACCTCTTTGCCGAATACTTTATTTTGCCCGAACTCTCGGTGAAACTCAACGCCGGAACCGACCGCCAGAGCGCCCGGCGCGACAGCTACATTTCGCGTCAGACCCGGCGCGGGCAGGCCACCAACGGAATTGCCGATGTGCAGGTCAGCAACGCCAGCAACTACCTGCTCGAATTGACGGCCCGGTATAGTAAAACCTTCAACGAGGCTCACCGGCTTGAAGTGCTGGGCGGTTACACGTATCAGCAGTTCCAGAATGATTACGTGGGGGCGGGGTCGCAGAACTTCTCGTCGGACGCGCTGCTGTCCAACAACCTCGCAGCCGGTGCCCGCACGACGTTTGACGTGGGTTCGGGCCGGAATCAGAATCAGTTGCAATCGTATCTGGGGCGGGTGAACTACAATTTGCTGGACAAATACCTGCTCACGGCTTCGTTCCGGGCCGACGGTTCGTCGCGGTTTGGGCAGAACAACAAATTCGGTTTTTTTCCCTCGGTAGCGCTCGGCTGGCGGATCAAGGAAGAAGAGTTCCTGAAAGCGGTAACGGTGTTGTCGGACCTGAAACTGCGCGGCAGCTACGGGTTGACGGGTAATCAGGACATTGGTAGTTATAAATCGCTGGTGTTGTTGGGGCCACAGGGCAACGCCATTTTCGACGGGGTTTCGTACGTGGGGGTCTCGACTACGCAGCTCCCCAACCCCGACCTCAAGTGGGAAACCACCGCCCAGCTTGACCTCGGCGTCGATTTTGGTTTGTTTGGCAACCGCCTGACGGGTTCCATCGACTATTTCCACAAAGACACGCGGGACCTGTTGCTGCAACTACCCGTTCCGCGCACAACCGGTTTTTCAACGACCTTCAAAAACGTGGGCGGGATGAAAAACAACGGGCTGGAAATCACGCTGAATACTATTAACATCCAGAAACCGTTCACCTGGCGCTCGTCGGTCAATTTCTCGATTATTCGCAACGAAGTAACCGATCTGGCGGGGCTGCCGTATATTTTGCAGGGTGAAGCCGGTTTCTCGAAAGATTTCAGCATCATTCAGAAGGGTTATCCGCTCAACTCGTTTTTTGGGTATGTGATTGACGGCGTGTATCAGTTGGGCGACAACATTAAATCCTCCCCGCAGCCGCTGGCCAACCCCGGCGACTACCGGTATCGCGACGTGAACGGCGACGGCCAGATCACCACCGCCGACCGGACCATCCTGGGTTCGCCGTTCCCGGATTATACCTTCGGCTTCAACAACGACTTCTCGTACGGCCCGCTGACGTTGTCGTTCTTTTTGCAGGGCGTCCAGGGCAGCAGCGTTTTCAACCTGAACCGCACCGAATCCGAAAATCCGATCTCGTTCCGGCGCAACCGGTTGGCGGAGTCTTACACCGACCGCTGGACCCCCACCAACCCGACGAACGCCAACTCGTCCGGCATTCCGCCGAAAGTGGCCTACGCCACCAACATCAACAGCCGGGCCGTGGAAGATGCTTCGTTCATTCGGCTGAGAAACGTTCAACTCGGGTACAACATCCCAGTTACGAGGCTGAAAGCCATCCGGAGCGCCCAGCTTTACGTGACGGGGCAAAACCTGTTCACCCTTACAAAATACACCGGCTCTGATCCCGAAGTGAGCGCGTTCGGTACGTCGAACGTCCGGGCGGATTACAACGCCTATCCGCTGACGAGAACCTACACGCTGGGCCTGAACCTTAATTTTTAATCACGAACTTCGATGAAAAAGATACTCTATGTAGCCCTGATTGGCCTGTTGACGGGTTGCGCCAACCCGCTGGAAGAGGAAGTGTATTCGGCTTTCGGTCCCAACAATTTTTTCCAGAAAGCCGACGATGCCGAAGGCTTGCTGAACTCGGCGTATGCGGTGGAGCAGCGCCGGGGTTTCCGAAATTACCTGCTGCTGGCCGAGGTTAACACCGACCTGCTGATTGACCGGGAAGGCGGTTTGCGGAGTCTGGCCCAGCCGCTGGAAGATTTTACCTGGAATGCCGCCCACGAGTTTTTCGAAACCGCCTGGTCGTTGCATTATCGCACCATTTACCGGACCAATCTGATTCTGGATCAGGTGCCCGCCATTGCGATGAACGAAAACCGCAAGGCACAAATCCTGTCCGAAGCGCGGTTTCTGCGGGCCAGCGCCTACCAGACCTTGTACGAATTGTTCGGGCCGGTTCCGCTGATTACGAGCAGCGTCACCAGCAGCGACGACCGGCCCAGCCGCGCGGCCAAAGAAGAGTTTGTCAATTTCGTCGAAACGGAATTCAAAGCCGTCGCGGACATTTTACCGACCGTCGCAACGCAATACGGCCGGGCAACCAAAGGAGCGGCTTTGTCGCTCCTCACGCGGTTTCACCTGAACAACAAGAAGTGGCAGGCAACCGCCGAAACCGCCAAAAAGGTCATCGACCTGAATGTTTATCAGTTGTTCAACGGCCCGAACCGCACGGACCTGTTCGACATTGCCAACGAGAAAAACAGCGAGTTTATCTACATCCGGCCTAGTCTGGCGCAACCGGGTCTGGGCGACAATTACCTCCCCCACGCGGCCCCGCCGAACTACAAATTCAGGACGGCACCCAAGACCAACTACGCGACGCAGCTCAAAACGCTGTCGGGTTTTTATAATACCTTTGATCCCGCGGACCAACGGCGGCAGGCCATTATTACGGAATACGAGGACGTTAACGGAAAAATTATCAAGCTCGGAACCGATGATGTTCGTAGCTTTAAGTTCAGGGAAGACCTGAGCGCAACCGGCGAGGTGATGGGCAACGATTTTCCGGTGTACCGTTACGCCGATATTTTGCTGACCCGGGCGGAAGCGCTCAACGAGCTGAACGGCCCCACGCAGGAAGCCATCGACCTGATCAACCAGGTGCGGACCCGGGCGGGGGTAGCTGCGCTCAGGCTCGGCGATTTCACCACGAAAGACGCCTTGCGGGCGCACTTGCTGAAAGAGCGGGGCTGGGAGTTTTTCTCGGAAGAACTTCGTCGGCAGGATTTGATCCGGCACGGTAAGTTTATTGAATACGCCAAAGCGCGCGGTAAAGTCGCGTTTGATCATCAGGTTCTGTTCCCGTTGCCGCAAAGCGAAATTGACCGCAACCCGAACTTAAAACAGAATGACGGCTATAAATAAGGGCAAAGAATGCGTAAACTTTCATTGACAATTCGGCTGTTTATCGGTTTGCTGGTTGTTGCCGCAAACGGTCTTTGGGCGCAGAAACCGGCTCGGCCCAACATCGTCGTTTTTCTGGTCGATGACATGGGCTGGCAGGATACATCCGTGCCGTTCTGGAAGCAGGCTACCGACCTGAACCGCCGGTACCGGACGCCGAACATGGAACGGCTGGCGAAAGAGGGACTGAAATTTACGAATGCTTACGCCCAGCCGGTTTGTACGCCCACCCGCACAAGCCTGCTGAGTGGAGTCAACGCGGCTCACAGCCGGATTACGCACTGGACCTCGCCGAACAAGAATAAAAATACCGACTTTGCCGACTCATCGCTGAATTCGGTGGACTGGAACATCAACGGGTTAAGCCCGGTGGCCGGTGTCGAGCATACCTTCCACGCAACCCCACTGCCCGCGCTGTTGAGCCAGAACGGTTATTATACCATTCACACGGGAAAGGCGCACTTCGGCTCGGCGGGAACACCGGGTTCGGACCCAAAAAATCTGGGGTTTCAGGTGAATATTGGTGGAAATGAAATCGGACACCCGGCCAGCTACCTGGGCACCGATAAGTACGACCGCCCAGTTAACGGGAAGCCCAATCGCAACGCCGTTCCGGGGCTGGAAGCCTACCACGGCAAGGACGTTTTTCTGAGCGAAGCCCTGACGCTGGAAGCCATCAAAGCACTGGAAAAACCGGTTCAGGACAAGCAGCCGTTCTTTCTGTATTTCGGACATTACGCTGTTCACACGCCTATCATGGCCGATCCGCGGTTTGTCGATAACTATTTAAAAGCGGGTCTGGACAGCATCGAAGCGAAGTATGCCTCGCTGGTGGAAGGGATGGACAAAAGCCTGGGTGACCTGCTAAATTTCCTGGATGAGCGCCAGCTTGCGGACAATACCGTGGTTATTTTTATGTCGGACAACGGCGGACTGAGCACCAAACCCCAGCGGGGTGGCACCGAACACACGCACAACCTGCCGCTGCGGGCGGGCAAAGGATCGGTGTACGAAGGCGGTATTCGGGAGCCGATGCTGGTGCGCTGGCCGGGGGTGGTCAAACCGGGGGGCGTGGTCGAACAGTACGTGATTGTGGAAGACTTTTTCCCGACGATTCTGGAGATGGCGGGGGTTCAGAAACCGTTAACCGTTCAATCAATTGATGGAAAGTCCTTTTTGCCATTATTGAAAAATCCGAAGCGCAAAGACGACACCCGCGCCCTGGTTTGGCACCACCCAAACCGCTGGATTGCCGCTGAAGGACCGATGTTGCACTGGGCGAGCGCCATCCGGCAGGGCGACTGGAAGCTAGTCTACGACCACCGGACCGCGGGTCTGGAATTGTACAACCTGAACGATGATATTGGTGAACTAAAAAACCGGGCAACCCAGCACCCCGACAAAGTAAAACAACTGGCTTTGCTGCTTACTAAGCAGTTGAAGACCTGGAACGCCCAGCTTCCCACGTTCAAAACGACCGGAAAACCGGTGTTGTGGCCGGAAGAGGCAGTAACGCAAGTAAACAGTAACCTGAAATGAATAAACGAATTGGCGTAAGTGTAATGGGGGCCGTAGCGGTGTTGGCGGCTGTACTCGTAACGGTTCCGGGGTACACCCCGAAGGAGCCCGAGACACAGCAGGCCACCCGGCCCAATGTGATTTTTATTTTTTCCGACGACCACGCGTATCAGGCCATCAGTGCCTACGGCAGCAAGCTGGCCAAAACGCCGAACATCGACCGGATTGCCAGAGAAGGCGCTATTCTTTACAATAACGTCGTTACCAATTCCATCTGCGGACCCAGCCGGGCGACCCTGCTGACCGGAAAATACAGCCACCTGAACGGCTACAAGGTCAACGAACGGAAGTTTGAGATCAACCAGCCGGTATTTCCCGAAGAGTTGCAGAAGAACGGCTACCAGACCGCCTGGATCGGGAAAATGCACCTGGGGAGCTTGCCGCACGGCTTCGATTACTTGAACGTGCTGCCCGGTCAGGGCCACTACTACAGCCCGGATTTCGTCAATGGCCAGGGCGATACAACCCGCTATCCGGGGTACGTCACCAACGTAACCACCAAACTGTCGCTCGACTGGCTGAATGGGCGGGACAAGTCAAAACCGTTCTTTCTGGTGGTGGGTCACAAAGCCACGCACCGCGAGTGGCTGCCCGACATCCGGGATCTGGGCGCGTACGATAAGGTGAATTTTCCGCTGCCCGCGTCGTTCTACGACGAGTACGAAAACCGCGATGCCGCCAGAAATCAGGACATGACCATCGACAAAACGATGCGCCTGAAAGAAGACCTGAAAGTACACGCCGATTACCAGAAAGGCGGTGTTTACAACCGGTTCTCCCCCGAAGAGAAAAAAGCGTTTTACGACTATTACGAGAACAAAATCAGCAAGGAGTTTGACGAGAAAAAGCTGAGTGGCAAGGCGCTGGTGGAATGGAAGTACCAACGGTATTTGAAAGATTACCTGGCAACGGCCAACTCGCTGGACCGCAACATTGGCGAAGTGCTCGATTACCTGGATAAATCCGGGCTGGCGAAGAATACCGTGGTCGTTTACGCGTCCGATCAGGGTTTTTACCTGGGCGAACACGGCTGGTTCGACAAACGGTTTATTTACGAAGAGTCGCTGAAAACACCGTTTGTGATTCGCTACCCGGGCGTTATCAAACCCGGTACGAAAGTACCCGAACTGGTTTCTAACATTGACTGGGCACCGACGATGCTCAACCTGACCGGAACGGCCATACCCAAAGAGATTCAGGGCGAGTCGTTTCTGCCGCTGCTGAAAGGCCAGAAAACCAACTGGCGTCAGGAAGCTTACTACCATTATTACGAATACCCGCAGCCCCACCGCGTTTCACCGCACGTCGGTCTGCGTTCCAGCCAGTACAAGCTGGTGCGGTTCTACGGCCCGAAAGAGTATTGGGAGTTGTATGACCTGAAAAAAGACCCGCAGGAACTCCGGAATGTGTACGGTGTTAAAGAATATGAAGCGATTACCGCGGATTTAAAGAATAAGTTGAAAGACCAGATTCGGAAGTACAAAGACGATGAAGCACTCAAGATTGTGGAAAACGGGGAGTAAAACGGTGTGCAAGTGCCTGATCAGAATGCTGTTTTGCTGCGTGTTTCTGGCGGCATTCACGGCTTGCAATTCGGACACGAAATCGACCGCCGAGCAAACCGCCGAAACCGACAGCGGAGCGCATTGCGTCGCCAAGGGAATGCCATCCCGTTCAGCAGCCATCCGGCAGGCTGCTTCCGTCACCGCAACGGCGGGCGAAGGCAGCACGGACGATATGGTCTGGATTCCCGGCGGCACGTTCCAGATGGGCTCCGACGAGTTTCCGGATGCCCGCCCGCTGCATACCGTAACGGTGGCCGGGTTCTGGATGGATAAACACGAAGTGACCAACGCTGAGTTTGCCCGGTTTGTGGCCGCAACCAACTACGTCACCGTAGCCGAGCGGCCACTCAATCCAAAAGACTACCCCGGGGTTCCGGCGGACAAGCTGGTACCGGGTTCGGCGGTGTTTACACCCCCGGCGCAAAAAGTATCGCTGGACAACCCGTTGCAGTGGTGGGAGTACGTCAGCGGAGCCAGCTGGCAACATCCCGAAGGGCCAAACAGCAGCATCAAGGGCCGGGAAAACCTGCCGGTCGTGCACGTCAGCTACGAAGATGCGGCCGCTTACGCCAAGTGGGCCGGGAAGCGCCTGCCGACCGAAGCCGAATGGGAGTTTGCCGCGCAGGGGGGTAAGGGTAACCATACTTATTACTGGGGGGAAGAACTGAAACCCGGCGGCAAGTGGATTGCCAATATCTACCAGGGTAGTTTTCCGAGCAAAAACACGACGGAAGATGGGTTTGCCGCAGCCGCTCCGGTGCAGTCGTTTCCGGCCAATCCGTACGGTTTGTACGACATGGACGGCAACGTCTGGGAATGGTGCCAGGATTTGTACCGTCCTGATTACTACCGCAACAGTCCGAAGAACAACCCGACGGGTCCGCAGGACAGCTACGATCCTGACGAGCCCGGCACGGTAAAGTACGTACAGCGGGGCGGCTCGTTCTTGTGCAGTGATGATTACTGCATCCGCTACAAAGCCGGCAGCCGGGGAAAAGGCGAGGTCAGCAGTGGGAGCAATAACCTGGGATTCCGCTGCGTTCGGGTGAAATAACAGCGCGCCAATCTTGGACTTTTCCGACTATAAGTTTAAATAATACCCAAGGGCGGAAAAAACTGGCGGATTAAGTTTGTAAATAAGAAATTTTGTCCCACGTTTGTAGAACCAAGCCAGAGAAACCTCTGGCTCTGTTTTTTTAGTAATTGTCTATATAGTACATAGGCTAAATATTTTACTTGTTTCGATATGGTTGATACGCAAGTTCCAAGCCGTCCGCAGGTTATCAATCCGCGTTTGCTAATCGCGGGGATCGTTGTATTGGTGCTGATCATTGGCATCGCGGCCTGGCAGTTTCTGAACATTCCAATTCAGCCGGTGGTCGATGAACTGGTGCACCCCACGTTCTGGCTGTTTGTGCTGGCCGGTTTTGTGGCGCAGACCATCGACGGGGCGCTGGGCATGGCCTACGGCATCAGCTCGACTTCGCTGCTGCTGAGTCTGGGCGTTAGTCCGGCGGCCGCCAGCGCCAGCGTGCACATCGCTGAGGTGTTTACCACGGGCGCGTCGGGGCTTTCCCACTGGAAATTCGGGAACGTCAATAAGAAGCTGTTCAAACTGCTGGTGTTGCCGGGCGTGGCCGGTGCCATCATCGGCGCCTACATATTAAGCTCGTTCGACGGCGACCTGATCAAGCCGTACATTTCGATTTACCTCGTCTTAATGGGCGTCGTGATCATCAGCAAAGCCCTGCGGAAAAAGAAAGCCAAGGAAAAAACCCGGTTTGTGGGGCCGCTGGCGTTGTTGGGCGGCTTTGTCGATGCTGTCGGCGGAGGAGGCTGGGGACCGGTGGTTACCTCTTCCCTGATTGGACAAGGCCGTAACCCGCGCTACACGATCGGTTCGGTCAATCTGGCGGAATTCTTTATTGCCGCTTCCGGGGCCAGCACGTTTATCCTGATGATTGGTACCGGAAACTGGCCCGTTACGCTCGGTTTGCTGCTGGGTGGGGTGCTGGCGTCACCCTTTGCGGCTTACGTCTGTGGCAAAGTCAATCCAAAATACCTGATGATTATCGTTGGTATCGTCATCATCGGGTTAAGCCTGCGCAACGTCTGGGGTCTGTTTTAAGTACAACATCATCAACAACCTGAATAAAATGAAAAAGATAATCACCTTCGCAACCCTCGGTCTGCTGTTGGCGGGAGCTACCGCCCAGGCGCAAAACAAACCGCAGGACGGCTTCTGGCGGGGTGCCTTTACCGTTTCGGGCGGGCAGGAAGCGCCGTTCAACTTCGAGCTGAAAGGCCAGACGGCCTGGCTGCTGAACGGTTCCGAACGGTTTGAATTGAAAGGCGTTACGCAGAAAGGCGATTCGCTGTTTTTCCCGGTTGATGTTTACGACGCGGTGCTGGCGGCCAAACTGGAAAATGCTAAAACGCTGTCGGGCGTCTTCAAGCGGCTGAATACCACCCCCGCCGATGCCGGTATTCCGTTTCGGGCCGAGCAGGGCAAACGGTATCGGTTTGTCGAGAAACCCGCTGCGGCTTCGGTAAGTTTACAGGGCAAATGGGATGTAACCATCGGCAACACCAAAACCGTGGGCGTTTTCAGCCAGTCGGGCAGCAAGGTCACCGGAACGTTCCTGGCAACGACCGGCGATTACCGCTATCTGGAGGGCGTGGTGCAGGGCGATGAGTTTGCCTTGTCGGCTTTCAGCGGTTCCAGCCCCTCGCTGATCCGGGGGAAAATCAGCGGTAACGAGCTCACCGCCGAATGGATTAACGCCCGGGGTGCACAGCCGATCAAGGGCACGCGCAACGCGCAGGCGGTTCTGCCCGACGCCTATACCCTGACGAAGCCCAAAGAAGGCGTGCCGCTTGCCTTTACGCTGCCGGATGCTTTTACCGGCAAACCGGTTTCGCTGAACGATCCGAAATTCAAGGGAAAAGTGGTCATTGTAACGCTGCTGGGTAGCTGGTGCCCCAATTGCCTGGACGAAGCGGCTTTTCTGGCGCCCTGGTATCAGGCCAACCGCCAGCGGGGTGTGGAGGTGATTGGGTTGGCGTTCGAGCGCAAAAACGATCCGGCCTTCGCCAAAACCCGGCTGGAAGCGCTGAAAAACCGCATCGGTATTGAGTATGATATTCTGTTTGCGGGTCAGGCCGACAAGAAATTTGCTGCGTCGGTATTGCCCGCGCTGAGCGAAGTTGTGGCTTTTCCAACGACTATTTACATCAATCGTCAGGGCGAAATTGCTAAAATTCACACGGGGTACAGCGGACCGGCCACCGGCGCTTACTACGAAGAATTTGTGAAAGAATTCAACGCCGACATCGACCAGTTGCTGAAAGAAGAGCCCGCGAAAGTGTCGATCAAAGCTTCTGGAAAATAGTCAGGTGGGCAAGGGCTCCCGGCGCTGCCTTTCCGTATCCCCGAAACCGGTTTTTAGTCGAATTCATTGTCCCCGGATTTGCTTCCCAAATCCACTGATCGGAATCCATACCCCGCTGGCCGCGGCATATCCATGAAAAGTGAACGAGAAAAAAAGGGGCTCGCCCACTTTCGGGGCCTGACCTTTCAGGAGCAATTGAACATCGTCTGGCAAACGGGTATTCTGCTGGATACCAAGCGTCTGCCCGGATTCTGGCTGCACCTCTACGCCGTCAACTCCTTTTTCGTTGAAATGTGGATCTGTCAACGGTGGCTTGATGTTACGCTGGTCCGTGGTTTTCTGGATACCGAAGAATTAAAGCCGTATATTGACCGGATTTCGCTGGATTCGCTACTTATTTCGTAAGATTGCCTAGGAGAAAGTGGACTTCCTGACCTCATTCGGAGTATGAAATGGATCACGCGTGAACGGCCCAAGATCGACCGGATAGCCTGTCCGTGGCTCATCAAACGGTTTATCGATCCCGATGCCCAAATCATTTTTGTTCCCGACGCTCAGGTGCGGCCCCTGGCCGAGACGTTACAGGCCATCCCGTTTGACATTCCCGGCGTCGAATTTACGCACTACGAAAACCAGTGCACGTTCGACTATTTCCTGAAAAAGTACGACCTGAAAGACCCGGCGCTGCACATTATGGCCCCCATCATCCGGGGCGCTGACCTGGATGATCATTCGGTCGCCAGCCAGTCGGCGGGGTTGTGGGCCATTGCCGCCGGGATGGCTTTTCTGATTCGCGACGATCAGGAACTGCTGGAGAAGGCCATGATCATTTACGATTCGCTGTACAGTTGGGCCACGTATTTGCCCCAGGCCAAACACGTCCAGAACCCTACAGAGCACGTTCTGCTGCAAATTTACCGAACCTACCTGAGCCAGAAAACTGCCAAGACCACCAAGGTGCCCGGGTGGACCAGCGAACTCCGGAACCTCATCCAGAACCACATCGATACCAACCTGAACCTGAGCCTGAAAACGGTTTCGGAAAACCTGGATCTGAACCCTACCTATTTGTCGCGGGAGTTTTCCCGGTACTTCGATGATCTTTCGTTTGGCGAATACATCCGGAAGGCCCGGATTGAAAAAGCTACTCAGTTGCTGGAAAGCTCCACGAACAGCCTGGCGGAAATCGCGTACCTGACGGGCTTCTCCGACCAGAGCCATTTTACCCGAATTTTTCGGCAGCATACCGGCAAAAGCCCCTCCGAATTTCGAAAAAGTCTGGCCAAACGTAAAAGCGATTCCAAAGGTTGATTCTGTTCTATCTTGTCAGGAACGCACTGGCTAGCATTGTGGTGAAAAGAGCCGTCGGCGGTACGGTTCGCGTTTGTTTCACCAGTTATTTTGTTTGTCGTGCGTACGTTTGCAAAAATTACGGTTTTCCACCTGTTCAGCTTTGGATTGTTTATGGCCTCAGGCACACTGTTGGCCCAGGAGAGCCCGCCGGTTTATCCCCGGATGGCCGGTTACGTGGGTATTCTGCATCCGTTGGTCACCTTCAGCCGTGAAGGAACCGCAACAAACTTCAATGACTATTACGTCGTTGGTTTGCCCACCGGAATCAACCTCTGGAAAAGTCAGAAAGTGGGTTTTTCGGTTGAAGTTGTGCCCCTGATCCGGGCGGAGAACGGGACCAGCCGCATGGCGAACCTGTTGTTTCACCCCGGCATTCTACTTGGTCTGGGCCACGGTTTTACGCTGGCCGGAAGAGCAGCTTTCGAAACTGCGGGCCGTTACGGTTTTACCCCGGTATTGAACAAGATTGTCAAAAAGAACAAAAACAGCGGTTACTTCGTGGCCGTACCGATTCCCGTGCGCTTCGGAAACAACCATGCCGCGAGCGTAACGGTAGGGTTCCAGTTCGGCATCGCGTTCTAACCGGGTTGACAAATTAACCAAAATACCAGCCCGTGGACTTGCCCCACGGGCTGGCGAAATCATGCCACTGCCCGGCCTGTTTATAAATTCTTCCACAGCCAGCGTCGCCCAAAAGTTGGCTGGTCAATCCCATCGCATACCTCCTATTTTTCCAGCGGCTGTTCCTGATTGGCCGCTTTCAGAACCGCTTTTAGAATACCGGGAAATTTAGACTCCACTTCCTCCAGCCGCAGCGATGTCAGGCTTTGCGTGCCTTCCGTCCGGACACGAACCAACCCCGCTTCGCGCAGAACACGCAAATGGTGCGACATCGTTGATTTCGCCACCGGGGTTGGAATGGTACCGCAGGGGCGCTCATCCAGCTCGCGGGCTAAACACTGGACGTAATTCAGGCGGACCGGATCGCTGAGGGCGTGCAGGATGCCTGTCAGGGTAATCTGGTCGAGGGTCGGGTGTTGATATTGCTTCATTTCAGTCGCTTCGATTTCAGTGTGCAGCCGCTCTAAAAAGAAGTAGCTACATGAATTGCTAATACAACGATTATTAGCAGTAAAAAAATTCAACTCTTTTTTTATAAACGATGGAACCCATTTTTAGAGTGCCTTGTTCGACAACCATAAAACAATTAAAGTTCGATATTCGTAAAACATTAGAACAATAAATTTTCTACCCATGAAATCTCAAAAATCGATTCGGACGGTCTCGCTGATGATCAGCATCTTCGTCCTGACGGTATCCTTCTTTCTGTTTACCCCCGAATTATTTTCCAACAAAGCCGCTCCCGTTAAAAAACTAACCGCAGCGGCCGTTGCGCCCGACGATCACCGCGTAGCTGCGGACGTATTTGTGGTGAAACCGGAAACCATTACCGACGAGCTGCAAACCACCGGCACCATCGCGGCCAATCAGGAGGTGGATCTGGTGAGTGAAGTCGCCCGCAAATTAACCCGGATTTACGCCCGCGAAGGAAGCTACGTGACGCAGGGAACGCTGCTGTTCAAACTGGACGATGCCGATTTGCTGGCGAAAAAGAAAAAAATCGCCCTGCAGGAGAAACTCGCCCGCCTGGACGAAAAACGGTTCCGCGAGCTGCTGGCGACCGAAGCCGTTAATCAGCAGGAGTACGATCAGATCGCGACCAATCTGAATGTGCTGCAGGCCGAAATGTCCATCGTGGACGTTGATCTGGCCAAAACGGAAATCCGTGCGCCTTTTTCCGGCAAACTGGGGTTGAATAAAGTAGACGTTGGCGCCTACGTAACCCCGTCGACGGTTTTAACGTCGCTGGATGATGTCAGCCGGGTGGAGGTTTCGTTTACGGTTCCCGAAAAATACGCTTCGGCCGTTCGGATTGGGCAAACGATCCAGTTTACCACTGAAAACAGCAGTCAGCCGTTCCGGGGCCGGGTTGTTGCAACCGAACCGAAAACCGACCTGAACACCCGGAGTTTGCTGATAAAAGCCACCAGCGAAAACCGCAGCGGCAAGCTGGTTCCCGGATCATCGGCAAAAATTGCGTTTATCCTGCACACAACCACCGACGGTATTCTGATTCCCACGCAGGCCCTGATTCCCAATCCCAAAGGGTATTCCTTGTTCGCCCTTAAAAACGGCAAAGCGGAGCAGCGGGAGTTGAAAACGGGCAGCCGCACCAAAGGCACCGTTCAGATTCTGGATGGGTTGTCGCTGGGCGATACGGTTTTGACCACCAACCTGCTGCGTCTGGAACCGGGTGTTGCCGTCAGAGCTGCCAATGTAAACTGAATAGAGCACGTATAGCCAGCTACGGTATCTAACCACGGCCTTCTTCGCTCGATCAAAGGCCATCATATTCACTGCCAATCATGAGTTTATCAGGAATTAGTATTCAGCGGCCCGTGCTGGCCGGTGTACTCTCCGTATTGATTATTTTGTTCGGAATCGTCGGGTTTTCGTACCTGGGAGTCCGGGAATACCCAGTAACGGATTCGCCCATTGTAACCGTCACCACCACCTATCCGGGGGCCAGCCCCGACGTTATTGCCTACCAGATCACGAAACCGCTGGAAGAATCCATCGGGGAAGCCAACGGGATTCGAACCATTTCGTCGGTTTCGCGCGAAGCCGCCAGCGTGATCACCGTCGAATTTAACCTCGATGCCGACTTGGAAGCGGCCGCCAACGACGTACGTGACAAAGTAACCAAAGCCCGGCGGTTGTTGCCCGGCGACGTCGATCCGCCCATCGTCGAAAAGGCCAACGCGGGTGATATCGTGATTTTTATGGCCGTTGAAAGCAAAACCCGCAATATCCTGGAGGTAAGCAACATCGCTTCAACGGTTATCAAGGAGCGGATGCAGACCATTCCGGGTGTGAAACGGGTGGGGATTGCCGGGGAGAAAAAATACGCCATGCGGCTGCGGATCGATCCGGCCAAGCTGGCGGCCTACCAGCTCACCCCTGCGGACATCGAACAGGCGCTGCGCAAGGAAAACGTGGATTTGCCGTCGGGCCGGGTGGAAGGGGATCAGAACGAACTAACGGTCAGGACGCTGGGGCGGCTGACGCAGGAGCAGGATTTCAATAACATGATCATCCGCCAGGAGGGCAGCACCATCATCCGGTTTAAAGACATTGGCTACGCGGAATTGGGAGCTGAAAACGAACGGACGGCCATTCTCAACAGCCTGAAAGGCAATTCACCCACCATCGGGGTGTTTGTTGAGCCGCAGCGGGGGGCCAATGCCGTCGCAATTGCCGACGAGTTTTACCGGCGTCTGAAAGAATTGCGCCGGGAAATACCGTCGGATTACGAACTGACCATCGGGAAAGACTTTACGGAACCCATCCGGGCGTCTATTTCCGAAGTCGAAGAAACGCTGTTTGTCGCCTTCGGACTCGTTATTCTGATCCTGTTCATCTTCCTGCGCGATTGGCGCTCGACCATCATTCCGGTCGTTGCCATTCCGGTTTCCATCATTTCAGCCTTCTTCATCATGTACGTGGCCGGTTATTCCATCAACATTCTGACCCTGCTGGCGCTCGTACTGGCCATCGGGCTGGTGGTGGATGACGCCATCGTGGTGCTGGAAAACATCTACGCCAAAGTCGAAGAAGGCATGAGCCCGCTGCAGGCGGCTTTCAAAGGTTCATCAGAAATCTATTTTGCCGTCATTTCGACCACCATTACGCTGGCGGCCGTTTTTCTGCCAATCCTTTTTTTACCGGGCATTACTGGCAAACTCTTTCAGGAATTCGCCATTGTCGTGGCGGGTTCGGTGCTGGTGTCGGCTTTCGTGGCGCTCACGCTGTCGCCGATGATGAGTGCGTACCTGCTGAAACACCAGGAAAAACCGAATTGGCTGTACCGCAAAACCGAGCCGTATTTTGTGTCCTTAAACCGGGCGTACGAAAAATCGCTGAGCTGGTTTTTACGGTACCGCTGGACGGCTTTTGTGGCGCTGGCGGCTACCTTCGGCCTGATTTATATCATTGGTCGGCAGTTACCGTCTGAGCTGGCTCCGCTGGAAGACCGTTCGCAGATCAGTCTGGCGGTGCTGGCGCCCGAGGGGTCTTCGTATGAGTACACGGAAAAATACATGAACGAAATTTCCCGGTTTGCGGCCGACTCCACGCCGGGTTTGTTTCAGACGTATTCGATTCTGGCGCTCACGTTCGGGCCACCCGCACCGGTTAACGTTGCCGTTCAGAACACATTCCTGAAAAAAGCCGATGAGCGGACCACCTCGCAGGCGGATGTATTTGAAATTTATTCCCGGAACGCCCAGCAGTTTCGGGGGGTGATGGTCTTCCCGGTGCAGCCGCCCACCATCGGTAGCCGGTTTGGTCAGGCGCAACCCGTGCAGTACGTTCTACAGGCCCCGAATCTGGCAACGTTGACCGATGCGCTGCCCAAGTTTATGGCCGAAGCCCGCAAGAGCGATGTCCTGCGTTTTGTGGATTCGGACCTGAAAGTCAACAAGCCCGAACTGGTGCTCAAAATTGACCGGGACAAAGCCGCCGAGTTGGGAATTTCGGTGGCCGAAATTGCCCGCAGCCTGCAACTCGCGTTGAGCGGACAACGCTACGGGTATTTTATCTTCAACGACCGGCAGTACGAAGTGATTGGTCAATTGCAACGGCAGGAACGCGACACGCCCTACGACCTGAAGGCCTTGTTTGTCCGCACCCGCACCGGGGATATGGTATCACTCGACAACCTGGTTTCGTTCCGGGAAAGCATCAGCCCGGCGGCCATCTACCGCTACGACCAGGCCATTTCGGCAACGGTTTCGGGCGGGTTGGCACCGGGGAAAACCATCGGTGACGGGGTGGCCGAGATGAACCGGATTGCCAAGAAAGTGCTTCCGCCGAGCATCAAAACCTCACTGGCCGGCGAATCGCGCGATTTTTCGGAAAGCTCGTCGAGCCTGCTGTTCGCGTTTATTTTCGCCCTGGTGCTGATCTACCTGATTCTGGCGGCCCAGTTCGAGAGCCTGATCGACCCGTTCATTATTCTGCTGACCGTACCGATGGCCATGACGGGCGCCCTGCTGAGCCTCTGGATTTTCGGGCAGACGCTGAACATTTTCAGCCAGATCGGCATCATCACCCTCATTGGATTGATCACCAAAAACGGTATTCTGATCGTGGAATTTGCCAACCAGAGCAAAGAACACGGTCTGAGTACGCTGGAAGCCGCTAAAGTGGCCGCAGCTTCCCGGTTTCGCCCGATTCTGATGACCAGCCTCGCCATGATTTTCGGAGCCATTCCGATTGCACTGACGGAAAACAGCCGCAATTCGCTGGGCACCGTAATCGTCGGCGGTTTGCTGTTTGCCGGTCTGCTGACGCTCTACATCATTCCGGCGGTGTATTCGTACTTCTCCCGCGTTCCCAAACCGAAGCCGGAAGAAGTGCCGGAACTTGTTTAACTCCTTCGTAACGCATCATGAAACCGCATTATATTTCATTTATTTCCCTGATTTTTAGCTTGGTTAATAGCCTGCCAGCCCCGGCGCAGCCTCGACCGCTGACCATGCAGAGCGCCGTCCGGCTGGCCCTGGAGAAAAACCGTGATCTTCAGGTGGCGACGCTGGAAACGGCCAAGGCGACCGAGAAAATTCGCGAAGCCCGCAGCTATGCCCTGCCTACGGTATCAGCTTCGGCCCAGTATCTGTATTTTCCGCTGAAACAAGTTTCGTTCTTGCCGGGCAGCTTTGTTGGCCTGGGCGAGAATGACCTGGCAACGTTCCGGGTGGGTGGTTCCAACGCTTTCCTGGGCGGAGTGGCGGTGTCGCAGCCGTTGTTTCAGGCAGGCATCGGCTCGGGAATTCGGGCCGCGCAGCTTCTTGAAAACGCGTCGGCGGAGGAACGCAACGAAGTTCGGGCCAGTGTCGTGACGGAGGTCAAGAAAGCATACCTGGATGTGCTCATTACGCAGGCGCAACTTCGGCTTCAGCAGCAAAGTCTGGTGCGGAACGAGCAGGCTATGAAAGACGCCCGTTCGCTGCTGGCCCAGGGCCGGGCTTCGCGGGTTGACACGCTGCGGGCGTTTGTTTCGGTTGAAAACCTGCGCCCGGAAATCATTCGCCTGACCAACCAGGTTGAAATCACCAAGACGGTTTTAAAACGGACGATGGGTCTGGACGAACGCGAAATCGTGGACCTTCAGGATTCGTTGCATTACGATTCCGGCGCGTTTGTGGCGCCCGGAGCCGATGCTTTTCTGGATGCCGTTCAGGCCCGGCCGGAGGTGCATCGGCTGGAGTTGACGGAAAAGCTAAATCGGGAACAAATTGCCCTGCAAACCGCCGAACGCGCTCCTAAATTGTCGGCCATCGGCTTGCTGCAAGCACAGGCACAGGCCAACCACTTACGCCTGGATCATTACAACTGGCCGCTCAGTTCGTACATCGGTTTGCAGCTAAATGTTCCGATTTTTAGCGGTTTTCGGACGGTTTCCCGGATTCAGCAGGCCGTTATATCCCGCCAGCAGAGCGAAACCCAACTGCTCAACCTGAAGGAAGTAGTACGCGCTCAGGTCAAGATCAGCCTTTCCAATGTGGAAGAGTCCCGGCTGCGCATCGCCACCCAACAACAAACCGTTACTGTTGCCGAATTGGGGTACCGCATCACCCGCGACCGCTGGAAACAGGGCATCGCTTCGCGGCTGGACCTCTCGGACGCGGAACTCTCGCTCACGCAGGCCAAATCCAACTACCTGCAGGCGATTTACGACTACCTGACGGCAACGGTTGAACTGGATAAGGTGTTGGGCCACACGGCCTTTTAAGGAAAGCCGGAGATTCAGCTCCGGCTTTTTTTTACTTGTTGATTGGAACAGCCAGGCCATACACCAGCCGCAAATACTGTTTCTGAAGGCTGGAAAAATATGCCCAGACCAGTAAAAATCCGAGGAAGAACAGTCGTACGTACAGTGGATCGTGCAGATACGGCAACGCAGCCAGGACCAGCAGCGAAACGCGACTGATTTCCAAGTAAAAAACCCATTGGCGCTGCTCGAGCAACGCTCCACAGTTGACCAGGGTAATCAGAATAAACAGGGAAATCAAGACCTGGTGGTACAGGGTGACCTGTTTCTCAAAGAGCAGAAAAACAAACAGGATAGCCAGGATGCCAATCAGTTGGCCCAAGACGTAGCCTTGAAACCGTCGGTTGCCGCTGCGGACGGACGAGCGCGACAGAAACCGTTTTTCCAGCTGATCCCGCACCGTCGGGTCGATGTCGTCCGGACGGCCAAACAGGACTTTCAGCTTCGGCCCGAAGCCCGGCGTCCGGCGAACGGTTTCGGCCAGCTCCATCATGAAATGGAACTGCTGCCACAAAAAACTGTGGCTTTCGAGCGGTTTGGTCAGGCCGTAAACCAACTCCTGGGCGTCTTCCTTTTCTTCGACAAACGTGCCAAACAGCTTGTCCCAGATGATCAGCACATCGCCGTAGTTTTTATCCAGGTACTCCGGATTGCTGGCGTGGTGAACGCGGTGGTGGGAGGGCGTTACAAAAACGTATTCCAGCCAACCCAGTTTGCCGATGGTGCGGGTATGGATAAAGAACGGGTACAAACCGTGTAGCAGCAACAGCGTAGTAATCATCTCCGCCGGAAAGCCGATCAGGGGCAGAACCGTCCAGAAGCCGGTCCGGATGATGGCCTGAAAAACCGTGATCCGGGCCGAAACCGTATAGTTGAAATCTTCGCTCTGGTGGTGAACGACGTGGGCGCTCCAGAACAGGTTGATTTCGTGCGCCAGCCGGTGATACCAGTACCAAACCAGGTCGGTTGCCAGAAAGAGAGCGACCCAGCTCAGAATGCCCGGTTTCAGGTCAAACAGCGCGTAGTGCCGGTGGAGGTAATCGTAAACAAAATAAAACGCGCCGACCGTGAAGGTGTCGAGCAGCCGTTCGGCAATCCCGACGTTGATGTTGGCAACCGAATTATTGAATCGAAAGTAATCTTTTTTCTGCCATTTGGAAACGAGGTATTCCAGTCCCATAAAAAACAGAAAGAAGGGAACGGCCAGGGCCATCCAGTTCAGCTCCGTAATTTCCATGTCTGTGTGGGCTTCATTGCCTGCTTGTCATCGGTTGCCAGACCGGGCAACCAGGTCCGATTGGCAACGGTAGGGGTCATATTGCAGAAGAGGGTTTGCGTTACTTTTTTCTAAGAATAGGTTGAAGAAGCGTGTAAACGTGGCAGCCCGCGCAAAAACCGGCAAAGGCTTCCAGGGCCGCGAAAAGGGTGATGATACTGGCCAGGAGCAGGGGATTCAGGCCCAGCAGGTGAAACGCCAGAATGGTGGTCGAGAAAACCAGGCCGATGCCCGCGGCAAACCGCTTTGGTCCCTGATCAATCATCTGAACCGGTAACCGAAAGGCTTTGACAAACCGCCCGCTGAGCCAGCCCAACGGACTCCATTGGCCGAAATTGAAGGCCCGCAGCGCAAAATCCGCAAGTAATAACGCCGGGATTACCCAAACGGTCGTCAGTAAGTAGGTGCTCATCAGAGCCCACACAAAGAATGCAGTCGTGCGAACCTTATTTTCGTTGACTTTAACCCCATCGACGGGGCAACTGACAGAGGTTGTATTCATGGTGTTGAACAAAGAAGTTACAATCGACTGAGCCGCTCACCGGCCCGCAGCAGGGTTTCGTCGTCTTTGGCAAAGCAGAAACGCAGAATCTTGTAATCGTTTTTCTGGCGGTAGAACACCGAAACCGGAATGGACGCAACCCCGATCTCTTTGGTCAACCGAACGGCCAGCTCATAATCGGATTCGTCCGTGATGGCCTGATAGGAAACGGTCTGGAAAAAGCTGCCCTCGGTCGGTTGAAACTCAAACCGTGATCCGCGGATGCTCCCCAGAAACAGGTCTCGCTTGCGTTCGTAGAAAGCGGGCAGGGCTTCGTAGGGCTCCGGATTTTTCAGGTAATCGGCCAGCGCGTGCTGAATGGGCGTAACGGTGCTGAACGTCAGGTATTGGTGGATTTTCCGAAACTCGGTGGTCAACTCCTTCGGAGCCAGGCAGTAACCAATTTTCCAGCCTGTAATGTGGAACGTTTTGCCGAAGGAGCCGCAGATAAACGTGCGTTCCTGCAAAACCGGGTGGGTTGCCAGCGACAGATGCGGGCGGCCGTCGAAGCGGATGTGCTCGTAGACTTCGTCGCTCACGATCCAGATGTCGCGGTGATTGACCAGCGCGGCCAGTTGTTCCAGATCGTCGGCCGTCCAGACGCGCCCCGTCGGGTTGTGGGGCGTATTGACGATGATCAGCCGCGTTTTCTCTGTAACCTTCGCCCGAACGGCTGCCCAATCGATGGCGTAGGTAGGCGGGGTGAGGGTTACAAAGACCGGAACACCGCCGTTTAGCTCGATGGCCGGGACGTAGCTGTCGTACGCCGGTTCAAATACGATCACTTCGTCGCCGGGCCGGATCACCGCCGTAATGGCGGCAAACAGGGCTTCTGTGGCGCCGGATGTAACCGTTACTTCGGATTCCGGGTGGTATACAACGCCGTACAACTGCTCGGTTTTCTGCGCCAGGGCCTCCCGCAAGGCCGGTACGCCGGTCATGGGAGCATACTGGTTAAATCTTGTTTTCAGGTACTGCTCCACTAGAGCCACTAAGTCCGGTGAGCAGTCAAATCCCGGAAATCCCTGCGACAAGTTGATGGCTCCCGTTTCAGTCGCCAATTTCGACATAACCGTGAAGATGGTTGTTCCAACCCACGGCAGTTTGGAGGGTAAAGCCCCCACTCCTGTTTCCGTCATTTTCAATACTGCTAAACTAACTTCCCTATCGTGTCAATAGAGTCGATTAACTACATCCACAACACCCTGCTATTGACTCCGAAAAGTACAAAATAAATGAATGTGGTACGCTTAAATATACTTTTTCTATAAAATTTATAGGCTACCGTTCTGTTAGCCGACCGTTATCGGTTTTATCAGCTTTGAAAGACCATTTGATACGACAGACGGACGCTTAGACGCCACCCGGCGTTATTAAAAATGAAACCTGAAGGACAGTTTGTCGTCAATACGTGACCAGGACAGATCCCCGGTATTCGGGCAGTATGGGCTGGTTGGTTTTGATGCGATACTGGTAAGTGCCTGCTTGCACCTTCTGATTGAGGTAGGTGCCGTTCCACGGTTTGTCGTAGCCTTTTGAGAAGAAAACCACTTCGCCCCAACGGTTGTAAATGGTTACCTCGCAATCCGGAAACTGATCAGTATTGCGAATTTCCAGCGCGTCATTGATGCCGTCGTTGTTGGGTGAAAATGCGTCGGCAATAAACATCCGCTTCAACACATCAACCAGAACACTTTTTTCGCTCCGGCAGTCGCCGGAAGAGGTCACCGTCAGCTTGTAGGTGGTTGATGTCGGCGGGGTAGCCGTCGGGTTCTGGGTGGTGGCGTCAGAAAGGGTTTCGGGTGGCTCCCACTGAAAGCGAACCGGTTGGCCGTTGAGGGTTGGTTTGAGCGGAACCGAATTGCCCATCAACACCGTGATTCGTTCCGGCATGTTGATCACAACCGAAGGCTCCACGCGGATCTGCCGACTGATTGCGGCCGGGCAGGCTGAATTTCCGGCGTACGTGTACGTAATCGTGTACAACCCCGCCCCGGCATTTGAGGGAATAAACTGATTGCCGGTAACACCCGCGCCGGAAAATACCCCGCCAGCCGGACTGGCAGCGAGCAGCACAGGTTCGGTTCGGCTGGCACAGACGGGGGCAACGGTGTCGAACTGCATGTCCGGGCGCGGAACGATGCTGAGCGGCAAGGGAGCCGAAAGCGACTGGCAACCATTGGCGTCGGTAACCAGAACCTGGTACGCACCGGCCAGCCGGGCCTGCATCGTTGCGGCTGTACCCGTACCCAGCGCAGTGTTGTCCATTCGCCATTCGTATTGAAAATTGGAACCCGCAGAGGCATTCAGCCGGACTTCACCGTCCTGGCAAATGGCCGTCGTGGAACTGGTCAGCGTTGCGGTCGGATTCGGATTGACCACCACCGCCAGGCTGTCGCGGTTAACGCAGTCCAGCGATGAAGTAGCCCGGACGCCGTATAACCCGGCTTTGTTGACGGTGATCGACGAGCCGGTTGCGCCGGGCAGGGCCGTACCGTTTTCCGTCCATTGATAGCTTGTTCCTTTTTCGGGCTGGATTGATAGGGCCAGCGATTGGCCTTCGCAGAACTTCGGTTCTTTATCGGGAGTAATGGTGGCTGCGGGGGGCGGGAGCGTCTGCACCCGGGTTATTTTTGAAGTGGTGTCGTTGCCGCAGATGGAAGCAAAACTCTTGACGACCACGTAATCACCCGGTTCGCTGACGGTTACGGTGGCCGAGGTTGCGCCCGCCATGTTGGCCCCGTTGTGTTGCCACTGGTATGACCAGCGCGGATCGGCTTCGGTGGCCAAGGTGACGGTGGCGCCCTCGCAGATGGATAAATCGAGGGTTTCAATGTTTTTGTAGCTGATCACCGGCGGGGGTGGGGTGTTGTTGCCGCAATCGACCACCGGCATCTGAAATTCCCGCCGAATGGCCCCGATCCGGACGCCGTTGCGGTATTCTTCGCACAAGACCGCGAAAATAAAGAGTCCGGCCTGTCTGGCCGTTACGCTCAGTTGCCCGGTTTGCGGGTCAATTTTCAGGGCGGGATTGCCGGGAATAGCGGTGGTGGCGCTGTAACCCGGTAGCCAGCTTACTTCCGGATAGGTTTCGTGCGAACTGCCGTCACCCACGGTAAACAAACCCGTGCTGTTCGTGTACCCGGCCAATGGTGTCACCAGCGAATAGCGGAGCTGATCACCGTCGGTGTCGGTGGCTCCAAAATTCAATTGGAAGGGCTTTCCTACACAGATGTAGTCGCCGTTAGGAAAGCTGAACTGCGGGCTCGAATTGGGAAAAGCCGCACCGTTACGCTGAACCGGAGGAAATTCCATGTAAAAAACCATACCCTCCCCCCCGGGGTCCTGAATGTTACTAATATCGGCACTCCGGCAACAACGATCCCAAACCACGTAATAGCCGCCGGGGTCGCTGAACGTGTTGGGGTTTAAATAAAGTTCGGTGCTGTAGTTCATCGCCAGTACGCTTAGGTTCCGCAGGTCGGCGCAGGCCTGGTTTTCGTAGCGAACCCGCTGGGAAGCCGTTTGATGAACGCGGGCCGTCGTAACGAGGCTATGATCGCTTTTCTGGAAAATGTAGAGGTCTATCTGTTGTTCGTAGCTGCTGGGAGAAGCGTTGGCCTGATCCAGATAAAGGGTTAGCGTAAGGGTAGAGTAGTTCGGGCGGGCTGTTGCCTGCAGGTTCATTTCTCCGCCATAGATGTGTTTTCCATACCCGTCCGGGGTGGTCAGGAGGCCCAGCAACAGACTACACAGGGCGATCTTGAAGCAGTGGCGCACGGAAAGCCCAACCGCGCGCCGATTCAACAGCATATTCATTATCAGAACTGGTAAAACGTTGAAGCATAAATCGTAACCTATTGAAAAAGAAAGATACAAAGTTGCCAGCGGCAACGCCATTACCTGTTACCAAATTGACGGAACGGTACAATCGACCAGACGAAAAAGCCCCGCAATGCGTTGCGGGGCTATCCAGAAAATTTATGGAAAGCGGCTTAGTTCACCACATTGCGGGGTTTACCGGCAAAAAAGGCATGAATGTTTTCGACGATTTCGTGCAGCAGCCGTTGGCGGGCTTCCAGGCTGGCCCAGGCCAGGTGAGGAGTGATGAGACAGTTGCGAGCCGAGAACAAGGGGTTATCGGCGGCAGGCGGCTCTGTCCCCAGTACATCCAGACCGGCCCCGGCCAGCCGCCCGTTGTTCAGCGCTTCGGCCAGATCCGCTTCGTTGATGAGTACCCCCCGGCTGGTGTTGATCAGAAAAGCTGTCGGCTTCATCCGGCTGAGCAGTTCGGCGTTCACAAAACCCCGGTTTTCGTCGGTAGCCGGGCAGTGCAGCGATACCACATCGCTTTCGGCAAAGAGGGTGGCCTGGTCTACGTAACGAATGCCCTCCGGAGGCTGCTCGTCGGTATGCCGGCGGTTGACCAGAATTTTCATACCAAACGCGGCTCCGATATCCGTCACGCGTTTTCCAATGTCGCCAAACCCGACAACGCCCAGCGTTTTTCCGGCCAGTTCCACCAGCGGAGACTTCCAGTAAGAAAAATCCGGATTGCGCGCCCAGTCGCCCGCCCGGACACTGTCGGCGTGCAGGCCCACCCGATGCGTCAGTTCGAGCAGAAGTGCAAAGGTCACCTGCGCCACCGACTCGGTGCTGTAGCCTTTCACGTTGGTGACAACAATGCCCAAGGCCCGGGCGGCCTTCCAGTCGATGATGTCGTAGCCGGTTGCCGTTACGCCGATGTACCGCAGGTTGGGCAACTGTTCGAGCGTCTGACGGTTCAGCTTTACTTTATTGACCAGCACCATATCGGCGTCTTTCAGGCGTTCGATTAGCTGGTCGGGGGCGGTACGGTCGTGAAGCGTAACGTGGCCGAGGGAGGTGAGGGGCGTCCAGTCGAGATCGCCGGGGTTGAGGGTGAAGGCGTCAGCAAAAACGAGGTTCATGGGAAAGGGTTGTTGAATGCGAAAGATACGGTAAAAAAAACATCACCGCCCCGTCTGCCGGACAAACTCCAGTGCCCGGCGTTCGGCCCAGGTAAATTCATCACCGCGAATGGCAAACCCAACGTGGCCGCCGGTTCGGGGCGTTTCCAGGTAGATGTTCGGGTGTTTTTCGGCCAGCCAGGCGGGCGAACATTCCGGCGACAGAATCGGGTCGTTCTGGGCGTTGATCAGCAGCGTCGGCACGGCAATGCTGCTCATGTAATTAACGGCCGAAGCCTGCGCGTAAAAATCGTCGGCATCGCGGTATCCGTTCACGGGAGCCGAAAAATGCTGATCGAAATCACGCCAGAGCCGAACATGCTGCAACTGGGTCATGTCCAGTTTACCCGGGAAAAGATCGGCTTTCTGCTGCAACTTGATGATCAGCTTTTTCATGAACCGGTTGCGGTAAAACCGGTTTTGTGGCCGGTCGAGCTGTTTGGCGCTGGCTTCCAGGTCCGTCGGCGACGACACGGCCACCACGCTCCGGAGTACATCCGGCCGGTTTTTACCATGCACCCCCACGTATTTCAGGGCAATATTGCCGCCCATGCTGTAACCGATCAGCACCAGTTCGCGGTACGGTTTGGTCCGCAGCACATGGGTAATCACCTCGTCAATGTCATTTATTTCGCCGTGGTTGTAAAGCCGGAACGCGCGGTTCATTTCGCCACTGCACGAGCGGCAGTTCCAGGCCAGGACATCCCACCCCTGTTGCGCAAAAAGCTTGGCGGTACCTTTGATGTAATGCCGCTTCGAGTCGCCTTCCAGACCGTGCGTCATGATCACAAGTTTGTCGCTGCTGCGGTCGATCCAGTCGAGGTCTACAAAATCACCGTCGGACAGGGTGAGTCGTTCGCGCTCATAGAATACACCCTCCACCTTGCGGAGGAGGCTGGGAAGAATGGTTTGCAAATGACCGTTGATCTGGTAGCGGGGTGATCCGGGAAACGAAGACTGTCGGAGAACCGGCATGGCATAACTATTTAATCGTGAATGCTGTTATTTTTAACGAAATTAGATCTGGTTGGTTCCCACTATGGAAATTGCGAAGTATTTGTCGGTATTGGCGGCCAGTATGGTAAAGTTCATCGGCGGTCCTGTGACCGGCGTTGCCGTTGGACTATCCTGGGTTGAGACCTGGCTGTTTACGGCAGCCGGGATGATGGCCAGCGTGGTGCTGGTTACGTATGCCGGGACGGCTCTGCAGGCGCTTTGGAACCGCTTCCGACCATCAAAGCCCCGGCGTTTCAGCGCCCGGACGCGGCTGGCCGTTCGGGTCTGGAAACGATCGGGTATGCTGGGCATTGCTTTCCTGACACCCTTGCTGCTGACCCCCATCGGTGGCACCATCCTGGCCGTGTCGTTCCGGGTCAATCGTTCCCTGATTTTCAGTTACATGCTGGTTAGCGCCCTGTTCTGGGGGGTAATCTTTACCTTGATTGTTTACCAGCTTCCGGATTTATTCAGTCGGTTTGTAAGCAGCGAGACGGCAAAGTAAAGCCGTATGACCGAAAAGAATATCGGCAACATGTCGCCAGTCTGGCGGCAAGGTCCATGCCGTAAGATAGTACCCAATGAGTCCTGCTTTCTTTTCGCCTTTGGGGAGTGATCGCTTACGCCAATTGCCGGTTCATTTCCTGAACAACAGCCGCAATTTCAGGCAGCAGCTCCGGATTCTTTTCAATGCCGTTGCCAACCACAATAACATCCGCGCCAGCTTGCAGGGCGGCCTGGGCGCGCTCGACTGAGTTGATACCTCCGCCCACAATAATGGGCGTATCAACACAACCCCGGACGGTGGCAATCATTTCCGGTGAAACCGGCCACCGGGCTCCGCTGCCGGCGTCCATGTAGGTTAATTTCAGTCCCAGCATTTCCCCCGCCATGGCTGTGCAGGCGGCTACACCCGGTTTGTCGTGCGGAATGGGCGTGGTGTTGCTAATGTAGGAAACGGTCGTTTGTGCGCCACTATCGATGAGCATGTAACCCGTTGAGAGGATTTCCAGGCCACTTTTTTTCAGAAGCGGTGCCGCGATGACGTGCTGTCCGATCAGAAATTCCGGGTTCCGGCCCGAAATAAGCGAAAGCAGCAGAATGGCGTCGGCACTCGGCTCAATGTGCAGGCTATTGCCGGGGAAGAGTATGGCCGGAATGTTTGTGTACGTCCGGATGGTCTCAATAACTTCCTTCAGAATAAAGTTGGTAATCAGGCTACCCCCTACAAAAAAGAAATCGACCCGGTTTTCGACACTCCGGATCAGCAGGTCTTTAAATGCGTCTTGCTCGATCTTATCGGGATCGAGCAAGACGGCAAATGATTTTTGCCCTGTTTCCTTGCGGTCATACAGGGTATTGAGTAGCGAGTTACGGGTATTGGCCTGGTTCTGGTTGTGTGGTTGCATTATTCTGACGTATACGCGAAATAAACTCAGTTAGCTGCTGCCGGGCGAGATTAGTCAAAATAGACGTCACAATCCCGGTAATAGCCCCACCGATTGCCGATTTTTTAGGAGCTTCTTCGGCGGCTTTGGCGGCCCGTCGCGCGTGGGCACGAGTGCTGCCACCGGCGTATTCGTCGTCTTCATCGTAATCGGCATCGTATTCGTCGTCTTTTTTATCAGACTTGGGCAACACAATGCTGGCTACGACATAAGCCGCCAGACAAACTCCTGCAACCAGCGCCACGGTTTTACCGACTTCGGTAGCATCCTCTTTCAAGGCCTTGACATTGGTCTCAATCGAACTTTTATACTGCTCGGTGGCTTCCATCAACTCCGCCCGGCGGGCCGCAGTATCTGAAAAGGGCACATTCGTATCCATAAAAAGAGCGTTCTAAAATTAGTAAAAAATGGATTGACTTGTGAAAATACGTCCTACTTAGTTATTAATTTGAGGGGAATTGCCAGTTTTTCACTCTTTCAACGGGCCGCTTTCCCTCAGTGATTCGCGCGTTTGGGTCATCAGGTCATCAATGGCTTCGGCCCGCTCTTCCGCTTTTTTCTCCTGCTGGTTTTTAATTATGTTATAGGTCATTTTGCGGAGCATGTTTTCAATGCTGCCTTTCGCAAAAGCCCAGATTAAGGTCAACAGGAGGAAAAAACCGGCTACAATCAGGAATCCCAGATACCGGCTGTCCAATACTTCGTTGAGGTAAGCGGCCAGTAAGGAAAACAGGAAAATCGTGGTGATGGTTATCAAAAACCCAAGGACGATGCCGTGTACGGCGTTCAAAGCAATGTTTTCGACCTGGCTACGAGTTTCTAGTTTGAATAATTCGATCCGGGCTTCCAGGTATTTAAAAATGCTTTCTCTGATTTCTTCCAGTTTCTCTAGCATAACGGTTCTTCATTTGTGGCTGCTGTAGTAGTTACCAATTATTATCCGTTTTGTTTAGAAAATCTTTGACATCCAGCGTAGTTTTTTGCTTTTGGTCGCAATCAGAATCCGGGCGGTCACTTTGGTGCTTATAAAAAAGCCCGCTCCATGCGTATGGAGCGGGCCAGGTATTAAAATATTTTCCTCAAATTATTGAGCAGAATTACGCCCGTTTCAATTTGGCTTCGATCGTCTGCTGGGTGTGGGGAACAGCGCGCAGCCGCTCTTTGGGGATAAGCCGGCCGGTGTCGATGCAGATACCGTAAGTGCCATTTTTGATTCGGATCAAAGCTGCTTCAAGCTGCTGAATAAACTTCTGCTGACGAGCGGCCAGCTGGCTGAAGTTTTCACGTTCACTGGTGTCGGCACCGTCTTCAAGTAATTTAGAGGTACCCGACGTATTATCCGTACCGCTATCGTTACGCTTGCTGAGCGTTTCCTTGATGTAGTTTAGCTCACTGCGGGAGACTTCCAGTTTCTGAGTAATCAGCACCTCGAACTCTTTTAGCTCCTCTTCCGAGTATCTTTTCTTTTCTTCCTGAACCATCGTACTGATCAGCTAGTTAAGTGGGTGAAAATATTTCCGTCAATGAAACAACAAAATTACAACTCTATTGATTCTTTTTCAACGAATAGGGCTACCGTATAAAAAAAAGTTCAAAAAACAGTTATTGGTAATTACCCAAAAACACCAATCAAAATTTGGCTTAGTGAGGGGTTAGCACAGCGATGTTTGGATGTATGAGATGCCAGACAAAAATGATTTTGGAACCAGGAATTATACAAATCCTCGAAAAAATAGTTCTTAACGTATATCGTTGTCTTTTTTGGTAAGTTTGCTATCAGCACACCATTAAACTTACCAACTAAAAAACAGTATCATGGCTTATATAGAACCAGCGCCTATAAAAGATAAAGAAAACCCCCTCGAATCGATGATGTCTCGATTCGATGCGGCCGCACAGATGCTCGGGATAACCGAAGAAATGTACTACATTTTAAAGGTACCAGCCCGGCAAGTGACAGTGGGTCTGCCCATCACCATGGACGATGGCTCCATCAAAGTTTTTGAAGGTCACCGTGTAATTCATTCCACCATTTTGGGGCCGTCCAAGGGTGGCATCCGGTTCGATCCGGCCGTAACGCTCGATGAAGTACGGGCACTGGCGGCTTGGATGACCTGGAAATGCGCCGTCGTTGATATTCCTTACGGTGGTGCCAAAGGCGGTATTGCGTGCAACCCGCGGGAAATGTCAGCCGGCGAAATCGAGCGACTGATGCGGGCGTATACCGTAGCGATGCTCGACGTTTTCGGTCCTGACCGCGATATTCCGGCCCCCGACATGGGAACCGGTCCGCGCGAAATGGCGTGGTTAATGGACGAATATTCGAAATCCCGCGGCATGACCATCAATAGCGTGGTAACGGGAAAGCCGCTGGTGTTGGGAGGTTCGCTAGGGCGCAATGAGGCTACGGGTCGCGGAGTGACGGTGGCGGCTTTGGCGGCTATGGATAAATTACGGATCAACCCTTACCGCTCAACGGCGGCCGTGCAGGGGTTCGGAAACGTGGGGTCGTTTGCGGCTGAGTTGCTCCACGAACGAGGGGTGACGGTCACGGCGGTCAGCGACGTGTCGGGCGGCTACTACAACGAAAAAGGGCTGGATATTGGGGCGGCCATGGCTTACCGGAACGCTAACAAAGGGACGCTCGACGGATACAAAGGCGCTGAACGGATTACCAACGAAGAACTGCTGGCGCTGCCGGTCGATGTGCTGGTACCGGCGGCCAAAGAAGACGTCATTACCGCCGAAAATGCCGATTCCATTCAGGCGAAAATGATTGTCGAAGGGGCCAACGGACCCACGTCAGCGAGCGCCGACGACATCATCAACGAGAAGGGAATCATGGTGGTGCCGGATATTCTGGCCAACGCTGGTGGGGTAACGGTTTCCTATTTCGAGTGGGTACAAAACCGCATCGGTTACAAATGGACGCTCGACCGGATCAACCGCCGGGCTGACCGCAACATGAAAGATGCGTTCGACCGCGTGTTTGAAACTTCACAAAAATACAAAGTATCCATGCGGCTGGCGGCATACATCGTCGCCATCGACAAAGTGGCCAGTACCTATAAATACCGGGGCGGCTATTGATTTCGAATTTGGTTCCAGCCCGCCAACCGGGCTGGAACCGTTTCTGGGTAGGGTGGGGAATGTATTGGTTCGAATTGGAGGCAATGGCGTTTGTTTCGTACCTTCACGCTCCAACTCCGCTTTCTACGTCGCAACTGATTTTCCACACGTATGACCATCCACAAGGAAGGATACCAAATTTTATTCTGGACTGTATTGATTCTGCTGGCAGTCAACATTTTGTCTGTTTCGTACCTGTTCAATGGCAACGAAACGGCGATCACCTTGGTGTTGGCAATCAGTCTGGTGCTGTTTCTGCTGATTCTCCAGTTTTTTCGCAAGCCCCGCCGGTCTACTCCGCTCAACGACCAGCACGTGATTTCGCCCTGCGACGGTACGGTGGTCGTGATCGAAGAAGTCAACGAGCCGGAATATTTCAAGGAGCCGCGTCGGCAGGTGTCTATTTTCATGTCGCCCCTGAACGTGCACATTAATTTCCATCCGGTTACGGGTACGGTTCAATACGTAAAATACTACCCCGGCAAATACCTGGTGGCCTGGCATCCGAAATCAAGTACGGAAAACGAACGGACCTCGGTGGTAATCCGGGCTAAAAACGGCGCGGAAATCTTGTTGCGCCAGATTGCCGGGGCGCTGGCCCGGCGGATTGTCTGGTATGCCAAAGAAGGCCAGCAGGTGCAGCAGGGCCACGAACTGGGCTTCATTAAGTTCGGCTCCCGGGTCGACCTCTTCCTGCCGCTAGATGCCGATGTCAAAGTGAAAATTGGCGAGAAAACGAAAGGCGGGATTACGGTGATTGCGGATTTGTAGGCCTGATCATAATGAAGTAACTATCAGTCTCCAAGACTAACTGCCTCTATTGAACATTCTTCAAAACCGCTAGGAAAAGTTTTGTCGTTTGTATTTTGCGCGATAGGTAACCCCTTTCAGAGATTAGATTATTCTATTTGATCTGGCTTATGCGCTCTTCTGCTTATTTATAATCTACTGGGTACTAGCCACCTGAAAACTAATTCGGCCAGCTTAAGGAAACTGGTGTAATTGTTTCCCCTGCCAACGGGGTTAAGGCCCTGAGGGGCAAAAGGCAGGGGGACAGATCTTCCTGCTTGTCTTTTAGCTTGTGGCCTGCCAGTTTCAGCTCACGAAAAATTCAGTAAACCTAACTTCACTCGATAAACACGGCATATTTGCCGCACTTGTTGCCCGGACTAATCAGTTCCTGAGGGATTTTCAGACAACAAAGCTGTTTTCCAGATTTATGAGGCTACAGTTTTGGTCATCAGCCCCATAAAACTTAGTGTTACCTTTTTCTGAGATGGCCGTCAGTAGTAAAGAGTGTGTCATGGTTTTTTCTCTTCTGCCCATTCTCTACCAGTTTGGTTTTCTGCCTGAATTGCGAATCGAAAAGGCCGGACAAAACACAGGGCGGTGATTGTTCACCGCCCTGTCCGTAACCTGTGTCAAAAATGCGTTCGTTTACTCTTTCAGGCGCTTGGCTTTAGCATCAAACATATTCATCAGGGAACCTTTGAGGTTGTCATCGTCGACTTTCGCCAGATCGACGTTAACATCGTAGCCCTGCGCCGTGAAGTAGAGGGATAGTTTGTCGGAACTCTCTTCAATTTTGGTCAGCGGTATTTTCTCCTTGGTGGCGTCGGTGGGATCGGCCATTTCACCGGTGAGCTTACCGTCTTTTCGGACAAGGTTTGTTATGAATTTGGCATCGCCGTTCGGTGTTCCCGTGATGACGATTTCCCACTTTCCGGCAAAGAAGTCTTCGGGAGCGGGTGCTTGTGAGAAGCCCCGGAAGGTGAGGCCCAGAAAGAAAACGAAAAGAAAAAGGCTACCTTTTTTCATGGTTAAATAGAGTTAAGTAAAACGATTTGCATTTTAGGGTGAAACAAAGATTTATTGCTTTACCAGGCCTGAACCTGTCGTGGTTGTCAGGACGCGAACCGGCCCCAGCAAACCCGACGGAAGCAGGGGGGAATCGGCCCGGTAGAAGGGCAGGGTCGTGAAGGTAACCTTGCTCGTTACACCGGGTTGGGAATCCCCGATCAGGCGGTTTACCCACAGATTTGTGACGTTTACCTGGACGGCATTACGGCCCGGTTTCAGGGCTCCGGTGATGTCAAGGCGGAAAGGCTTCTTCCAGACTGTACCCACATTCTTGCCGTTTACAACTACTTCCGCGATGTTTTTTACGTCGCCCAGATCGAGAACATACGAGCCGGTTTTGCGCAGGGTTGGCAGTTCAAACGTGTTGGTGTAAGCGGCTGTACCGGAGAAATATTTGATTCCCGGATCGGCGTTTTCGGACAAGGACGCCAAGGTGTTCAAGCTGGCCTGCGCGGGAGCGCCACGGCCTTCCTGAAACCGCACGGTCCACGCGCCCTCAATCCGGGCCACCGGTGACTCCGTAACCGCGGGTTTAGTGTAAGAGACAGCCGTCGCTTTGTCGCGGAAAACAATAAAATAAGCTTCCCACGGCTCAAACTTGAGCGGCACGACCGTACGGCCTTCCTTGATCTGGTACGATACTTTTTCGGTTTTGCCCGTCTCCGGGTTCCATCGTTCGGGCACTTTACCGGTTACGCGGAAGCTGACCGTGGCTTCGTTTGGATTCTCGCTGCGGCTATCGAGCCAGTAAAGATCCGTGTCGGCGGTCTGGCGGTGTACGTACAGCACATCCGCCCTGGCGTCCGTAATGTCGGCGTCTTTCGCCACGCCCATCCGCTTCAATACGGCCTCCAGCGGCTCGGCGGATACGTTTGGATTGCTCCAGATCTGATTCGCCAGCGCGGTAAATTCCGCCGGATTATCGCTTAAACTCGGGGAGCGTTCCGGTTTGGCACCCACCACTTTCATGCCCGCTTTGACCAGTTCGTCCATTTTTTTCAAAACTGGCAACGTCATGGTTTTCGCCGTGGGGTCAAGGGCAAGCACCCGGTACGACTGACCGCTCGGGGTGACAATCCGGTCACCATCTATTCTCAGGGCTTCTTTCAAGACCGTCGCGTTGGCAAAATCAAATGCGTAGCCCGCTGGAATGGCGGGAAGCTTCTGGGCGTAAACCTGCGTAATATTGTTGTTTTCGCCGTAGTAATAAAGTACGTCCACGACGGGTTTGCCCTGTTGCAACAAAAAGCAGCTTCGGCTTAGGTAATCTACCCAGGCTTTGGCCTGTTCGGCCCAGGTTTCCTGCCGGGTAAAATACTGACCGAAGGGGCCGAGCGAAAAGCCGGGTTTCTTATCATCAAGTGGCTGATGAACCGACGTGTGAACCACGAAACGGTTTAGCCCCGACGCCATTTCCAGATCCGCCGTGCGCTTGAGTTTTTCCGGATGCCAGCTAAAGGCGTTCATGACCGACGTCATCGATTCAGCGGCCACCAGATTCTGGCCGTAGATGTGGGCCACCGAAGCGGCTTCCCGAATGTCGGCTTCGCTACGAACCTCCTCGTTTGCCCCCGCAGCCAGACTACCCGGCGTCCACATAGCCGACATCGGAATTTCGGCCTTCCGCTTGACGTCCATGCCGTCGGCCAGGTAAATCCGACCGTTTTCGTGCGACTCAGTATAGCGTTTCATTCCCCGCGCGTGCAGGGCGTCGCCGATGGTTTCGTAGTGGTTCTCCACAATCATCTCACCGATGGTCTTGCGGAAATCCCACAGAAATTTCTCACTGGCTTCGGCGCTCTTCACAACTCGGCCGGTCAGTACGGGTAGCCAAGGTTTGATGTCGTAGCCCCGGCGTTTGGCAAACTGATCCGGCATGGATTTCGTCCAGGTCATGTGGCCGGCTTCGTAGCTGTCCAGCACCATGTATCCCAGGCCTTTTGCCCCCATTTTTCCGCCGGTGGCCTCTTTGTACATGTCCAGGTAGGTATCGATGTATTTTCGAACGGCCACCTTATCGAGTTTGTCCACTTCCAACCCCGTAGCTTCGGGCGAGGCCGGGTGATTTTTACGGCCCGTGATGGAGTAACCCAGGCGCAGGACCACCCAGTTACCCGCGGGGGGCGTCCAGTTCAGTGTACCGTCGGGGCTCAGTTTGGCCGTCAGATCCACAACATCCTCGGTCGGAATGGCGTCGGCGTCGGTCTTGATCAGCGAATGCGTATCTTCCTTCCATGGACTAAAACCGGCTTTTTCTTCGAAGAGGTCAATCCGGTCGGTGTTGTGCAGCACCAGTTCGGCGACGGGAATACCCTCCGGCTTGCCGGGGGCTGCACTACCGCCAAACAGCGAAGCAAAGGGGTTGCCCTGTGGTTGCAGCGTTTTGAACGTAAACCGGAAAACCTTACCGGTGGTGGGCACGATGCTCATGGTATTCTGCGGAACCGTGCTGCCTTTAATAACCACCACATCCCGGAACGTCACCCCATCGTCGCTCACTTTCAGCGCCCGGTTGTCGGGTGCTCCTCGAAATTCCGCCAGGGGGCCTCCGCTGCTTGCGCCCACAATGGTAAACGCCTTGAAGGTCTGTGGACTGTCGAATTCGTACTGAACCCACATGTCCTGACCGATCTCCGTCGGTGGCAGCAGCGTTGTTTTAGCCAGGTCGCCGTCGGTCAGTTGGGTCAGGTTGAAACTCCCACCGCTCGAGGTTACTTTGGGATTAAATGCGGCCAGCGGCCTTTCGGCCGCTGGTATACGGTAGGCAATGACGGCCGCATCGGCGTAATAAGTAGGCAGTTCGCCCGCTGGTTCTGAACCGCTAAATCCTCCCCCGGTGGGCATCGAAACATTCTGAAAGCTGCCCGTCGTAGCGGGTGGTTGGAGTAATTTACCCGAAAACGCTTGTCCGCCCGTAACCCGCGTTTCCGTCCAGACGTACTTTTTCATGGCATCGCTGGCCGGCACCCACGGTCCCCCCGTCACGCTCCAGCCCGGCGAACCGGCAATGGCCATTTCCAGGCCGAGTTGCTGGGCCAGATCGGTCGTGTGTTTGAAGGCGTCTTTCCATTCGGGCGTCATGAACACCAGTTTTTTGGGTGTAACCGGGGGCGTCATCAGGCTGGCGTCGAAGTTCTGAAAGCCGCCAATGCCCACGCGCTTCATCCATTCGAGGTCTTTGGTAATACCCTCTTTGGTGATGTTGCCGTTCATCCAGTGCCACCAGACGCGGGGCCGGGCGGCATTCGGGGGTTCCTGGAAGGATTTCTGGAGCGGTAACGGCTGCGCAACGACCAACGCCGGCAGCATCCAGGCCAGAAGGGTTAATTTCTTCATAACAATCAGGTTAACGAGTTAGAAGACTTTAAGAAACTCCTCATTCCTGGTATGGTGAAATGAGCAGGTACGGGCTTTCCAGGAGGTCACTTACTGGGCGCTAGAATCAAGGACGGCTTCAAGACTCATGACCACCATCAGGCTTCCGAGCGCCTGGTTGGGATTGACGAAGACCACGTATACATCGTGCGGTTTTTTGTCGGATGGAGCGGGTAGCTTGACGGGAATGGTCAGCTCCGATGGTTTGAAATCCAGTTTATCAGAAGGTTCCAGAAACGCGGATTCGCCCAGGAGCTTACCCGTCGGACTATCCAGTCGTAATTCGATCTTGCCGCCTGAAGCATTAAGCTGCGGTTTGGGGGCTGTTGCCATAATCCGAAATGCTGATACGCCTTGCAGATCAATTTGTTTGAGACTCATACTGGCGCCCGACTTGGCCGGAATGGCGAGGTTGTTGCCCCCGAAAGACATCTTATTGACGTTATCGTAGGTGTCAAAGCCGTGTACGTCAATGGCTGCATTACGGAGTACGAGCGTCTGCTCCGAGCGCAGCGGGGGGAGTCCTTTGGCCCCTTTGTCTTCGTAGGAAGCGCGCACAATGTAAACTCCTTTGCCTTTATCTCCCGCCGGAATTTTAGCCGCATAAGTGCCCTTCACTGGTAAGGAATTGCTATTGGCGGCTTCACCTGATACGCTCAGAACGTACTTGACCATCTCGGCGGCATCGGCGGTGGACAGTTGTGGGTGGGCCGACATCGGCGTTTCTCCCCAGACACCTCCTCCGCCCGTGATGACTTTCTTCGCCAGTCTTTCCAGCGCCGTGTTATCACCTTTGTATTTTTTGGCAACATCCGCGTAGGCCGGTCCGATGGATTTCTTAGTCAGGCTGTGGCACGCTTTGCAATCACTTGCTTCGAGAAGTTTTTTACCGGTTGCCAGCAGCGCCCCCGCGTCGGCCGACCGGTGTCCCTGCGCAATCGCGATCTGATCGTAGCCTTCGGCCAGGTAATCGATGTTTACCGCAACCCGTTCGGGGTCAATGCCTTTGGCCAGGGTGCCGTCTTCTTTGTCGCTTACCTTGACATCATATGGAAACGGTTTGTTGGCCAGGTAAAACGATTTGTTGGCACCGGGCATGTCCAGACTCAACACCGGCGGTTCGTTCCCCACGGAAATATCCAGCGACCGGGAAGCCACTCCGCCTTTGCCGTCGTTGACGGTCAGGGTTGCTTTGTAAACACCGGCTTTGCCCAGCGTCAGATTGGCGTCGGACGAATTAATAACCTGAGCGAAACCATTCTTGGAGGTGATTTTCCAGGAATAGGTCAGGGCGTCACCGTCGGCGTCGGTTGTTCCTTTGGCGTTGAGCTTCAGCGCTAAGGGAGCCGATCCACCCATTTTATTGGCCGCAACCTGAACCTGCGGCTGGCGGTTTCCTCCGTTGTATTCAATCCGGATCAATCGGGCGTCGTCGTTGGCCGTGAACCAGCCCGAACCGTATTCAAGCATGTACAGATCACCGTTCGCGGCAAACTCCATGTCCATCGGATTGGAAAATTTATAGCTCGGCATGAAGCGCTCCATCGATTGAAAGTTGCCTTCCTGATCCATCGTTACCGCCATAACCCAGCCCCGCATCCAGTCGTAGGTCAGCAGTTTGCCGTCGTAGTACTTGGGAAAAGCCCGGGGGGCCTTCGCGAACGCATCGGCGTGATACACGGGGCCCGCCATGGCATTCCTCCCACCGGCCCCCACCAGCGGAAACTCGGGTGAGCCGTCATACGGGTACCAGATAAACGCCTTTTGCGCGGGGGGCAACACGTTCAGGCCCGTATTATTGGGCGAGTTGTTGGTTGGCGCGTTCACATCCCATTTCTCGAGGGATTTGCTGGCGGCAAAATCGTATTTGTGGTAGGCTTTGTTGTCGCCCACGAAATGCGGCCAGCCGAAATTGCCCGCCTTACGGGCCTGCCCAACTTCATCGTGTCCGGCCGGGCCACGGGCTGAATCCGGTTTGGCGGCATCGGGCCCTACTTCACCCCAGTACAGATAGCCGGTTTTCGGATCGACCGAAATACGGAAGGGGTTGCGATGGCCCATCGTGTAGATTTCCGGGCGGGTTTTCGGGGTGCCTTTCGGGAAAAGATTGCCTTCCGGAATGGTGTACGTGCCGTCGGGCTGGGGTTTAATCCGGATTATTTTACCCCGCAGATCATTGGTATTGGCCGATGATTTCTGCGCATCCCAGGCGCTGCGGCCTTCCCGTTCGTCGCTGGGACTAAAGCCGTTAGAGCCGTGGGGATTGGTGTTGTCGCCCGTGGAGAGGTACAAGTTACCGGCCCGGTCCCAGGCAATCGAACCGCCCGTATGGCAGCACTCTTCGCGCTGGGTCGGTACTTCCAGCAGCACTTTTTTCGACTCCATGACCAGTTCATCTCCGCGCAGCTCGAAGCGGGCCAATACGTTTTTCGGCTCTTCCGGTACGGAGTAATACAGGTAGATCCAGTGGTTCTGGGCAAAGTCGGGGTCTTTGTTCAAACCCAGCAGACCATCTTCCCCCATCGACTCTTTTCCTTCTTTGGACACATACTTAACGCTCACCGGAATGGTAGCGATGGTTTTGAGTTCCTTCGTTTTGGTGTTGTAAAGGCGTACTTCCCCCTTGCGCTGGATCAACAGAACCCGGCTGTCGTCCAGGACGCTGAGCTCCATCGGTTCGTCCAGTTTCTCCTGAAGAACAACTTTGGTAAACCGGTTTTCTTCGGGTCGGGCCTTCGAGAAATCCAGCGTTTTGGGCGCATTGCCCCCGGTGGTATATTGGATGCCGGCCCAGAGGTGATTGAGAAATAGCGGTTCGGAGAAAGTTTCGTCGGTGTGGCCCATGGCCGTGTAGAAGGCCCGTCCACCGTCGTACTCCTGGTACCAGCTCATGGGGTGGAAATCAGGGTTCTTACCGCCGATGTAGCTCTTTTCGTCAATGGTCAGGAGAACGTTGATTTTGGGAGAAATATTTTTGAAGCTGTAAAATTCGTCGGTTCGCTCAAAGGTATCGGGCATTCCCTGCGTCGCCCAATGGCTTTTCATCGCAACGATAAATTTGCCTTTCTGCACATTGCTCGGCGTCATGGGATGGTCTAAAAAATAAGCACCCGCCAGCTTACCGTACCAGGGCCATTCGTATTCGGTGTCGGTAGCGGCATGAATGCCTACGTAACCACCACCGGCCTGAATGTAGCGCTCAAAGGCCGACTGCTGCTCGTTGTTTAGGACATCACCCGTTGTGTTGAGAAAAATAACAGTGTTGTATTTTTTTAGGTTGCCTTCGGTAAACTGGTTTGCTTCTTCGGTAAAATTCACCTTAAAGCCCTTTTCGCCCCCCATTTTGGCAAGCGCCTTCTTGCCCGCTTCGATAGATTGGTGACGAAAGGCAGCTGTCTTGCTGAAGACAAGGACGTTGCGGGCGGGAGATTGGGCTAAAGCAGAATGAAGCAGCAACCCTAATCCGTAAAGCAGGGCTGCGAGTTTGAAAATGTTTGTTTTCATCTTAATAGAGTCGTTCACGAAGATGAACAAATGTAAAAAATAAAAATTGTTATTGTCTATTTATGAGACAATAAAATTAATTCAATTTGATATATTTACAGTGCTATTTATGAAGGGAACTTGATATTTGATGGAAACAGGAAAGGGATTTTTACCAATTTCTGCTTTCAATGGCTAAAAGTAGGAAGAGCAGAAGATGGGTAAGAAGGCCCTGATCCTTTAGAAAGAAGAATGGTCTTAACGGGTAAAACGTGAAGAAATGCTAAGTTTAAACCCAATTATCGACGGAAACCGACCGGTTATGCAAGCGCCCAGTGAACAGAACTACATTCAGCAGCTTTCAATTGATTGCGTCATCTTCGGTTATCAGGAGAAACAACTTAAGGTTCTGGTTCCGAAGATGAATTTCAGGGGCGACTTCTGGGCGCTGCCAGCGGGGTTTATTTACCAGGATGAGAACATCGACCAGGCGGCCCGCCGGATCTTGGAAGGACGAACCGGTATTAAAGACATTTATCTGGAACAATTCAGGGTGTTTGGTGATGCCCAGCGAACCAACCTTCAAGTCCTGGAGCGATTGGTTCAGCTCAATCAGGAGAAACTGAGGGATCATTGGTTCAATCAGAAAGAGTTTGACTGGATTACCCGGCGGTTTGTGTCAATTGGTTATTACGCGCTGGTCGATATTAACAAAGTGGTGCCTCAGAAGAGTGAAATGGACGCGTCTATCGAATGGTGTCCGATCAAGGAGTTGCCGCCGATGATCATGGACCACAACGAAATGGTGGCCAACGCGCTCGAAACGCTGCGCCTGAACCTTGACCAAAAGCTGATTGCCTTCAATTTGTTGCCGCAAACGTTCACGATGAAGGAGTTGCAGGAGCTTTACGAAGCCATTTTTGACAAACCGTTTGCCCGCAACAATTTTCAGAAAAAAATGCTGGAGCTGAATGTGCTGGAGCGTCTGGAGAAGAAATTTACGGGTGCGGCCAACAAAGCGCCGTATCTGTACCGCTTTCAGCCGCAGGGATAGCCACTAAAAACAAACCCCCGAGAAGCGTCACTGGCTTCTCGGGGGTTTAGGAGGGCAATACGGAACGGTTTAGGCCGCAATGACGGCTTCCGCCAGAACCAGTACTTTGTTATTCAGCACTTCCACCACGCCACCATCTACGGTAAACGTCTGGGTTCCAGTGCTGGTGGCTACCGTGACCGGTCCGCGGGCCAGCGTGCTGACGATGGGAGCGTGGTCGTTCAGAACCTGAAACTGACCTTCGCTGCCCGGAAAGGTAACCGCTGTTGCTTCGCCGGCGAAGATTTTCCGATCCGGTGTAATGATTTCCAGATGCATTATTTTGTATGCTTAAGATGAAAGATGGAAGAGGTGAGACGAAAGACCGCCGTGACGAATCACAAATGTCTTTTATCCCACATCTCTTGTCTTTTAATCCAACTTATTTTCCGGCGGCTTCTCTCAACAGACGTTCGCCTTTAGCAGCGGCATCGTCAATGGTTCCAACCAGGTTGAAAGCGGCTTCCGGCAGGTGATCCCATTTACCGTCGATGATTTCGTTAAAACCACGGATGGTTTCCTCAATCGGTACCAGAACGCCCTTCAGACCCGTAAACTGTTCCGCTACGAAGAAGGGTTGCGACAGGAAGCGTTGTACCCGGCGGGCCCGGTTCACCGTCATTTTATCCTCTTCGGAAAGTTCTTCCATACCAAGGATGGCGATGATATCCTGCAATTCTTTGTAGCGTTGCAGAATTTCCTTCACACGCTGAGCCGTGTTGTAGTGCTCATCACCTAAAATTTCGGCAGTCAGAATCCGGGAGGTTGAATCCAGCGGGTCTACGGCGGGGTAGATTCCCAACTCGGAAATTTTCCGGCTCAATACCGTTGTGGCATCCAAGTGGGCAAACGTCGTAGCCGGAGCAGGGTCAGTCAAGTCATCGGCAGGTACGTAAACGGCCTGTACCGACGTGATCGAACCGCGTTTGGTTGACGTAATGCGTTCTTGCATCGTACCCATCTCCGTAGCCAGCGTAGGCTGATACCCTACGGCCGACGGCATCCGGCCCAGGAGGGCCGACACCTCCGAACCCGCTTGGGTGAACCGGAAGATGTTATCGATAAAGAACAGAATGTCACGGCCCTGGCCCGTACCGTCACCGTCACGGAAGTGCTCGGCAATGGTCAGCCCTGAGAGGGCTACGCGGGCGCGGGCTCCGGGGGGCTCGTTCATCTGTCCGAAGATGAAGGTAGCCTGGCTTTCTTTCAACGCGTCTGAATCCACTTTCGATAGATCCCAGCCACCTTCTTCCATCGAGTGTTTGAAATCATCGCCGTATTTGATAATGCCGGCTTCGATCATCTCGCGCAGCAGGTCATTTCCTTCGCGGGTTCGCTCACCCACACCGGCAAATACCGACAGACCCGAGTAGGCTTTGGCGATGTTATTGATCAATTCCTGAATCAATACCGTTTTTCCTACACCGGCACCACCGAACAGACCGATTTTACCCCCTTTGGCGTAGGGCTCGAGCAGGTCGATAACCTTAATCCCGGTGAAAAGTACTTCGGTTGACGTGGCGAGGTCCTCAAACTTCGGAGCGTTCCGGTGGATGGGCAAACCGCCCGTGCTTTGAGGCTGCGGAATACCGTCGATGGCCGTACCAACGACGTTGAACAACCGTCCGCGAATTCCGTCGCCCGTCGGCATGGTGATCTGCGTACCCAGGTGCTCTACGGTCATGCCGCGTTCAAGTCCCTCGGTAGCGTCCATCGAAATTGTGCGAACCCGGTCTTCACCAAGGTGTTGCTGGCATTCCAATATAACTTTTTGGCCATTGGCTTTGGTGACTTCCAGAGCGTCCAGAATCGCCGGTAGCCGCGACCCTTCGCCCTCAAAACTCACGTCAACAACCGGGCCGATCACTTGCGTGATTTTACCCGTATTCGTTGCTGTTGCAGTTGTCATGCTATGAAGTTGAGAAATTTAAATAGGAAAAGCGTGTTAAATGCGACTGCAAAATTAGTTGATAATTTGCTGAAACCCAAGTTCCATTTTAATCTACTTTTAAGATTTAAAGACCCAAATCGTTTTTGTTACAGTTAGTTTGCTACGGAAGGGCCCACTTTTGCCGTTTGCACAAAACAAAGATTTGGGCCTGAGCCGGTCTTATTTATCCATCTGCAAAAAAGATGCGGGGGCGATGAACAAGAGAATCAGGCCATTCGCTGCGAAAAAAACAGCCATTTCACCAAATAAATGGTTTTATTGAATCGGTTTGCCGGCGAGGCACTAACTAATCCGTCGCAGCGTTGCTTATGAGTAGTTTAACCGGCGAGCTTTCTATCTTGGCCGGTTGTATTTAATACTATGCTCTTTTTCTGGAAAAATTGGAATACGGCCCATCGAACGGCCTATTTAACGGGATTGGTCCTGTTCTGCACGGCCATCGTAGGAATGATCTGGGCCTGGATGCTGGGCCTGCAAAATGTGGTGCGCTGGAACGTCCTGAGCGAACTAAGCGAGCTGCCCGCTACCATCCGCGCCTTTACGGATGGGTTGTTCGACTACACCGTTACCGGCAAAACCTACATCGTCACCGAGCAGTTTGTGGCTTCAGCCATGCAGGCCAACGGACTGGCGGCCCGGCTGGTAACGCTGGGCGTTTGCGCAGGACTGGTATTCGTGCTGGCGGCCATCTCCCGGCTTCCGCGCTGGTACTACCTGGTATCAATGGCCGCGCTGATTGTCCTGCTGGCTACATTCCGGCTGGAGGTACTGCAATTACCCGGCGTTCTGGCAACGGCTTTGGGCGGGCGACTGCCGTTTCTGGCCCTGGTGCTGGTGCTGGGTCTGGTCAGTTACTACTTCCACGCCTTTCGCATCGAGATTCTCCTGCCCGTTCGGCTGCTTGTTTTTGCGGCCCTGACCGGGCTGGGCTGGCTGGCCGTTGATCAGCTGGCGGGGCAATCGTCACCGGCGCTGGCGTTTGTGGGCTACGCCCTGCCGGGGTTGCTGGTGTTGTCGCTGGTCTTTATTTTCTGGATTTCGGCGGAAATCATTGCGGCTCTGGTGTACGTTACCTCCGTGCCCCGCAACACCCGCAGCGACGGATCGGGTCGTCCGCTCGGGCTGAATAATTTTCTATTTATCAGCGTTTTGTACCTGATCAACTTACTGCTGATCTGGTTGAATAATACGAAAGTGATCAACTGGAATCCGGTGGTGGTTAGTCCGTTCATTCTGTTTCTGATTTCACTGCTGCTGGGGCTCTGGGGTTTTCGGCAGCAACTGCGGCAGAGCGAAAACTTCATGTCGTTTCACGACGGCGGGGCGTTTCTGTACCTGGGTATGGCGCTTATCACTACGCTGACTATCGCGTATGCGTTTGCATCCGCCAATGATCCGCTGGTTGAAGCGCTGGAGGATGTCATTGTATACACCCATCTGGCAACCGGGGTGGTGTTTGTCGTCTACGTTATTTTAAATTTTCTACCGCTTTACCGCCAGGCCCTGCCCGTCTACAAAGTGCTGTACAAACCCACGCGGTTTTCGTTGTGGCAAACCCGACTGGTGGCCATTATCCTGACCGTGGTCATCATGGGGGTCGAGAATTTCTTCCCGCTGAATCAGGCCGTTGCCGGATACTTCAATACCGTGGGCGACTTTCACGCCGAGACGGGCGAGGTCCGAATTGCCGAACAATACTACGGGCTGGCTCTGAACGCCGAATTTCAGAACCATAAGGCCAATTACGCCATGGCATCGCTGGCCCTGAAGCAGGGCGATAAGGTGACGGCGGCTTACTACTTTCAGCGGGCCCTGCTCAAACAACCCTCTCCGCAGGCGTATGCCGGGCTGACGTCGGTGTTGCTGGAGGATAACCTGTTTTTTGAAGCCGTCAAGATGTTACAGCGCGGCATCCGGGCCTTTCCGGAAAACGGGGAATTGCAGAACAACCTGGGCTATCTCTACGCCCGAACCAGCGTAGCCGACTCAGCTTACTATTACCTGGCCGCAGCCGCCGGGAACACGGCCCGCGAGGAGGTGCCCCAGACGAACTTGCTGGCGTTCTGGGCGCGCAACCCCCGGCTGGTTTCACTCGATTCGCTGGCGAATGCTTCCGAGGCCCGGTCGTACGAGTCCTACGAAGCCAACCGGTCGGCCCTGGCTTTTTTCCGCTCCAATGCCGACAGCGTGTCCATTCCGCGCCCCGACTGGCTCGACGAACCGCTGACGGATGCCGGGCTGAGCGTAGGGCGGTTTGCGCGTTTGTATAATTACGCGGTCGGTAACCGGGCCACGGATACAACTTTGCTCAACGTGCTGTATCAGATGGGGCAGAACCCCGCGAATCAGGATTTTACGGATGACCTGTTGTTTGCCCGGGCGGTGGCGAATTATTACACCGCCAACAAACGAACGGCGTTCGAGCTGACCGACCAGCTGGCCAGCGACAATCAGCGAACCGGCGAATTTTATAATTCTGTGACGGGCCTCTGGATGTTGGAGCAGGGGCTGTATGGCAAAGCCGCCGACATTCTGGCTCAGAATACCGACACGCTCTCGATGTATTACCAGGCCCTGGCCCGAACCAAGTCGGGAGATTCGTTCATGGCGCAGTCGCTTTGGGAAAACGCCGGACGCAACGATCCCGCCGTACGGTCACTGGCGGAGGTATTGTACGGCAAAAAGCAACCGGCCACGGATCTTGAAAAAGCCTTTGCCCTGCTGTATGACCCCCTGCTCGACCAGGCCGGAAAACAGCGGGAGCTGTATGCGTCCATGCGGGATGACAACCTGAAAACCATCGTTGCATCGGTCCTGTCGAAGCGGTATTTGGCCGCCCGCCAGCCGCCCCTGGCCCAAAGCTGGTACGGGCAGATTCCGCAGGAAGCCAAATTAAGCGCCTATGCCGGATCGGCCATGACGGTAGCGTATCTGCGGCTGCGCAATGCTCAAGGGCAGTTTGAGCAGACGATATCCGATGGCCGTCAGGAGGTTATACCAGCGTTTCAGGCGGAAAAGGATTTCATTCTTGCGCAGGCTTACCAGGGCCGACGGCAGGCGGCTCAGGCCCGGCAGGCTTACAACAAAGCGCTTCGATGGGCACCCTTCAACGCCGAAATTGTGTCGGCAGCGGCTGCGTTTGAACGGCAGAACGGTAAGACAGAAAGGGCCTACAACCTGGTGCTGGAAGCATTGCCGCTCAACGAGCGCAATGCAGATTTGCTGAAGTTGTATTCCCTGCTTTGTCTGGATCAGGGGCTGACCGATTACGCCGAGGAGAGCCTGGCGCGGCTCCGGGCGGCTACCTCGCCCGCCGATTATCAGGCATTTCTGACAAGCTATCAGGCCAGACGTGCGTTGATTGAAAAACAGCGGGAGTCATTCCAATAATTTAGTAAGTTTAACAGTTGTTCCAAATCCTTGTTTTCTATGGAAAAGCAACTGCATTGGGTGAATGAAGCATTTAGCCGTCAGGTCGTGATCATGGACGGTGATCGGGTCGTGGGCGCTATGCACCGCGATCTGCTGGTTCGGGATGTTGATGCCTACCTGAACGATGTTCATATTTTCTTTGATGTCACGGGATTTCTGGCCCATTCGGTCAACATTCACGACAAAAACGCCGGTGACAAGATCATTGGCCGGATTGACTTTGGGGTGTTCAACGGCGCGAGTGTCCACTTAGAAACCGGCGAGAAGTACGTCTGGCAACGGGAAAACTTTATGATGCACGAGTGGAGTCTGGTCACCGACGATCCCGACACCCATTCCGGACAGGAAATTGTGCACTACGACCGCACGCGGAAGTTTCTGGCCGACGAAGGGACTATTGAACTGGTAACCGAATTGCCCAACGCCGAAATGTTGATCCTGACGGGGTTGTTTGTCCGAAATTATTTTCTGCGTAAACGTAAAATCGCCACGACCTAATCCTGTTTCGTTGTCCGGAATTACCGTGTAGGCTGTTTTCAACTGATTATGAGCAAAAACATTATTGAAACCCACGAGATCTCCAAACGATACGTGATGGGCAGCGAAGTCATCGAAGCGTTGAAATCGGTGACAATTAACGTGAAAAAAGGGGAATACGTAGCCTTTATGGGTCCATCGGGTTCGGGCAAATCAACGTTGATGAATATCGTGGGTTGTCTGGATACCCCTACGTCCGGCTCGTATATCCTGAACGGGCAGGACGTTAGTAACATGAGTGAAAATGCGCTGGCGGAAGTCCGGAATAAAGAGATTGGCTTTGTATTTCAAACGTTTAATCTGCTTCCCCGGCAGACTTCGCTGGAAAACGTCGCCCTGCCGCTGATTTACGCGGGTTACAGCAAAGCCGATCGGACCGAAAAAGCCATGCAGGCCCTGAAAAACGTGGGACTGGAACACCGGGCCGGACACCGCCCCAATGAGCTCTCGGGTGGGCAGCGGCAACGCGTGGCCGTCGCGCGGGCGCTGGTGAATGACCCCAGTATTTTGCTGGCCGATGAACCGACCGGAAACCTCGACACCAAGACTTCCTACGAAATCATGGATTTGTTCGATCAGATTCACAGCAAAGGCAACACGGTAATCATGGTAACGCACGAAGAAGACATTGCCGAATACGCCCACCGGATTATTCGATTACGCGACGGCCTGATTGAAACCGACCGGATCAACACCAACGTCCGGAAAGCAAAGGCGTTTATTCAAGCGTCTGACGAGCAATGATCCGAAAAAGGCAGTTGGGTCGGAGCCGGGAAAGCTAAAAAATGTTAAAATCCGGGTCGCCTATCGCAAAAAGAAGTAGCTTGCCGTTGCCGTTTTACTGGCCCCCGGACTGTATGAAAAAAGCGCTCCTCTTCTTTCTTTTAGCGGTATCAACGACGCTGACCGGTGTGGCCCAAACCATCCGGAGTGGTTCGGTGATCGACAAGGTCAGCCGGAAACCCGTGGCGCTGGCCACGGTTCAGAACCTTACTCTCCGCCGGGCGGTGACCAGTACCGAGTCCGGCCAGTTCCGGCTGACTGCTTCCCCGAATGATACGTTACTGATTTCCTGTGTCGGTTACAAAGCCGAGCGCGTGGTGGTCCCCGCCGACGAATCAGAGTTACTGGCGGAAATGGTTCAGGAAGTAAAGCAATTGAATGAGGTTGTGATCAAAGGCTGGACCGAAAGCCGTTTCAAGGAAGAATTTCTAAAGCTGAATATTCACAACAACAAACCCGTCATTGTGATCAAAGCGGCCCCGGAACTGGTGGGCAAACAACTCGGTAACGTCGGGCGGATGGGGTACGATTACAAAACACTGGCGCCCAAAATGACGTTAAAAGGCCCCGTTTCGGCCTTATACGGCAAGTTTAGCAAAGAAGCCAAAAATGAGCGCAAACTACAGCAGTTCAATCAGGCCGAAAGCAACAAGCAACGTTACTCGGCGCGGCTGGATCCCGTCTGGATTTCGCGCATCACGGACTTGAAAGAAGAGCGACTGACGGCTTTTCTGAAGTTCTGCAAACTCCCCGAAACGTTCGTACTCGAAGCCAGCGAGTACGATCTGATCGTTGCCATCCGCGGTTGCCTGAAAGAATTTCTGGTTCAGGAGCAAACCCAGACCGGCAAGGGCTAGTCTGTTCAGCCGCGGGTACGGTTGTCCAACAAATTGCTTTTTAACGGGTTGTTAGCTTACACACCGGTGAACAAAAGGCAAGATCATGAAAGCCAGGCTAACCATCGAAGTAAACCAGAAGCGGCACACCGTTGAGGTCGATCCGGCCACGCCGTTGCTCTACGTCTTACGAAACAATCTCCAGTTGAATGGGCCTAAATACGGCTGTGGTCTGGAGCAATGTGGCGCCTGCATGGTCCTGCTGGACGGGAAAGCAAAGCCCAGTTGTCTGGTTCCCGTTGAAACCGTCACCGACAAAGCCATTGTCACCCTTGAGGGACTGACCCAGCCCGACGGCAAGCTACATCCCGTACAGCGGGCATTTGTGGAGCAGCAGGCGGCTCAGTGCGGCTATTGCCTGAATGGCATGGTCATTTCCGCAACGTCTTTACTGTCTGAAAATAAGCACCCCGACGAAGCCGCCATTCGCGAAGGCATGGAGCGGGTTTTGTGCCGTTGTGGTACCCATTCGCGCATTCTCCGGGCCATCCGCCAGGCCGCCAACGACTCTAATCCGTAACTTCTTCCCGACATGAACGAGCCAACGACTACTCCTGCTCTGTCGCGACGGGATTTCCTGAAAACGGCCGGATGCCTGTCCATCGGTTTTTCGTTTGCCTGCCAGCCTTTGTCGGCTGCGCCCCAACCGCCTTTGCAGGATTCACTGCCGGGTTCGTTGCGGCAACAACCGCGGATCAACGCCTGGCTGGAAGTGCTGGAGGACGGGCGAATTCGGATTTTAACCGGCAAAATGGAACTGGGTCAGGGCATTCGCACCGCCATCGCGCAAGTGGCCGCCGAGGAACTGGACATGGAACTGAACCGGGTGGAAGTCCATCTGGCCGAAACCGGTCGCACTCCGCACGAAGGCTACACGGCCGGAAGCGGTTCCATCGAAAACAGCGCCATGGCGGTACGCTACGCAGCCGCAGCCGCACGCCAGAAGCTGTTGGACATGGCCGCCCGGCGCTGGAACAAACCCGTCGAAGAACTCAGCCTGGCCGATGGAGCCATCACCGCTCAAAACAGCAACGATCAACTGACGTTCGCGCAACTGCTGAACGGCGCGCAACTGACCGACGAAGTACGGCTGCCGGTAAAACTCAAACCAAAATCGGAATACCGTTGGGTCGGGAAAGCCATTCCCCGGGCGGACATTGAAAGAATGGCACGGGCTGAGCCGTTGTACGTGCAGGACCTGCGCCTGCCGGGTATGGTGCACGCGCGGGTGGTGCGCCCGCTGGCGTACGGAGCCAAACTAAGGTCCTTCGATGAAGCGGCTGTGAAGAAAGCGGTGCCCGGCGTTCTGAAAACCGTCGTCAACGGCGATTTTGTGGGCATCATCACCACGGAAGAATACGAAGCCGTTCAGGCGCAACTGGTAGCCCGGGAACAAACCAAGTGGGAAACGGCCAAACCCCTGCCGGATGATCAGAACCTGGCGGAATACATTAAGAAACTACCTGCCAAAAACCGGACGGTTAAAGAAACCGGCGACGTAAACCGGCTGGACCAATCGGCGGGGAGTTCGCTGAAGGCCCGTTATTTTAAGCCGTACCACATGCACGGGTCGGTTGGACCGTCGTGCGCCGTGGCTTGGTATCAGGGTGAAAAGCTGCATGTCTGGACCCACAGCCAGGGAGTTTATCCGTTGCAGGAAGCCCTGAAGAAAATGCTGAACCTGCCCGCGGAAGCGGTTCACATAGTGGGCGTTCCGGGCTCCGGATGCTACGGCCACAACGGAGCGGATGATGTCGCGGCCGATGCGGCTTTGCTGGCGATGGCCTACCCCGGAAAACCCGTGCGGCTGCAATGGTCGCGCGATGATGAACACGGCTGGGAACCGTACGGCAGCGCCATGCAGATGGATGTTGAAGCCCGGCTGGACGGTTCGGGAAAGATAACCCACTGGCGGTATGGGGTCTGGACGGACTCGCACAGCACCCGGCCGGGCGGTGAACCCGGTAATTTGCTGGCGGCCCGTTCGCTGGAAAAACCGTTTTCGCAACCGTCATCGGGGTATAGTGGGGGCGGCTACCGCAATTCCGAGCCGTATTACACCATTCCAAACCTGAAAGTAGATGCGCACTTTTTTGAAGGACCGCTCCGGGTGTCAGCCCTGCGCAGCCTGGGGGCCTATGGAAACGTGTTTGCCATCGAATCGTTTATGGACGAACTGGCCGCCAAAGCCGCCAAGGATCCGCTCGAATTCCGACTTATGCATCTGGCCGATGAGCGGGCCGTTGCGGTGTTGAAAAAGTTGCAGGAACTGATCAAAACCGATAAACCGAAACCTGGCGAGGGAATCGGTGTTGCGTTTGCCCGGTATAAAAATGTGGCCGCTTACTGCGCCGTGGCCGCGCGGGTACGGGCCGATCCTAAAACCGGGACGGTGCGGGTGCTGAAAATGTGGTCGGTCATTGATGCGGGCGAAGTGATCAACCTGGACGGTATCAAAAACCAGACGGAAGGCGGTATGATACAGGCCGCCAGTTGGACGCTGAAAGAAAAAGTCCAGTTTGATCAACAGCACGTCAGCAGCCGGGATTGGGTGTCTTACCCGATTTTTCGGTTCAGCGACGTGCCGGAAACGGAGGTGGTGGTCATTGACCGACCCAATGAAAAACCGTTGGGTGCGGGCGAAGCGGTCCAGGGTCCAACGGGTGCGGCTCTGGTCAATGCCGTTTACCAGGCTTGCGGACAAAGAATTCGTCATCTGCCCGTGCAATTGGGATAGATTCAACCCAACGCAGAAGCTTCTTATCTTTTATATTATTTCTCTATTCATAACGCTCTAAACCTTAAAATCATGGCTTTATTAAAAACTTCGCTGGTTGCGCTGTTGCTTTTTCTGGGAACCGCTTTTGCGCCCCTGCACCACGGCTGGGCCGATTACGACCAGACCAAAACACTGGATTACACGGGTACCATCGAAGATTTCAAGTACGAGAATCCGCACGCAACGGCCAGGGTGAAAGACAAAGACAAAACCTGGCTGGTGGTGCTGGCACCTACCAGCCGGATGCAGGAGCGGGGTGTCAGCGCCGACATGCTGAAAAAAGGCGGTTCGGTGCGGGTGGTGGGTTATCCACATAAGAAAGTCAAAGATGAGATGCGCGCCGAATGCATTTTTATTGACGGAAACAAATACGAGCTCCGCCGATGAGCGGGCCTATTCCCGTCGAATGGCTACAACAGATCGAAAATACCGGGATGGCCGCTACCATCCGGCAGTCGAACTGGCTGTATCCCGGACTCGAAATTGTTCACATTGTCGGTATTGTGCTGCTGGTGGGCGGAGCCTTCGTCTTCGATTGGCGCCTGTTGGGGTTTTCCCCGAAACTACCGGTGGATGACCTGGCAGCGCATGTTTTGCCCTGGTCACGCCGGGGACTGGCGCTCGTGGTACCGTCGGGTCTGCTGTTGTTCAGTACGAACGCCGAATCGCTCGGGAACGACCCCATGTTCTGGCTAAAAATGATCCTGATTGTGGTGGCGGGGGTGAACGTAGCCGTTTTTCACCGAATTACGTTTCGGTCGCCAGCGGGTTGGCAAGGGGATAAAACACCGCCCGGGGCCAAAGCCGCGGCCATCTGCTCGATTCTGGTGTGGCTGGCTATAATTGCCTGCGGGCGGCTGTTGGCCTATTGAACCAGAAACCGCTAAAAATGAAATAGCCAGCGCTGACTACCGCTGGCTATTTCTTTGTTGAGAGATCTGTGGATTACCGGATCGGGGCCAAGTGCCAATCCTGATCGGGATCACAACGCTGATACGAAGTTTGCTTTTTCATGATGGTTGTTAATTTATAGTTCCTAATTGTTTTAGGCAGGTTAGCACTTATTCCGCCAGCATTGCCTTTGGAAAGTTGCTAAGGGTTCATCGAGCCTGTCTCTCCCCCTTTCTTTATAAACCCATCGTACCGGCGTCCCGGAACTACTTCGTGAAGAAGTAATTAAGATGATGATGCAAAGGTAATAGGCCTTTGTGTAAATTCCAAACTAAATCTATATTTTTTATAGGGTATTATTGGGCGGTCTTAAAATTTGTTCCGCGGCAGTATTACCCGAATGTTAAAAGCTGATCGTTGGCCACATGACCTCTTTGTAGAAGCATAAACGCATTGGAACAGACCGGCTTTTGCCCAACGACCGGAACTATGGCTTCGTCGCAACAGGAATCTTTGGATTAATGATTTCCCACTCGTTGATGTGCGCCGGAGTGTGTTCGCGGGCGACAATCGCATCAAATTGTTTGATCAGGTCCGGGTGCTGAGGGGCCAGGTTGGTGGTTTCGCTTTCGTCTTTGCGCAGATCGTACAGCTTCCAGGGGCCTTTCCGGTTTTTGCGCACATCGGTCTTGACGGCTTTCCAGTTCCCCATCCGAATCGCCAGCTGACCGCCTTTTTCGGGATATTCCCAGTAGAGGAATTCGTGTTTTTTCTGCCGGGTCGGTTGGCCCAGCAGCGTGGGCAGAAACGAAAGACCGTCGGTGGCGAAAGGCTGTTGATAACCAACAAGTTCGGCCAGCGTCGCCAGCAGATCGTACTGCACCGAAATGTGATCAGTCACCCTTCCGGCGGCTATCCGGCCGGGCCAGCGGGCGATCATCGGTTCGCGGATGCCGCCTTCGTACACATCCATTTTGAGGCCCCGCAGGTGGCCAACACTCTTGAAATAAGCGGCTTCGACCCCGCCGTTGAACGTTGTGCCGTTGTCGCTCGAGAACATGACAAGTGTGTTGTCGTCAATTTTCAGTTCCCGGAGCAACTGCATGAGTGCGCCAATCTGCTTGTCCATGTGGGTGATCATGGCGGCATACGTAGCCCGCGGATAGGGCGTTGACGCGTACCCCTGTTGACCTAAATAAGCTTTGTCGTCAAACTGCCCGACGTATTCCCGAACGGCGGCTTCGGGTGCCTGGAGCGAGACGTGCGGCACGGTAAACGGCAGATACAGAAAAAACGGGCGGTTTTTGTTCTCGCGCACAAACGCCTGGGCCTTCTGGGCCATTTTGTCGATGGCGTATTCTTTTCCCCGGTAGTAGGCGAAGGCTTCGGGCGTGGCCGTCTCGGGCGTTAACCGGCGGTGGACGTCAATAACCGGGTTGTTCAGCGGGTCGGGTTTGCCGTTTTCCCAGAGGTGCGTCGGGTAAAAGTTATGGGCCTGTTTCTGATCCAGATAGCCGTAGAAGTAATCGAATCCCTGCTCGTTGGGGTTGCCGGTGGTGTTGGCCATGCCGAGGCCCCATTTGCCAATGCAGGCGGTCCGGTAACCCGACTGCTGAAGCATTCTTCCAATCGTGAACGCTCCTGGGTAGAGCGGCATCTGACCCCCTTCCAGCGAGTCGGCAAAACCGCCCATTTCGTAATTCCCGCGAATGTAAGAATGGCCTCCGTGTTTGCCGGTCAGGAGCATACAGCGGGCCGGAGCGCAAACCGGCATACTGGTGTAGTGCTGCGTAAACCGCATGCCTTCCCGCGCCAGCTGGTCGAGGTGCGGAGTGCGGATCTTCTGTTGTCCATAACAGCCCAGTTCGGCGTACCCCAGGTCATCGGCGTAAATGTAAATGATGTTGGGCCGCGCGGCATTGGGGCGGTTCGGGATCTGGAAAGTATAACTGGACAAAAACCAGCCTGTCAGCAAAACTGCCGACAGGCTGAAAAGGGATACGGCGTATTTTTTGGGACGGAAAGCGTTCATGGGGTCGGGGCTGGTCGCGAAATCGGAACGAATCTACCGATTTTACTCGTCAACCGAAACGGTGTTGGGCAGAACCGCAACGCCCTGATCAACCCTGATGATGTACGGTTTGCCGCCCGCCCGTTCGATGGCGTCGGCCACGGCTTCGGGGTTTTCCGGGGCGTAAGCAAACATGCAGCCGCCCCCGCCCGAACCGTTGATTTTCCCTCCGTACGCTCCGGCTTTAATGGCTTCCTCGATCATGCGGTCAATTTTGGGCGTCGAAACGCGCTTGGCATCCCGCAGACTGGTCTGGTGGGTGGTGAGCAACGCACCGAGCTGCCGGTGATTGACGGTCCCCGACCGGAACATGACCAGCGCTTCCCGCAACACGTCCCGGTCGGAGAGGTTCCCCTGGAGCAGAATCATTTCATCCGGAGTCAGCAAATGCCGGTATTCATCGGCTTTTTCCTGAGGACAATCGGGCAGCGAAAACGTGGGATCATACTGACGGATTTTCTCCATAGCGGCCAGCATACCAAATTTGACGTGCTTCAACACGCCAATGGTGTCTTTGGGTTGCAGTGAATCCCCCAGAACGAACGTGCCCAATTCAGGCTGAAACGATTCCAGATGAATAGCAGGAACTGACTCCAGGTAAATAATACCGCCCACTGCGGTCGAGTAATGGTCCATCATACCGCCGGGTTCGCCAAATTCCAGCACTTCGGCGGTGTAAGCCAGCTCGGCCAGGCGTTTGGGCGGTAGCGTCTGCGGATTGTCGGCCAGTTGCGTCAGAACAGCCAGCCAGGTAATCAGTAGGGCCGACGAACTGGAAGTACCGGAGTTGATGGGAATGTTACCCCGGACTTCACCCTCAATACCGCTGGAGAATTGGAAGCCCTCCCGCAACAGGATGTTGATGGCGCTCCGGAAATAATCCCGGTCGTGCTGGTAGGTGAGCGGCAGTTTGGCCAGCGAAAACTGTTCTTCCGAATGAATGTCGGGCAGGGCCAGATGGACTTCGGGCCGGGAAGCAGGCCCGGCGGTTATCTGGATGCGCCGGGAAATGGCAGCGGCAATGACGGGCAAACCCAGGTAATCCTGATGCTCTCCAAACAAACAAATGCGGCCGGGCGTGGAGATGGATAAAAGCAAAGACATTGTGCGATTAGTGGCTACGGTAATTGGGAAAAATGAATGGCTGGCGTTTTCTTCAGCGGTTTTCGGGTGTATTCGGTATTGAGTGGAATGGAATCGTCGAAAAAACCGCAATTTTTGAGAAAAAAACCGTTGGTGGGTAACAAACCGCCCGCGTAATCCTGCCGAAAACCGGCCCGGGCGGTGGCATCGCCGGTAAATCGGGCGCTCACTAATTCCTGCCAGACGCCCTCTTTGCTCCGAACCCATTGATTACCAAAAGCGACCTGCCGGGGTAGATTACCAGTGTTTGGAATAAAATTTTCGAGAAAAGAGTGGAGGGATTTCAGGTAGGTGGCGGTTTTGGGTCGTCTGAAGCTGGCGATCAACTGCCAGTTGCCATCCTGGGCGTCCGCAAAATAAGCCGTGTAGGTGGTGTAATTGGCCTCAGTGGGATGCGCCCGGAGCAGAAACCGGTAGGTCCGGCCCGCTTTCCAGTCGTAACGCAGGTAGCTTTGACCGCCGGAGCCTTCGTTGCCAAAGTCGTTGGTCGTGACGCCCGGGCCTTTCTTCTCCAGCCGGATTTTCTGATCGTCCGGAATCTCTTTCGGGTTATCGGTTTTATACGGACTCCAGACCGAGAACAGCACCCGGCGCTCGGTGGGCGAATTGACCTGAATGCCAAAATACCCTTCGGCAAAACCGTTGGCCATGAAGTAAGAACCCACCACGTCACTGCCTTCCGGAACGGTGATTTCGTTGTAAAACCACTCGGCGTCAAACTGCTCCGGGGTGGCGTATTTCAGGTGAACCGACGGTCCGCGTCGGCCCCAGTAAAAGAAAGATCCTTCGTTGCTGCGCACAAAAACCGTTTTTTCATCAACCACATCCCCGCTGATGCCCAGCTCCCGCAGGTGGCCGAACGAAGCGCCTGATTTGGTTAGTCCCTGCATATCTATCTTCACGTAACCCGGTTTTTCAATTTTCCATTCGCCCAAATACTGTTCCTTCTCGGCACTGCCGCTGGCTGAAAATTCAACGGATTTTCCCGGCAGACTTACCCGAATTGTACTCTGGCCTTCCGGAACGCTCAGGGTTGCCGATAGCTTCAGGGTGCCGGGGCGGGCAAATCGGATGTAGGTGGAAACAATGGTTTGGGGCTGGGTCCAGCCGGTCAGGCCGTCGGTGGTGATTTTTGTAGCGGGGTCGCTGGTATTCGATACCCAGGCGTTGCCGCCCAGGGGAACCGGCAAGCGATTCGCGCCGTGCGAATCGCTTGCCGGAAATAGTACTTGGAAACTGATTAAAAAAAGGATTTGGGTTAGGAGAGTCATTCGAAGCTTGTTACAACGGATTCTGTTTCAGGTTGGGGTTCAGCACGATCTCCGCTTCCGGAATCAGGTGAACCACCTGCTTGTCGTCGGCAGGAATGGTTTGCTGGCCCGTTGCGGTATTGTGAAAACCGGGGTAATTCCTGACCAGACTCCGCCCGTTGCGGTACAGATCGTAGGGGCGGTGACCTTCAAACGCCAGTTCGAGCCGCCGTTCCTGCAAAACTACGTCTAAAACCGTTGGTAACCCTTTCAGATCGGTTGTGGAGAAGAGTTCTGGGCCGGTCAGGCCCGCGCGCTGGCGGATGCGGTTGACGTCGGCGATGGCTTTGTCGGCCTGGCCGGTTTTGGCGTAGGCTTCGGCCCGGTTCAGGTAAATTTCGGACAGCCGCAGGACGATCGGTGAGCTAAGCGTAGCTACTCCGCCCTGGTTCGAAAACTTCGTGACGTACACTTTGTCAATGCCGTTTCGCTGCTCCTGGGTGCCCTGAGCGGTCAGTTTGCGCACCATAAAGGAGCGTCGCTTATCGTTTGGGTACTTGTTGATTAAATCCTGGTATTCCTGCGAAGCGTAAACCTCGCCCCAGCCGACACCGCCCGGTGAGGTGTAGAGCATGGAACCCAGCGAACCCCATGCCCGGTCGTCCTTCAGCGTGTGTTTGATGGCCAGAACCACTTCCTTGTTCTGCTCGTTTTCCTGCGTATAAAAGTTGGGCACTTGGTCGGGCGTCGCTAATGTGAACCGACTGTCTGCCAGCACTAGATCCGCGTGTTTAAGGGCGTTCGTGTTGTCGTTCATGTAGAGATACACCCGCGACAAGAGGCCGTTGGCGGCTGCGGCACTGGCGTAACTGCTGGTGCGCGGAATGGTCATCAGCTTAGCCGATTTCTGCAACTCACTCACCACAAAGTCGTAGACCTGTTTGACCGTCGCGCGGGCGGCATTATCGTCGGGTTGAGTATCGGTTTTGATGATCACACCCAGGTTTGCTTCGGGGCTTTGGGTGTACGGCCGCCCAAAAATCCGCACGAGATCGAAGTGAACCATGGCGCGCAGAAAGAGATTCTCGCCCAGAATTTGGTCCATTTCCTTTGAAGTGCCTTCCTTGATAGCACCAATTACCTTGTTACAACCCACGATGATCTGGTAAGCTTTGCGGTAAAGCTGGAGTGCGTTGGCCTGATCGGTGGTGTGCCGGTAGGTGTAGGTCAGAAACAGGGCGTCCCCGGTGGTTCCGCTGACGGTTAGATTGTCGCCCGGGTACTCGTGCATGATAAAGACGTTACGGGTGTATTCGGCGTCTTTCAGGAACGTGTAATTCCCGTCGGTGGCGGCCCGCAGGCCCTGCGCATCCTGCAAAATAGTGGATTCAGAAAGGCCGTTGTACGGGGTGGTATCAATTTCGCAGGAGGTGGTCATCACCACACAACCCAGCAGGAGAAAGCGGGAAAATGAGATTTTCATGGGTGCTGATGATTAAAAGTTAAACTGAAGACCAAAGATGAGCTTGCGGCTGAAGGGGTATTTCGTTCCTACTTCGCCAGTTTCGGTTACATCTGGGTCAATACCGGAAAACTTCGTGATCGTGAAGACGTTATCCGCCGAAACCGACAGCCGAACCCCGTCCAGTTTGACTCGGCTCACCAGGGCCGCGGGCAGGTCGTAAGTCAGGCTGATATTCCGCAGCCGGAGGTAATTGCCGCTTTCCAGGTAGCGGGACGACGGGCGCTGGGCGTTGTTGTTGCCACCAATCACGTATTTCGGGTGCGTGGCGATGTCGCCCGGGTTTTCCCAACGGCTCCAGCCATCCTGCAGGGCCATCATGTTGAAGCGGTCATAAGCACCGTCGCTGTCAAACAGGGCCCGGTCGCCGTTGTACAGAATGGCCCCGGTGCTGTAGGTGAAGAACGCGTTCAGTTCCAGCCCTTTCCAGGTCAGCACCTGGCGAAAGCCGCCGAACAGTTTAGGATTGGCGTTGCTGCCGATAAACTGCAGAGTTGCGTCGTTGTAGTTGCTCGTTGTGGTGCTGGAACCATCCGGGTTGACTTTCTCAAAGAGCGGGTTGCCAGTCTGCGGATCGACGCCCCTCCACCGGCGCAGGTACCAGCTGTTGAGCGGTTGATCCAGGGCGTAAGGCCGTTGACCGTTGGCGATGAACGTCCGGTCGCCATAGAGGGCCGTTACCCGGTTGCGGTTCAGCCCCGCGTTGAGGTCCATGCGCCATTTCAGGGCAGTTTTTTGCAGAATGTCGGCTGATAAAACCACTTCCAGTCCTTTATTGCGAACCGCGCCCACGTTTTCGGTGATGAACGCATACCCGCTGGTGGCCTGGAGCGGACGGTTGAAAAGCAGGTTGTTGGTCAGGCGGTTGTAGAGATCGACGGTCAGCGAAAGCCGTCCCCACAGCGTGGCGTCGATCCCGAAGTTAGCGTTGTTCGACACCTCCCATGACAGGTTCGGGTTTTCGATGCGGGTTGGGAAAGCGGAAGGAATCCCGGCGTATTGACCCGTCAGGCTGTAGAGACCCTGAGCGGCATAGTCATCAATACCGTCGGCGTTCCCGGTTGTTCCGTAGCTGAGCCGGAACTTAAGATTTGTCAGGAGCGGATTGCTGCGCAGGAAAGCTTCGTTTGTGGCATTCCACGTCAGACCCACCGCATAAAAGTTTCCGTATTTCTTATTCCGGCCAAATTTTGAGGAACCGTCCCGGCGGAAAGAGGTCGTAATCAGGTATTTGTCCTGATAGCCGTAGTTGGCCTGAAACAGATACGACGAAAAGGCGTTGTCCCGCTTGGTACCGCTGATGCTTTCGGGTTGAGAGGTCGCATCAATAATTTCCAGACCGGAAAAAATCCCTTTGCCCGTTGCTCCCAGCGATTCATAATAATAGTTCTGGTATTCGTAACCGGCCAAACCATCGAGGCTGTGCCCACCGCTGAAGCTATGCCGGAAACGCAATAGGTTGGAGGTTAGCAGAGTATAATCGCGGTTGTCGTTGTTGATAAGCCGCCCTTGTACATCCAACGCGTTTGGGCCGCGCATATCCTGGTTGCTCTGGCTGCCGTAATAGCTGGTTTGCGCCCGGTTTGTTGTCGTCAGGGTCAGCCAGGGTAGAAGGTCATATTCGGCCTTGAAGAGCAGATCGCCCGACAGGGTATTTTCCCGGAATGTGTTAAATTGACGGGTGTAAATGAAGTTTTGATTATCCCGGCCGTACCATTTCTTGGCTGCTGATACCGGATTGTAGGGTTGACCGTTGTAGTAAGGGTCGTCGTAGGGCAGATTAGTATAAGCCTGATATAAAGCACCGTTGCTGTCGTCGTAACCGCGTGTATACAGCCCCGCTCCGTTAACGGTAACCCGGAATTTATCGCTGATTTCGTGACTGAAATTCAAGCGGCCACCAAACCGGTCCAGGCCAGTTCCCTGCAAAATACCCTGTTCTTTGTAGTAGTTACCGCTCATGTAAAAGCGCGTTTTCTCGCTGCCCCCCGACGCACTCAGCTCGGCCAGGGTGTTGCTGGCGGTGCGAAAAGTCTGATCAAACCAGTTGGTGTTCGCGTTTGCTTCCGGCGTTGGCAGATAGCTGTTGACATTGCCGTTGGGCTGATCGCGCTGGTAGACTTTTCTTTGCAGGTCGTACAACTCCAGACCGTTCAGCAACCGGAAATTGCCCAGATTCAGGCTGCCGACGCCCTGGTTGAAGCGGGCGGTTAGCCGGGTTTTTCCGGCCGCGCCCCGGCGGGTTGTGATGACAATGACCCCGTTGGAAGCCCGCGCGCCGTACAACGCCGTAGCCGACGCATCTTTCAGGACGGTCATGGATTCAATGTCACTGGGGTTGGGAATCCCGCCAATGACACCGTCGACCACATAGAGCGGGTTGGAACTGGCCGTGAGCGTCCCGATACCCCGAACAAGCACCTTGGGCGGTGTACGCGGGTCGCCGGAACTGTTACCGACAAACACCCCGGCAGCTTTGCCCTGCAACATCTGGCTGACGTTGTTGGCCGTTACGTCCTTGAGTTCTTTGGCCGTTACAACCTGCGCCGAACCCGCCAGGTTGCGCTGGCTTGTGGTGGTGTACCCCATCACCACCACCTCATCGAGCATGGTGTCGGCTTTTTTGAGCGAAACCTCCACGGACGTGCGGTTGCCGACGGTTACGGTGGTTCCCTGGTAACCAATGGAGCTGATTTCCAGCACATCTGATGAATTGGCGCGGACGGAGAAAGCGCCCTGGTCGTCGGTGGTCGTTCCCTGGGTGGTGCCGCGGACGATGATGGTAGCGCCCGGTAACGGTTGCCCGGCGTCGTCGCGAACCGTTCCACGCAGGGTGGACTGTGCGTAAACGCAAACGGTTACCGACAGCCACAGCAGTAAGCTTACGGAGAACTGTTTCATGAAGTTTCCAGGTTAGTTAAAAGTGGGGGATAGTAAGAACAGGTGAAGGGTTTAGGAATAGGGCATTGGGTTGGGTCGAACGTATGATGCGTTCGACCCTGGGGCATTTTAATAAATTTCGTTCAGTCCGAAAATCGGGCGGTTGGTTTTCCACTTACCGCGCGTAAAATCCGGAATTTCAATCGGTTTGCTGCCTTGCGCAATGGACTGTTCCGACAGCGGGCTAATGGCACTCCAGACGGCGGCATCATACACGTCGATCGGGGGAGCCGTTTGGGCCTTGATGGACTCGATGAAAGCCCGCATCACGAAGAAGTCAATGCCGCCGTGGCCTCCGCTTTGGGCCGTTTTACCGTGCTGTTTCCAGAGCGGGTGGTCGTATTTCTCCTGGTATGAATCAAACGACTCCCACTCGTGGGGTTTGGGGCTGGTGCCTTCCAGGTAAATCGTTTTGCCGTCGTCCATCCAGATGCCCTGCGTGCCCTGCGCCCGGAAGCCCAGCGAGTAGGGGCGGGGGGAGTTGGTGTCGTGCATGATGACAATGTTCTCGCCGTTGGCGCACTGCACCATTGTCGTCACCACATCGCCCAGTTTGAAATTAACCTTGGCGTTGGGGTGGTCCTTTCCGCCTTTATCGACGACGTATTTGTGCAGCCCGCGCGATTGGGTTGCCATGGAGGTCAGGTGCGTAAACCGGTTGCCCCGGTTGATGTTCAGCCAGTGGGCGACGGGCCCCAGCCCGTGCGTCGGATACAAATCACCGTTGCGGTCGACCGAGTGCTGGGTGCGCCAACGCGCTTCCGAATACCCTTTCTCGCCAAATTCCGCGCCAACACCGCTGATGGATTTGCCGTCGTTGAACTTGATGTTACGCAAATCGTGCTGGTAGCCGCAGTGGGCGTAGAGCATCTCGCCAAACATGCCCTGCCGAATCATGTTCAGCACGGCCAGCACGTCGCGCCGGTAGCAGACGTTCTCCAGAATCATGCAGTGCGACCCCGTTTTCTCGAACGTGTTGACCAGATCCCAGGACTCTTTGAGCGTCACCGTGGCCGATACCTCGACGCCCGCGTATTTCCCGGCTTTCATGGTGGCAACGGCCATCGGAACGTGCCATTCCCAGGGCGTAGCAATGACAACACCGTCGATGTCATCGCGCTTAAGCATGTTTAAAAAATCCTCACCGCCTTTGGTGTACGTTGCGGGCGCTTTCTTGCCCGCCTTTTCAATCATACCGTTGGTGCGGCTGATGGCATCGGGGTCTGGATCACAGATGGCGGTGATGAGAACATCATCGCGGAAAAGCGCCTGCCGGACGTGGCTGCGGCCCCGCGAGCCGACACCAATAAAAGCCAGCCTGACCTGCGACAAGGGTGCTGGCTTGGGGGCTGCCGTGGCCGTTTCAAACAAAGAAGGAATAAAAGGAGCGGCCGCTGAGCTGAGAGCAGCGGTGCGCAGAAAATCACGGCGTGAGGAGATGGGCATAATAACGGTTATCTTGGATTAGAAGCGTGGAAGCGGAGTGTTAATGGGTTAGGGTTTAGTGCTGAAAATTGGGAAATAACAGACGCCCGGTCAATCAAAACCGATGCTTTTGCCTTTTAATTTTAGCAGTTTTGAGCTGCGCAAACGTTTGTTTAACCTTGTGCAAACGTTTGTACAAAACCGAAGATAATTTTGCGATTACTACTAAATAAAGTAAATTGTAAGGCTGAACACGACACGCGATGAAGGATGTTATTACCATCAAGGAGATTGCCCGGCAATTGAATGTGTCGCCGTCCACCGTATCCCGGGCTTTACAAAACCACCCGCGCATCAGCCTGCACACCCGCGATGCGGTTCACGCGCTGGCCGACCAGTTGAAATACCTGCCCAGCACCACGGCCCGGAACCTGCAACGGGGGAGGACGGGCGTCATTGGCATGGTCTTGCCGGAAATCCGGGAGAATTTTTTCTCGGAAGTGATTAACGGGGTGGAAGAGCTGGCGTTTGAACACCACATGACGGTGGCGCTCTACCAATCGCATGACCGGTTTGACCGCGAGAAGCAGATTCTGACCATGCTGGCTTCCAACCGGGTCGACGGGGTGTTGCTGTCGGTGGCCAAAGAAACGCAGCAGATTCACCACATTCAGGAACTGCTGGACCGGCAGATTCCGCTGGTGCTTTTCGACCGGATTCCGCCCCACATTGCCGCGCATCAGGTGGAATGCAACATGGAAAAAGGCGCTTACGAAGCTACCAAATGGCTAGCCCGGCGGGGGCACCGGCGGATCGCGCTTCTGAACGGTCCGCACGCCCTGATCGCCAGCGAAGAACGGTATCGAGGATACATCAAAGCGCTGGTAGAAGAAGAGTTACCGGTTGAAAATTGCCTGATCAAACGCATCGACCTGACGACTCCGGAAACGGTGTTGAAAATGACGCAGCTGCTGTCGTCGGACTCCCGGCCCGATGCCGTGCTGGCCTTTAATGACTACGTGGCGCTGGATGCCATGCGGGTTTGCCGGAACCATGGTCTGGTCGTTAACCGGGATGTTGCGTTTGTCAGCTTTGCCAATCTGCCCCTCAACACCTACCTGGAACATCCGCCCCTGGCGTCGGTTGAGCAGCATCCTTACCAGATTGGTTTCATGGCCGCCGACATTCTGCTGAAGGTGATCAACGGAAAAATCGATCCGGAAAACTTACAGAAAATAACGCTCGAACCCGAACTGATTGTCCGGGAACAGAGCGAGTTAGTGTAAGATTTTACCCGACCAGTTTGCTCCGCCACTTTTCGTAGGCGTCGCGGTAGGCTTCCTGCGCCCGCATGTCGGGTTCGATGGTCCGGGTGACTTTCAGGCCCGTGAAGGCTTCCTGACGGTTTTTGTAAATACCGGCTCCCAATCCGGCTCCCCGGGCGGCTCCCTGCGCTCCGTCGGTGTTGAAAAGCTGGATTTCAGCGCCGGTCAGGTTGGCCAGCGTATCGCGGAACAGTGGGCTGAGAAACATATTGGCTTCACCGGCCCGGATGGTTTTCAAACCTACACCGACCTGCTCCATTACCTGAATACCGTAGTAAAAGGCAAAAACGATGCCCTCCTGCGCGGCCCGAATCCAGTGGGGCAGGCCGTGGCGCGTCAGTTGCAACCCGTGGAAGGAAGCGCCGGGGTCCTGATTTTCCAATACGCGTTCGGCTCCGTTGCCGAAGGGCAGACACACCAGCCCGTCGGCTCCGACGGGCGCATGAGCGGCCAGGTCGTTCATGTCGGCGTAGCTGACCGTGCCCCGCAGCAGGTGATTCCGCAGCCAGCTGTTCAGAATACCGGTACCGTTGACGCAGAGCAGAACACCGTAGCGCGGGGCCTCTGGCGTGTGGCTGACGTGCAGAAACGTATTGACGCGCGATTGCGGATCGTATTTGGCCTGATCGCTGACCCCGTAAACCACGCCCGACGTTCCGGCGGTGGCGGCAATTTCGTTGGGTTCCAGAACGTTCAGCGAAAAGGCGTTGTTGGGTTGATCGCCCGCGCGGTAGGAAATGGGCGTTCCGGCTGCCAGGCCGAGTTCACTGGCAGCTTTGGAGGTCAACTCGCCCTGCACCGAGAAGGTCGGTTTAATGTTGGCAACCAGCGACGGATCGAAGCCGAAATAATCGAGCATGAAATCCGCTGGTTTTCCATCCTGAAAATCCCAGAGAATGCCTTCCGACAGGCCCGACGGGGTCGTAACGATTTCGCCGGTCATGCGCGTGGCCAGGTAATCGCCCGGCAGCATGAACTTGTGGATTTTGTCGTATACCGCCGGTTCGTTTTCCTTCACCCAGGCCAGTTTGGCCGCCGTGAAATTACCCGGTGAGTTGAGCAGGTGCTGCAGGCTTTTCGTCCGCCCCACGATTTCAAACGCTTTTTCGCCGTACGGAACCGCCCGGCTGTCGCACCAGATGATCGACGGGCGCAGCACCTGCAGGTCTTTATCCACGACCACTAAACCGTGCATCTGGTACGAAATACCGATGGCCTTCACATCTTCCGGTTTGACAGCAGCTTTCGACAGAACGGTTTTGGATGCCAGACAGGCGTTGGTCCACCAGGCGTCGGGGTGCTGTTCGGCAAAACCCGGCTGAGGGGCGTCAATCGGCATTTCTGACTCGGGGAAAAACGCGGAAGCCACCACCAAACCGGTTTCGACTTCCAGCAAACTGGCTTTTACGGACGAACTGCCGACATCAAATCCAAGAAGATACATTCTACGCGGGGTTCAGATTGAAAATAAGTTGCAAAGTACACAGCCGGGAGAAGTTAGGCAAACTTACTGCCGAATCCCGACCAGGTTCAGGATAAAGGCGTATTCCAGCGCGATGTCCTTCAGGGCTTCAAACCGCCCCGACGCTCCGCCGTGCCCGGTTTCCAGATTCGTCTGCAACAGCAGGACATTGTCATCGGTTTTCATCGTCCGGAGTTTTGCAACCCATTTGGCGGGTTCCCAATATTGCACCTGCGAGTCGTGTAAGCCGGTCATCACCAGCATGTTGGGATAAGCCTGCTCCTTCACGTTGTCGTAGGGCGAGTACGACAGCATGTAATCGTAATATTTCTTGATTTTCGGATTGCCCCATTCTTCAAACTCACCCGTTGTTAGCGGGATGCTTTCGTCGAGCATGGTTGTCACCACATCCACAAACGGCACCGCTGCCACCACGCCCCGGTAAAGTTCCGGCTTCTGATTCACCACCGCGCCCATGAGCAAGCCGCCCGCGCTGCCGCCCATCGCAAACAGGCGGTCGGTCTGGGTGTACTGGTTCTGAATCAAGTACTCCGACACGTCCACGAAGTCGTTAAACGTGTTTTTCTTCTTAAACATCTTACCGTTGTCGTACCACTTGCGGCCCATTTCCTGCCCTCCCCGGATGTGGGCGATGGCGAACATAAAGCCGCGGTCGAGCAGGCTCAGGCGCGTGGAGCTGAAATTCGGATCGATGGAGTAACCGTACGACCCGTAGGCGTATTGCAGCAACGGGGCCGAGCCGTCTTTGGGCGTACCTTTGCGGTAAACCAACGAAACCGGCACCTTCGCACCGTCGCGGGACTTGACGATAAACCGCTCTGAGGTGTAGTTGTTCGGGTCGAAATCGCCGATGACTTCCTGCTGCTTCATCAGCGTTTTTTCCTTCGTATCCATGTTGTAATCGAAGGTTGAACTGGGCGTAGTCAGCGAGGAATAGGTAAACCGCAGGATGTTGGTGTTGAAATCCGGGTTGTAGCCAATGCCAGCGACGTAGGCCGGATCATCAAATTCGAGGTAATGATCCTGCTTTTTTTTCTGGTCGATCACGCGCAGGTGCATCAAACCGTCCCGGCGTTCGCCCAGCACCAGGTGGCTTTTAAACGCGTCGAGCTGTTCCAGATACACATGATGCCGGTGCGGAATCACCTCTTTCCAGGCCGAACGGTCTTTAGTTTTGTTTTCCTTTACCTCCATGAGCCGGAAATTGTCGGCTTTCCAGTTCGTCCGGACGTAGAAAGTCGTTTCCAGGTGCTGAACGTCGTATTCGTGGCCTTTTTCGCGGGGCAGAAAAACCTTGAAATCACCCGCCGGGTTGGAGGCCTCCAGGAGTCGGAATTCCGTTGCTACCCCATTGTGATCAGACACCACGGCGATGTATTTCTTGGATTTCATCCGGCCCAGACCCAGGTAAAACTGGTTGTCTTTTTCTTCGTACAGCAGAACGTCCTGTTCGGGATCGGTTCCCAGCGTATGGCGGTATACCTGATAGCCCAGCAGCGTCTGCGCGTCTTTCCGGATGTAGAAAAGCGTCTGGTTATCAGCCGCCCAGGCGTAACTGCCCCCCTCGGTGTCTGGAATGGCGTCGGGGTAGATTTCACCGGTTTTCAGGTTTTTAACGCGCAGCGTATACATCCGCCGGCTGACGGTATCTTCGCCATAAGCTACCAGTTCCTCGTTATCAGAAACTTCCAGCCCGGCAAGGTCGTAGTACGAATACGCTTTAGCCAATTCGTTGACATCCAGCATAATCTCTTCCTCGGCTTCCAGCGAACCGCGTTTGCGGCAATGCACCGGATATTCTCCCCCTTCCAGGTAGCGGGTGTAGTAAAAATAATTGCCTTCCTGGTACGGAACCGACTCGTCCTGCTGTTTGATGCGGCTCTTCATTTCGTCGAACAGCTTCTCCCGGAATTCGCTGACGGGGGCCAAAACCGTCTCCAGATACTCGTTTTCGGCTTTCAGATAATTGATCACTTCCGGGTTTTCCCGTTCGTTGAGCCAGTAGTAATTATCGATGCGGGTGTGCCCGTGGGTGGTCAATTCGGTTGGTTTAACGGCTGCTATGGGCGGAACCGCTGTCGTCTGCGCGTTTGTCATAAAAGCAATGGTGACTAAATACTGAACCCAATTAACACCTTTTTTTCAGGATTCGTTGAGCCGTTTTGATTCGGCAAAGAAACTGAAAGTTTTTTAGGTCTTTACAATCGCATTCAGCCGCTTTTTTGTTATTTTGACGTATTATACGGTCAGCTCTATCATGCGCAAAAAAGTTTACGTTTATTTACTGCTTTCGGGCGGTATTTATTTATTGAGTGCCCACACCCTGCGAAAAGCCGACGTCCGAATTGATGGTGAACCGAGTCGCCCGTCGCTGGAAAAGGTGTTTTCGAAAATCAATCAGGAAGTACTAGAAAATAGCCGGGCCTACGAAACCTTGACCGACGCTACGCGTAAAATCGGGCACCGGCTGACCGGCAGCGCCAACGGAAGCCGGGCGGAAGAATACTCGTATAACTTACTGAAGCAGTATGGCTATTCGGATACGCAGTACGCGCCTTTCGAAGTCGAATCCTGGATGCGCGATACCGTGACGCTGGCGGTGGTTCCCAACAAAAGCGATAATTTCCGGGATGTTGAAGTGGTGGCTCTGGCGCATTCGCCCGTCGAAGCGCACGTGCAGGGCGAGATCGTAGACGTTGGCAATGGGCTGGAAGGTGATTTTGCGGCCGTAAAAGATAAGCTGAAAGGTAAAATTGCGCTGGTCAACATTGGGCTGGCAGCCCCAACGAAAGGGGCCCGTAACCTGCACCGTTCCGAAAAAACCGCCCTGGCCCTGCAGCACGGCGCGAGCGGGGTTATTATGGTCAATCTGGTGCGGGGCAACGTGCTGCTGACGGGCACGGCTTCCGTAACGGGCAAGTTAATTCCGATTCCGTCGGTTTGCATTTCGTCGGAGAGCGGACAGGAAATCCGGCAGTGGATGCAGGCCGAAAAGAACCTGCACGCGCTCATCGACATGACCAACGTGAGCAAAAAAATCCGGGCGCGAAACGTCGTTGCCACGCTGAAAGGCACCAAATATCCGGAAGAAAAAATTATCATCGGCGGGCACCTCGACTCCTGGGATCTGGCGACCGGGGCCATCGACAACGGGATTGGTTCGTTCTCGGTGCTGGACATTGCCCGGACATTTAAAGCCCTGAAAATAAAGCCCAAGCGCACCATTGAATTTGTGATGTTTATGGGGGAGGAGCAGGGGCTGCTCGGGTCACGTAGCCTGGTGGACGATCTGAAAAAGACCGGCCAGCTCGATAACGTGCGGTACATCCTGAACCTGGACATGACCAACGACCCCAGCGGTCTGAACGCGTTTGGCCGGAGTGAGATGATGCCGTTCCTGACCGAAATCGGCGAAACCATCAAGCACGTCGAACCGGCTTTCCAGAACACGATTTCAAACCAGGCGGGTTTGCACAGCGATCATCAGCCGTTTATGCTGGAAGGGGTGCCGGTGGTGGGCATGAGTGGGCACCTGGAACGCAACGTGCTGGATTGTTACCACGCCAACTGCGACAACATGACCCTGGTGAACAAAGACCAGATGAAAAATACCGTTCGTTACTCGGCCATGTTGCTCTACGCGCTGGCCAATGCCGACGAGATTCCGACCAAACGCATGGACGACGCCAAAACGCGGGAGTTTCTGATTGCCCAGGGCCTGCGAACGCCCTTGCAGATTGCCAACGAGTGGCGCTGGAAAGAATAATGATCGCAACACAGAGTTAATCAACGTTTTTCGCTGATCAACTCTGTGGAATAACTCTTAAAATGAAAGCTCCGACGTTCCATCCATAATCCGTACCGGATAGCATTTGAGTTCAAGGTTAAACGCTTGCTGATAAGCCGCACGCATCCGTTCCACGAACGCATCAGCGGCTTTTTGTTTAACAATGTTGATGGTGCAGCCACCAAAACCACCCCCCATCATCCGGGCACCCAGCACCGCATCGTCCTGCCGCGTCTGATCCACCAGAAAATCCAGTTCCGGGCAGCTAACTTCGTAATCGTGCTGCAAACCGTCGTGGGTTTCGTACATTTTCTGACCAAAAGCCGTCAGGTCGTTCTGCAATAAAAGCTCGCAGGCTTCCCGAACCCGCTGAATTTCCTGCGTCACATACCGGCAGCGCTGGTACACTTTTCCCGGCATTTCGTTGCGGTGGGCTTCCACTAGTTCCGTAGAGGCATCGCGCAGCAGCCGGATGGCGGGGTTGTACTGCTGTAAGATACCAACGCCCGTTTCGCATTCATTCCGGCGGGTGTTGTATTCCGAGTCGCCGAGCGAATGTTTAACGCCCGTATCGCACAGAATGAGGACGTAGTCCGTCGTCTGGAACGGGAAATATTCGTGGTGCAGCGATTTACAGTCCAGCTGAATCACCGCTTGGTCGCGCCCGAACATGGAGGCAAACTGGTCCATGATGCCGCAATTGACGCCAACGAACTGGTTTTCGGCCCGCTGGCCCAGCTTCACCATATCGAGGGTTGACAGGCCCAGGTCAAACAGCTTGTTCAGCGCAAACGCCAGTCCGCATTCCAGGGCCGCCGACGACGACAAACCCGCCCCGGCGGGGATGTTGCCACCAAAAACCAGTTCGAAGCCGCCGGGCCGGAGCCGCGCTTTTTGCAACTGATCGACCACACCCATCAGGTAATTCGGCCAGCCAAGTGATGAATGTTCAATTTCATCCAGCCGGAACGTAAAAGATTGATCTACATTTTCGGCCACAATGCGGCAGGTCTGATCTTCCCTGCGGGCGATGGCGAAAATGATTTCTTTATCGATGCTGGCGGGCAGTACCAGGCCCCCGTTGTAATCTGTATGTTCACCCAGCAGGTTGATCCGGCCGGGGCCACGGACCAGTAACTCCGGTTCCCGATTGAATTCTCTCCGAAAAACAGCCAGAAGCTGATGGGCGTAATCGTGTTGAGCGACCATTTTAATATAGTTAAATGACTTCGTTTCAATTTTGCGTTAAAGTTTGCTGCGTTTTCAGAGTTTACAAACTGACCAGCGAAAATTCTAATTCATCAACGCGGCCAAGCAAAAGAAAGTCCCGGTATCCGTGTGGCTTTTCCGTCGGCTAGACGTCTAACAAAGAAAACAGAATCCTGCTTTTCATGCTGGCCAAAACTTTTGGAAGCGCCGTACACGGTGTCAGCGCGACCATCATTACCATTGAAGTTGCCGTTGCGCAAGGCTTACATTTCCATCTGGTTGGCTTGCCCGACAGCGCCGTTAAAGAAAGTGAACAACGCGTTGAATCATCCCTGAAATATTTTGGCTACCGGATGCCCCGGCAAAAAGTGGTGGTCAACCTGGCCCCGGCCGACATCCGCAAAGAAGGCTCCTCGTATGACCTCCCGATTGGCCTCTGCGTCCTACAGGCGTCGGAGCAGATCACCCCCGAACGAAAGCTGGAAGAGTATGTCATCATGGGCGAACTGTCGCTCGACGGGCGGCTGCGTCCCATCAAAGGTGTGTTGCCAATTGCCATTGAAGCCCGTAAACGGGGGTACAAAGGGTTTGTGCTGCCCGCCGAGAACGCACCGGAGGCCGCCATTGTCAACAACCTGGATGTCATCGGGGTTGAAACCATGCTGGACGCCGTCGAATATTTTGAAGGAAAGAAGACCATAGAACCGCTGGTGATTGATACCCGTGAGTTGTTTGCCAATACGCAAAACGCCTACGACGCTGATTTTGCCCACGTTCAGGGACAGGAAAATATTAAACGGGCGATGGAGATTGCAGCCGCCGGGGGACATAACGTGATCATGATCGGGCCGCCGGGCGCCGGAAAAACCATGCTGGCCAAGCGGTTACCCAGTATTTTGCCGCCGTTGACCTTGCACGAAGCCCTGGAAACGACTAAGATTCATTCCGTTGCCGGAAAGTTGGGTAGCCGGGCGACGTTGATTGCTACCCGGCCGTTTCGGTCTCCGCACCATACCATCAGCGACGCGGCCCTGGTCGGTGGGGGCAGTTTTCCGCAACCCGGCGAAATCTCACTCTCCCACAACGGGGTGCTGTTTCTGGACGAGTTGCCGGAATTTAAACGCACGGCTTTGGAGGTAATGCGGCAACCGCTGGAAGAACGGAAAGTAAGCATTTCGCGGGCCAGGTGGGCGGTGGAATTTCCGGCGAATTTTATGCTGATTGCCAGCATGAACCCCTGTCCGTGCGGTTACTACAACCATCCCGAAAAGGAATGCGTGTGCGGACCGGGCGTGGTACAACGGTATTTGAATAAGATCAGCGGCCCACTGCTGGACCGCATCGATCTGCACGTGGAAGTAACGCCGGTTTCGTTTGATCAGATGACCGCCAACCGGCCTTCGGAAAGCAGCGATGCCATCCGGGAGCGGGTGGTCGGGGCGCGGCAAATTCAGACGAGACGGTTTGAGAACCAGCCGGGCATTTATTCCAACGCCATGATGCCGGCGCAGATGGTCAAGGAGATTTGTGTGATCAGCAATGCCGGACTAACGCTGCTGAAAACCGCCATGGAACGGCTGGGTTTATCGGCCCGTGCTTACGACCGGATTCTGAAAGTGTCGCGCACGATTGGGGATCTGGCGGGTAGCGACAGCATTGAAATTGAGCATTTGGCCGAAGCCATTCAATACCGGAGCCTGGACCGGGAAAACTGGGCGGGGTGACGCTCACCGCTCCGTCTGAAAATACGCCACATCGGCTTTAACGGCGGCCAGCAGTTCCCGCGTCCGTTCGGGCCGGGCATCGGTGATGAAAATCTGGCCGAAAGTATGGTGTTCCATCAGGGTGATCAGTTTGTCGATCCGGCGGTCGTCGAGTTTGTCGAAAATATCGTCCAGCAACAGCATCGGTTTGACGCCCTTCTCGGCCTGTAGCTGCTCAAACTGCGCCAGTTTCAGGGCAATCACAAACGTTTTTTGCTGGCCCTGCGAACCGAATTTTTTCAGCGCCACCCCGTTGGCTTCAAACACAAAATCATCTTTGTGGACGCCTTTGTTGGTCCGTTGCAGTTGAATATCGCGCTGACGGTTCCGGCGGAAATCCTTCGGGAATTCTTCATTGCCCACTTCCGACTCGTAGATAATGTCAACGGCTTCGCGGGCATCGCTCAGGTAAGCGTAATGCTTCTGAACAATCGGCAGAAAATCGGTGATGAACTGCTTCCGGCGCTGGTAGATGCGCCCGGCCAGTTGCAGCAGGGGTTCGTTGTAGGTTTCGAGCAGTTCTTCGTCGAGGTAATTCCGCTCGGCAAACAGTTTCAAGGTACCGTTGCGCTGCTTCAGGATCTGGTGGTAAAACAGGTAATCGCGCAGGTAATCCGGGTCGAGTTGCGACAGAACCCCGTCGAAAAAATGCCGCCGTTCTTCGCTATGTTCCCGCACGAGATCCGTGTCGTTGGGGGCCAGCATTACCACCGGAAACCGTCCGATGTGTTCGCTGATGCGATCGTACGGTTTTTTGTCCGACAACAACACTTTCCGCTGGCCCCGCTGCAAGCTACACGTAATCTGAACGGGTTTGTCGTCCAGCCGGAAAACGCCGTCGATGATAAAGTAATCGCTCTGATGATGAATGCTCAGGGCATCCTGGTTATGAAACGCGCTCTTGCTTAAGGATAAGAAATATACGGCGTCCAGCAGGTTGGTCTTGCCGCTGCCGTTGGGTCCAACGATGCAATTAATCTGTTCACTGAATGTAAAACTCCCTTCCTCGTAGTTTTTGAAGTTAGTCAGGTTGAGTTTTTCCAAATACATCGGTATGGTTGTTAGCAGGAATTGCGTATTTTCGCGGCATCGTGGTAAAATGGCCACGTGTTTTAAGCAACAAAGATACAGGACGTTTGTTACGTAAGGACCGGTTGCCTGTATCACAAATAAGGTCCGTTTTCATTCGGTTATCCTTTTTTTACGCCCAACGAACCATATGGCCAGTGTAAAGGAAAAATCTAAGCCGGGCGACGCTTCGCCAGCCGCGGCAAAAACCACGCATCCCAAAGAACGTTACCTGTACTGGTACGAGTCGATGATGCTGCAACGCAAGTTTGAAGAAAAAGCTGGTCAGCTTTATGGACAGCAAAAAATCCGGGGTTTCTGTCACCTCTACATCGGACAGGAGGCTTGCTCGTCAGGGTCGTATTCGGCACTGACCAAAGATGATAAATGGATTACAGCCTACCGCGACCACGGGATTCCGCTGGCGCTGGGTTCTGATCCGAAAGCCATCATGGCTGAATTATTTGGCAAACAAACGGGGTCATCGAAAGGCAAAGGCGGTTCGATGCACATCTTCGACAAGTCGGTGAACTTCATGGGCGGCCACGGTATCGTGGGGGCTCAGATCCCGCTGGGAGCCGGTATTGCGTTTGCCGAGAAATACAACAAGACCACAAACCTGTGCATGTGTTTCATGGGAGACGGTGCCGTGCGGCAGGGGGCCTTTCACGAAACGCTGAACATGGCCATGACCTGGAAACTGCCGGTTATCTTCGTGGTGGAAAATAACGGTTATGCGATGGGAACGTCCGTGGCCCGCACGTCGAACGTAACCGATCTTTACACACTGGCGGAAGCCTACGACATGCCGTCGGAGCCCATCGATGCGATGGACGTAGAGGCCGTGCACGAAGCCGTTAGCCGGGCTGCCGAACGCGCCCGAAACGGCGACGGACCGACGTTCCTGGAATTCCGGACATACCGGTACCGGGGGCATTCCATGTCTGATCCGCAGAAATACCGGACGAAAGACGAACTGGAGCAGTACAAACAACGTGACCCGATTGAAATAGTTCGGACGCGGATCCTGGAACAGCAAATTGCTACGGAAGATGATCTGGCGGCAATCGATCAAAAAATCAAAGGTATCGTAGAAGAGTCGGTGAAGTTTGCCGAAGAGTCGCCCTATCCGGCGCCGGAGGAAGCCTTTAAAGACGTCTACATGCAGAAAGATTATCCGTTTATCACGGAGTAATACTTAGCTAATTAGAAAAAAGCAGGGAAGGAAAAAGGAAGGGAAACGGCTGTCGGCTTATTCCTTACGATTTTCTTCCCTGCTTTTTTTCTTTTCACCTTTATTATCAAAACTTTGTCCGGGTTTTTTCTTTCTATTATCCGGAATTTTCCTAAATTTGCAGTCCAAAATTTTGGATATTCATAAATGAGTAAGACACAAACTAGCTCCAAACTGGAGTTTCTGGAGGATCCCGCTATGTTGTCAGGATCGTTGGGGAAAGCGGAGTTGTTTTTTGAGAAAAACCGGAATCTGGTTCTGGGTTTGTTGGGCGCTATTGTGCTGGTCGTTGTTGGCTTTGTCGGATACCGGTATTGGGTTGGTAGCCAGGATGAAGAAGCGCAAACAGCGATGTTTCCTTCTGTTTATGAATGGGAGGCTGACTCCCTGAAAAAAGCCCTGAACGGTAACGGCGCCAACGAAGGTCTGGTGGCTATTTCGGAAGAATACAGCGCAGCTCCGGCGGGTAACCTCGCCAGTTTTTACGCGGGTGTCGCCTTGTTGAAGCAGGGTAAGTACGATGATGCCATCGAAAAACTGCAGGGTTTCAAATCCTCTGATCTGCTGGTGCAAGGCCGGACTTACTCATTGATTGGCGACGCCTACATGGAAAAGAAAGCCTACAGCGACGCCATTGACTACTACAAAAAAGCGGCTGACTACAAGCCGAATCCATACTTTACTCCTGCTTACCTGATGAAGCTGGCAGTTGCCTATGAGCAGAACAAGCAAAATCAGGAAGCAATTGATACATACAACCAGATCATCGACAAATACCCGACGTCCGCTGAGTCGGCTAACGCCAAGAAGTATAAATCTGTGTTGGAAAGCACGGTCGGTGAGTCGTAAGCAGCGTTGATCAAACCCATTGCGAAAGGACAAAGCCGACCGAGGTTTTGTCCTTTTTTTTGGACTCGGATTCCGTGGTAAGTCAAGCTGAAAGCTCCTCGAGCTGAACCAACCACGCAGGAATCCGGGGCTTTCATCCTAGTTCATCCAGTTAATCACTGTAACCCGCGTTCAGATGGCCACTGAGTTAAAAAATTTGAGTGTTTTTTCGACGGACAACCTGCCTGATATCAGCAAACGACGGTTTGCCATCGTGGTGGCCGAATGGAATGCCGAAGTGACCGAAGCCTTGTTTGAAGGCGCCTACCAAACCCTGCTGCAATACGGAGCTGTGGCCAACAACATCGTCCGTGGGAATGTTCCGGGGAGTTTCGAACTGAGTCTGGGGGCAAACTGGTTTGCCCAGCGTGACGATATCGACGCCGTGATTGCGCTTGGTTGTGTAATTCAGGGCGAAACCAAACACAACGATTATATCAATCACGCCGTTGCACAGGGTCTGACGAATGTAGGGCTCCAGACCGGTAAACCCGTCATCTTTGGGGTTTTGACGCCGAACAACCAGCAACAGGCCATCGACCGTGCCGGCGGCATTCACGGCAACAAAGGCGACGAAGCCGCCATGACCGCTATCAAAATGTTAGGCTTACAGCAGCAAGTTTATAGTTATTCACCTAAAATCTAATTTCGAATGATTGGGTAATGAAAGGGTGAATAGGTCCGCCAGTTGCTCGCTAGCTGTGGGGCCATTCAGCCAGGCATTACATCATTCATTCACTTATTCTAAACCATGCAAGTCTGGAAATTTGGCGGAACGTCCGTCGGCAAGCCCGAACGGATGCACTCAATTCGCAACCTGATTACCTCCGACGATCAGCAGAAAATCGTCGTCCTGTCGGCGCTGTCCGGTACAACCAACGCGTTGCTGTCCATTGCTGATTCCCTGAAATCGGATCAGCCAGATGAGGCCACCGAGAAGATCGAGCACCTGAAAGCGCATTACGATACGTTTGTACGGGAGCTTTACAAGACCTCCGACGGGTTGACGAAAGGCCAAAAGATTGTTGAAAATGAGTTTTCGTTTATCCGATCGCTGACCCGCATCCGGCCGTTTACGTTGAAACAGGAGAAGGAGCTGGTTGCTGAAGGAGAGTTGCTGAGTACGCAAATGTTCCAGGCGTATCTGGAAGAGGCCGAAGAAGACGCCATTCTGCTGCCCGCGCTGGAATTCATGCGCGTAGATGCCGACGGAGAACCCGAACTCGATTACACGGAGCGGAAACTGCGGGAACTGCTGCGGACGCATGGAACCCGAAAAATTATCGTTACGCAAGGGTTTATCTGCCGGAATCCGCGCGGAGAAGTTGATAACCTGAAGCGGGGTGGTTCGGACTACACGGCTTCCCTGATTGGCGGGGCTATCCGGGCCGACGAAATCCAGATCTGGACTGACATCGACGGTATGCACAACAATGATCCGCGGATTGTGAAGAAGACTTTTCCGATCCGGGCGCTGACGTTTGAAGAAGCGGCTGAGTTAGCGTACTTCGGGGCTAAAATCCTGCACCCGTCGACCATCACCCCGGCGAAGATGTTTGGAGTGCCGGTGCGGCTGAAAAATACGATGGACCCGCAGGCGGAGGGAACGCTCATTGCCAGCAAAACGTCTGATCAGGTGTTCAAAGCCGTTGCCGCTAAAGACGGAATCACGGCCTTGTACATCCACTCGCTGCGGATGCTGAACGCTTACGGCTTTCTACGCCGGATTTTTGAGGTGTTTGAGAAATACAAAACGCCGGTTGACTTAATTGCAACGTCGGAAGTATCGGTATCGGTGACCATTGACAAAACCGACAACCTGACCGAGCTGATGGCCGAACTGCGCACATTCTGCGATCTGGAGGAGCCGGATTACGATCAGACCATCGTCTGCATCGTTGGAAACTTCAGCGCCGACCATGCCGGCATCGCCCTGAAAGTGCTGAAAGCGCTGGAAGGCATCCCAATCCGGATGATCTCCTACGGCGGCACCGAGCACAATATTTCGCTGCTGATGCACGGTCGCTATAAGGCCGAAGCCTTGAACGCCCTGAACGAGGGGCTGTTCAACCTGGTTGAAGCCTAAAAAGAAACGTTCCGGACGGCCTCATAATCGTCCGGAATCTGAAAACGAAACCTTTATAGCGGCTCTGGAGCCGCTATTACCTGACTAATCATGCTTTTACTTCCCTTCATCCGCGAAAACAAAGAAACCACCCTGGCGGGTCTGAAAAAGAAACGTTTTGCCAATGCCGAAGCCGTCGTTGAGCAGGTGCTGGCGCTGGATCAGCAACGGCGCGACACGCAGAAAGAGCTGGACGATGTGCTGGCGCGTTCCAACGCCAAAGCCAAGGAAATCGGCGCTTTCATGAAAGCTGGTCAGAAAACCGAAGCGGAAGCCGCTAAAGCCGAAACGGCCGAATTGAAAACGCGTTCGCGGGAGCTGGAAGAAAGTCTGAAAGTCGCTGAGCAGCAGTTGCAGGATGTGCTGGTAACCCTGCCTAACCTGCCCCACAGCAGCGTTCCGGAAGGCCGTAGTGCGGATGATAACGAAGTTGTACTGCAAAATGGCCAGATTCCAACGTTACCGGAAAGCGCACTACCGCACTGGGAGTTGATTAAAAAATACGGCATTATCGACTTTGACCTGGGTAACAAAATTACCGGAGCCGGTTTTCCGGTCTACCGGGGAAAAGGAGCACGGATTCAGCGGGCGATGATCAATTTTTTCCTCGACGAAGCCCTCAAAGCCGGTTATTTCGAGATCCAACCGCCCATCCTGATCAACGAAGACTCGGGTTTCGGGACGGGTCAGTTGCCCGATAAAGAAGGCCAGATGTACTTCGCCACGGAAGACAAACTTTATCTGATCCCGACGGCCGAAGTACCCATTACCAACCTCTACCGTGACGTCATTGTGTCGGACGATCAGCTGCCGATCAAAAACGTGGGTCATACGCCCTGTTTTCGGCGCGAGGCCGGTTCGTGGGGCGCACACGTCCGGGGTCTGAACCGGCTGCACCAGTTTGATAAAGTGGAGATTGTTCAGATTCGCAAACCGGAAGAATCGTATCAGGCGCTGGAAGAAATGAGCCAGCACGTGCAGTCGCTGCTCCAGAAGCTGGAATTACCCTACCGGGTGCTCCGGCTTTGCGGGGGTGACATGGGTTTTACGTCGGCCTTGACCTACGACATGGAGGTTTGGTCGGCGGCTCAGCAACGGTGGCTGGAAGTAAGCTCGGTTTCCAACTTTGAAACCTACCAAGCCAACCGGCTAAAGCTGCGTTACCGGGTAGAAGGTAAGACGCAGTTGCTGCACACCCTGAACGGTTCGGCGCTCGCCTTGCCCCGGATTTTAGCGGCCATCCTGGAAAACAACCAGACGCCGGAGGGAATCCGGATTCCGCCGGTACTGGTTCCGTATTGCGGATTTGAAACGATTAATTAAAAAAGCTCCCGGTTTCGCCGGGAGCTTTTTTAATGACTTATGGTGTAATCGGTTGTTGTTCGAGCGCTTTCTGAAGGGCCGTTTCGTCGGTCAAATCCAGCCGCAAGGGGGTAATTGACACAAAGCCATTCTCTACCGCCCAGCGATCCGTCCCTTCTTCCGCCGGTTCCAGCGGAGTGACGGTAAACCAGTAATGCTTCCGGCCCAGCGGGTCCATACCGGGGATAACCGTTCCATCGTACAGCCGAACCGATTGGCGGGTCCACCGGATGTCGGTTGGATTGGGAGGAAGATTGACGTTGTAGAGCGCCAGTTCCGGGTCTTTCAGCAACAATTCCAGGGTTTTTTCGACATACGGCTGCAGGGCGTCAAAATCCGGCTCGGTTTTGCCCACGGGCGTGCTAAAAGCAATTCCTTTGATACCGAGGAGAACGGCCTGCTTGGCGGCCGCCAGCGTTCCGGAGTGCCACATGGAATTTCCCAGGTTAGGTCCCATGTTTATTCCTGACAACACAACGTCGGTCTGCCCGCCGATATGACTTCCCAGAGCAACGCAGTCAGCGGGGGTACCGTTGACACGATAAGCCTCAATTCCTTCAAACTTGATCGGGGATGTGCGGTAGGAAAGCGGTCGTGAATGGGTTACGGCGTGCCCCATAGACGACTGCTCCACATCGGGCGCGACCACGCGAACTTCGCCAAACCGGGAAGCAATTCGGGCCAGGGCCGCAATACCCGGACTGTAAATACCGTCATCGTTGGTGATTAAAATTCTCATGGTATGGGCGTTTTTGTCTTAGTATTCCAACAGAAAAACCCCCGATGATGTTTATAAGATCACTATCTTGAACGCTATGAAGATTGCCCAACTCTTGCATAACCCCGGTGCTGGCGACGAAGACCATTCTAAAAAAGAACTGGTGGACCTCATTAAATCGGAGGGTTTTGACTGCCGCTATGCTTCAACCAAAAAGGGTGACTGGAAGGAATTGAAGTCCGATGTTGATTTTCTGGTGGTGGCCGGCGGAGACGGTACGGTTCGCCGAGTCGCCAAACACTTGTTGAATCGTAAACTGATTGAAAAGCCGTATCCGATTGCCTTGCTGCCAAGCGGAACAGCCAACAACATCGCCGGAGCGCTGAACATTCCTACCGACCGTCCGGAGCCTATTGTGGAGAGCTGGAAAGCGGATCGGCGGAAACGGTTTGACGTGGGACTGGTGGAGGGGTTGCCCAAACGGCAGTTTTTCCTGGAAAGTATGGGTTATGGGGTTTTTCCTGCGCTCATGAGAAAAATGAAAGATCAGCAGGAAAAATCGACGGATACGCCGGAAGAAAAAATGAACGTGGCGCTGGATGTACTGGCCGATATTGTGCAATCCTACGAGGCTCGTCCTTGTCGAATCAACGTGGACGGTATCGATTATTCGGGTAACTACCTGCTGGTGGAGGTGATGAATACGCGCTCCATCGGTCCGAATCTGGTGCTGGCCCCGGCTGCTGATCCGGGCGATAGTCAATTTGAAGTGGTGCTGGTTTCGGAAAGCCAGCGAATGGGGTTGGTAACGTATGTACAGAACCGGCTCAACGGGATCGAGGGCGATTACTGGGGAACCGCCCTGAAAGGCCGTACCATTCGGCTGAAGTGGGACGGAGTCGAAATGCACCTGGATGATCAGTTGATTAAATCCAAAAAGCCCCGCGACATTCGGGTGATGATCCACGAAGGAGCGCTGAGCTTTCTGGGGGTGCCGGATTGATAGCCTCCGCCGTTCGTCTTACTGGAGTTGGAAATTAAGGGGGAGATTGTATTTGACCCGTACCTTGCGGCCTCTGATCGAGCCCGGTTTCCACTTCCCGTTGGATGCCTTCACGACCCGGAGCGCTTCCCTGTCCACGACGGGGTGAACGCTTCGGAGCACTTCGTAATCACAGAGCGAACCGTCTTCGCAGACCACGAAGCTGACAAAAACCTTTCCCTCGATGTTGGCCCGGGCGGCTTCCTCCGGGTAATGAATGTTCGTGGACAGGAAGTTGCCCAGCCCCTGCATTCCTCCTTTGAACTCGGGGTTTTGCCAGGCATTTTTGTAAGTTACCGAATCGGTATCGTAATAAGCCACGCCGGATGAGCACTCGCCTTGCTGGTAGGTTTCCCGGTAGGATAACGAACCGTTATCAAGCCGTCCATACCAAATGCCTTCTTTGCGACCCTCTTTGATGGTTCCGGTTTCCGTAACCCACTGATGATTGTGTTTCGACCGGAAACGGGCCGTACCGTTTCCGTTCTTGACCAACGGATTGCCTTTGGCATCCCATTGAGCGAGCAACTCCATTTCTTCAGGTTTGGCGACGGTGGTTGTTCGCACCAAGATCTGTTGCATCTGGCCGTTCGGGTACCACGCCCATTCCTGGGTTTTTCCCTCCTGCAACCGTTCTTCTAGCCGCTTGACCAAACCGTTTTTATAATAATAGACCGACTCGCCAACTTCTTTGCCGTCTACGAAATGTTGGCGAGCCATCAGCGTTCCGTCTGGATACAGCGAATAAATAACGCCGTTCCAGGACTGAAAAATTGGGTCTTTGATGACCAGTTGATATCCCTGGAGCGAATCCTGCAGTGATGGATCGTCGGTATTGGAGTGCACGAACGGCTTTTTCTCAAACTTGTTTTCAACGGCCCTCTGCCATTTCGATCCTTCGCGTTTCGAAAGAACGGGGTTGCCATTGGGCAGTCCGGCGGTATCGACCGGAGTGGTCAGTTTGAAGGCAGCCTGCGCTTCTTCTCCAATCTGGTTGCCTTCTTTGGAGAAATAGGTTGTAATGGCCCCCGGCTCGCTTTGCTGATTGAGCGTTGGAGCAAACCGGATGGGGTAAGTAAAGGATTGCCGTACGGGTTGGCCGTCTTTCAGGGCTGGTTTCCAGGCGTGGAATGCACCCACTACCCGAACGGCTTCGCGGTCGCAGTCGGGCCGGAGGCTGCGGATCGTCTTGACCTCCGAAACCGTGCCGTTGGGTTCAACCACCGCCGAGACAATGACAATTCCTTTTGTGCGTTCCACTTCGGCCGCGTAGGGCATTCGCCGGTTGGCCGCAATAAATTTTTCCAGCAAGGGCAAGCCGCCAACAGGCCGGGCCGCCGAATCCACCTCATAATCTTTGTAGATCGTCTGGGCCGATGCCGAAAAGGCTGTGATCAGCAGGAATAGGACGCATAAAACATGTTTCATGAGTTCTGGGGGATAGTTGTACCAAATTTACAAAAAGTATGGTTAATCTACGATATTTAATTCCAGATGTGATGGATGGGCCGCTGACCGAAAGATGGTGTGGGTGGCTTTCTGAAAATCGGCGTCGGCTGCTTCAAAAATGTTCGGAACGTAGCGTTGCGGGTTGCGGTCAATGATCGGAAACCAGGTACTCTGCACCTGCACCATAATCCGGTGGCCTTTTCGGAACACGTGGTCGAGGGAGTGCAGATCAATGGTAAATCGTTCAGTTTTGTTGGGTTGTAAAGGCTGCGGCTTCTCGAAGCTCCGGTGAAACCGCCCCCTCAGCACATCATTGGCCACCATAAACTGATACCCCGCCATGTGCGGTTCTTTCGGGTAGCGTTCCGGATATACGTCAATCAACTTAACCACCCAGTCGGCATCACTGCCGGTTGTGGCCGCAAACAGCCTGGCCAGCAAGGTACCGGTCACCGTCACCTCTTCCGTCAGTGGCTCGGTTTCCCACGTCAGCACATCCGGTCGGTTGTGCACAAACCGCTGATCTTCCGTCAGCCAGGTGTACCAGCGCGATCCCGGACCGTAGGTTTCTTCAATGGGCCGGGGGCGGTAAGGAACCGGATGAGCCGGATCCGACACGTAACGGTCGGCGCCCGATGCGTCGGTCGGTTTGTCAAAGGAAAGCCGTCCGTTGGCCCTGAAATACAGATTTCGCTTAACGGCACTGGTGGGCGGCCATTGCGAATAGGTTTTCCACCGGTTCGTACCGGTCTGAAAGGTGGTCACTTCCGCAAACTTACCGTCGCCTTTCCCTTTCAGGTGGTACGCAAACCAGGGTGCCAGCATAGACTGCCGGAAGGTGAGGGACGTAGTGGTGTCAAAACTGATGTTGCCCAGCTTCCGACCGTCACCCCGCGCCCAGCCGCCGTGGTTCCAGGGACCAACGATCAGGTGGTTCTGCTGTTTAGCGTCGCCTTTCTCCCAGATTTGGTACGCTTTGATCGGTCCGTAAAAATCCTCCTGATCCCACCAGCCCGCCACATGCTGAATCGCCACTTTGGGTCGGCCGAGCCGGGCCGCGAGGGCCTGTTTCTGCCAGAACTGATCGTAATTGGGGTGTTTGGCGAAGTCGTTCCAGGCCGGTAGTTTGCCCAGAAAATGTTTTTTATTGACATTGGCCAGCGAACCGAGTTTCAAATACCAATCGTAAGTATCGTAAGTGCTGAAGGGAAACAGCGTATCGGTTTTGGCGGCTTCTTCCATAAATGCGTACTCAAAGCCGTAGCTCAGCCGGAAAGCACCCTGGTGGTGAAAATCGTCCCCAATCCACATATCGGCGGGGGTGGCATGTTCCGAAATGGCTTTCAGGGCCGGATGCGGATCCAGGGCCCCCATCACGCTCGTCCAGGCATCGTAGGACGTGCCGTACATGCCCACGTTCCCGTTGTTGTTAGGAATGGTTTTCAGGAGCCATTCAATTGTATCGTACGTATCTGTGCTTTCGTCGATGGCCTTGGGGTCCGCCGGATTGCGCGAAAACCGCTGCATTTCAAACGTCCCCTCCGACTTGTAACGCCCGCGGATGTCCTGCGCCACGAAGATGTATCCCTCGTCGGCCATAAACTGGGTGTAGGAGGACTGATCGGGAAAGGGAGCCTTGCTAACGCCGTAGGGAGTTCGCCGAAACAAAAACGGGAGCGGTTTGCCGGCGGTCTTGGGCGTAAAAATAACGGTATTCAGCCGGACGCCGTCGCGCATGGTTATGAGAACCTCCCGTCGGTCGTAACGCGTTTCGGGAACGCTGGTCTGGGCGTGCGAAAATAATGCGCACAGGACAAACGCGCACGCAAAAATGAGTTCAAAAACAGGCAACGCAAGCAATCGGGCGGACGGCTTCATGGGAAAGGAGGTTTACGGCAAAATAAGACATTTGTCTTGCAAAAAACAGACAGCCGTCAGCTCTTTTGCCGGCGATTTCGCGAGCGGTCATTTCACGGGTTGTTAAAGTTTGTTAACCGTTTCTGTTTCCGGCCGGATCGACTTATTTTGACCGGAAATGGCCGCTTATGCGTTACCTGAAACTACGGGCAATCGTTCTTTTCTACCGGACCTTCTGGCTGTTCAGCAACGCCGTCACGCTGGGATTAATTGGTGTGAGCCTGAATAAGATGGTCTGCTATTTCCCGCTGTTCTTCGTGTATTTTTGGTGGTTTAAACTGCTTTCGGAAGGTGCTGTCTGGTACCTGATTCGCCGGAATTACCGGGCGCAGTTCTGGTTTTACCACAATTTGGGCTTATCGGAAGCCGCCCTGTTTGGCGGGGCTTTTGTACTCGATTCGCTGATCGCTCTCCTCCTGATTTTCGGCATCCGTCACCTGCTGCTTGTATTATGACTCCACCACCGACTGTTCTGGAAGCCGACGGTATCTGGCTGCAATTTGGCGGGCGCAAAATCCTGCAGAGCGTTTATGTCCGGTTGCAGGTTGGCCGGATAACCGGATTGCTGGGCCGGAACGGGTGCGGGAAGTCCGCGTTGTTAAAAAGCATTATGGGACTAATGCCGACTGAAACTCAATCGGTGCGGGCCGACGGGCACTACGTAGAAAAGGCGTACCAACAACCCGGTTTGATTCGGTATTTGCCCCAGCATCCGTTTGTGCCACCGGATTTAACGGTGCGGGCTGCTTTTGCGTGGTACGGGATTTCTGTAGACGAACTAGCCGACGAGTACCCAACGATTTACAGCTTCAGGCATCAGAAAATTGGCCGATTGTCGGGCGGGGAGAAGCGACTGACCGAGATTTTGCTGGTGCTGAAATCCGATGCGGCATTTGTGCTGCTGGACGAACCGTTTTCACACCTGATGCCGCTTCAAATCGAGCAGGTTCTGCAAACCATCCGGCAGGAGTCTGCGCAGAAGGGCATTCTTTTGTCTGATCATTTATACCGTCAGGTTCTCGATCTGAGCGATGCGGTTTTCTACCTCAACGCGGGCGGTCGAACAATCTTGCTGGACTCGCCGGAGCAAAATTTGAAGGATTTGGGGTATATGCACTGAGCGAGGCCGGGTGTTCAGAACGGTCTACTTTAAAATCCGGTCGGGTTCGGCACCGTACCCGTCTATTTTTAAATGGTCGTTGTACACCTCAACAAGGGCAAAACCGTTTTCTTCCTGCTCAACCATGCCCCGGAACGTAATGTAATGAATGCCCTTGTCGGTATGGTAGCTGCTCTGGTGCGCATGTCCGTTGAAATACGCCCGGACGTTCGGAACGCTTTCCAGCAGGGCTTTCACCGCCTGATGATTCCACAGGTTGTGCTGGTCGTTGGCGGGGACCAGCGGAAAATGGCAGAAAACGACCACTTTTTCACTTTTCCTGACCGCCGATTTTAATTCGCCCTCCAGCCATTTGAGTTGTTTATCACCCAATCCGCCGTTCCAGGGCTGGGCGTTGGGGGCCTGCTGCGCTTTCAGGCTTTCGAGGGTTCGGGTGGCCTGTTTGTGGGCCTTGCTGGTCGTTACGTTTCCATACACACTGAGGTCGTTGCCGTCCAGGACGATAAACCGCCAGCTGGCCCGGGCAAAGGAATAATACCGTGCTTTCAACTGGAGGGTCGCCGGTACCCTGGCAATTTCTTCCTGACGAACCGAAAAATCATGATTGCCCAGCACATGCCGGATCGGGGCGTTCAAGGGCTTGACAATCGTGTTCAGGGTGTCGTAGCTCCGGAAATCGCGGTCAATGAAGTCACCCAGGTGGGTTACAAACGCCACCTTTTCCTGATTGAAGGTTTGCACGGCTTCGCCCAGCTTGCGCAGCGAGGAGCGGTAATGCCGGGTTCCGGCGTTGTCGCAGTCACAGTATTGCACATCCGTCATTACGCCGAACGTAAACAGAGGCTGGCCATCCGTTTGCGAAAAGGCCCGGAGGCTGCTGAAAAGCAACAGAACGAGAAAGAAGGCAGGGGGTAGGTACCGCATGGCGCTCAGGTTAAGCCAATGAGCGCGCAGTTTAATGGTTTTTGGCCAGAAACCGGTCTTGTCGTTAAAACTTCAGCCCCAGATCCAGCGAAATCACGTGATTTTTCGAAACCAGATCGCGGGCCCGGGCCACGTCGGTCAGGCCCCGTTGGTAGCTAACACCCATGATCAGCGCTTGGCTCTGGTTCAGGCGGTATTGAATACCCGTGCCGAGCAGCAGGCTCAGGCTGGCCCGGCTGTACTGCCGACTGTAGTTGCCGCCATCTTCTGCGTACTGAAACAGGGCGTTATGGGCCGAATCAAGCGGTTTTTCGGCCAGTTTAATGTTGATCAGCCCACCGGTCTGGATGTAAAACCGGGCGTTTGGAAAGAGGTTGTTGGCGTACATTTTCACCGATGCCGGAATCTGCAGATACTGCAAATTGTAGGACGACTGCTGAAGTTTGGCACCCGGGTCCCAGATGGGCTGGCCAAACTGACCCGGAATCTGATAGCCCGACCGGTGGATGGTGTACCACAGTCCGGAGCTGAATGAATACCGGTCTTTGAAAAAGAAATAGTCGATGCTGGGGCCGAGGCTCATGCGCATGGCGGCTCCGTTTCGCCGGAAACCGGCGTAGGAATTAAAGCCTTCCGCCGTGTTGAACGTTACCGACGGGGCTACCCGGAAACTCATTTCGATCAGCTTTTGCGGGGGGGCGTAATCAATTTCTTCGCCCTGAATCCGCTCAAACACCCGCTCCGTTGCCCGGCGGGACCGCTGCCGGTTGTCGGTCTGGCGGCTTTTTTTACGGGGCGAAGGCTGGCCCCATCCGTCGTCGTCGGTGGTTTGCTTTGATTTATTACGTTCCTGAACCGTTACCCGTCCCTGGCCCTGGGCGTTCCAGGCCAATCCTAAAAGCAGGGCCACGGCTGCAATCATCTGACCGGAAAGCCAATATGAACCCAACTTTTTCATAAATTTGTATGTTTCCAAGAGAGCGCCCATTAGCAAAAATGAAGATCTGGTCTGTTGTTTTTTATTTAGTAAGTATACTCATTTTCAATGCCTGTTCCAAGACGGAGGAATTGGTAACCATCGAACGGCCGGAGCAGGAGCTATTTAGCGCCCGAAAGCCGGAAGACGTTCGCCAGTGGCTGGCCAAGCACAAAGACATAGCCCGGCTCTATTTTGGAACAACCCGCTTTGACCAGGATACGGTATTGGTGAATGAATTGCTTAAACGAGTTAACGATAAGGAGCTTGGCGTATTGTATCAGCAGGTGAATGCGGAGTTCGGAACGATGGGCGATATCCAGGATGAACTGTCGAAAGCCTTCAACCGGATCAAAGAAAACTTCCCGGATTACAAGCCACCGAGGGTTGCCACGATGATTTCCGGTTTTATGGGACAGGATTTGGTCCTGAGCGATACCCTCATCGTTATTGGATTGGATTATTTCGCGGGCCCCCGCGTCAAATACCGCCCGTTGGGGCTGCCAGCCTACATTTTGCGTCGATACCAGAAACCATTCATTGCTCCGACGGTCGTATACGCGCAGTCCGAACGGTTCAATAAGTCGAATCCGCAGGACCAGACATTGCTGGCCGATATGATTTATTACGGGAAAGGCTACGTTTTTACGAAGGCTATGATGCCTCAAACACCAGACAGTCTGATTATTGGGTATACCGAACAGCAACTGACGCAAACGTACAACGTGCAGTCGGACATCTGGGCGTATTTTATTGATGCCAAGCTGCTGTTTGAGGTCAATCCGGCGGTCAAAAACCGGTACCTGGCCGAGCGGCCTTTTACGGCCGAAATCAGCAACAGAAGTCCGGGGGCCATTGGCCGCTGGCTGGGCTGGCGGATTGTCGGAAAGTATTTTGATGAAAAAGAGCCCGCCATTAAAGAGCTGATGGATAATCCCAACGCTCCGCAGATTTTTGAGCAGTCGGGTTACAAAGGATTTAAAGACGAAGAATAGTGTTTGATAGTAAATAAGGTTGGCGAGCTAACCGAAAAAGAGAATGGCAAAGCGAGGAAGGAGTTCGGAAGAGAACGAAGAAGATAAAAAAGTAAAAGTGACCCGGGATGCCCTGCAAAAATCGCTGCGGCTGTTCCGGTTCATTAAACCGTACCGGGGGTATTTCATCGTCGGCCTGGTGTTTCTGCTGCTGTCGTCGGCCACCACACTGGTGTTTCCGAAACTGCTGGGCGATATCCTGAAAGTGGTGGAAAACAATCTGGCAGCCGGATCGCTGAACCAGTTGACCCTGCTGCTGTTTGGTCTGCTGGTGGTGCAGTCGGCGTTTTCGTTTGCGCGTGTGTACCTGTTTGCGCAGGTCAGCGAGCGGGCGATGGCCGACGTTCGGCGGGCGGTGTACAAGAAAATCATTACCCTGCCGGTTTTCTTTTTCGAACAACGGCGCGTGGGTGAACTGACCAGCCGCATTTCGTCGGACGTAACCCAGTTGCAGGATGTGCTATCGACCACGCTGGCCGAGTTTCTTCGCCAGATCATCACGCTTTTTGCCGGGGTTGTCCTGATCTCGTTTACTTCGCTGAAACTGACGGGCTTCATGCTGGCGACGGTGCCGGTGGTGATTTTAGCGGCCATTTTCTTCGGAAAATTCATCCGGAAGCTTTCGCGGAAGGCCCAGGACGAACTGGCCCAGGCCAACGTCGTGGTGGAAGAAACCCTGCAATCGGTCAATGTTGTGAAAGCGTTTACAAATGAACCTTACGAGGTTCGGCGGTATTCGACGGCGCTGGATAAGGTGGTGCAGAACTCCCTGCGGGTGGCTAACTTCCGGGGTGGGTTTGTTTCCTTCATCGTCTTTGCGCTTTTTGGCGGAATCGTCGGGGTGGTCTGGTACGGTGCGCGGCTGATGCTGGCGGGTGAGCTGACCTTTGCGCAGCTGGTGACGTTTGTGATTTACACCATGTACATCGGTGGGGCCGTGGGTGGTTTAGGGGATTTGTACGCCCAGATTCAACGGACCATCGGTGCCTCGGAGCGGATTCTGGACATTCTGGAAGAACCCTCCGAACTGGAGATTCCCGAACACGATCAGCCTGCACGAATTGCTCCACTCCACGGTGATATTCGTTTCGAAAACATCCATTTTTCCTATCCGTCGCGGCCCGATGTGGAGGTGCTGAAAGGCGTTTCACTCCAGGTACCGTCGGGGCATAAAATTGCGCTGGTGGGGCAGAGCGGTGCCGGAAAATCGACGATTGTGCAGTTGCTGCTGCGGTATTACTCCATCAACGGTGGCTCGATCACCGTCGACGGGCAGCCCATTCAGGACATCGACGTCCGGCAGTTACGACAAAATATTGCCGTTGTTCCGCAGGAAGTTATCCTGTTTGGCGGGACGATTTTTGAAAACATTGCCTACGGTAAACCGGGTGCCACCGAAGCCGAAGTGCTGGAAGCCGCCCGTAAGGCCAACGCCCTGGAGTTTATCGAATCCTTTCCGGATAAGTTTCTGACGATTGTGGGCGAACGGGGGGTGAAACTGTCGGGTGGTCAGCGGCAACGGATTGCCATTGCCCGCGCCATTCTGAAAAACCCGGCCATTCTGGTTCTCGACGAAGCCACCAGTTCCCTGGATGCCGAGTCGGAACGGCTGGTGCAGGAAGCGCTGGACGAGTTGATGCAGAACCGCACAACCATTATTATTGCGCACCGCCTGGCTACCATCCGGAAAGTGGATACGATTTACGTCATTCGCGAAGGCCAGATCAGCGAAACCGGCACGCACGAGGAACTGAGCACGCTGGAAGACGGCTTGTATGCCAATTTGGTTAAATTACAATTTGAAACAACGGATAGTTAAAACGCCGGAATGGCTTTTACGCTTATGAACGCTGCCATAAAACAGACGCTGGATGATTTCCATCTGCGGCATACGAGTTGTCGGGAAGGCGTATTGGATACCTTTTTTGCGGCCAACTACGCCCTGGCCCACCACGATATTGAGGAGAGCCTGAAAGCGGATTTTGACCGGGTGACCATCTACCGGACCCTCAAAACGTTTGTCGACAAGGGCATTCTGCACAAAGTTCTCGACGATGAAGGCGGTTTGAAGTACGCGCTTTGCCGCGAAGCCTGCGCTCAGGATCACCATCATCACGATCACGTGCATTTCAAATGTGAAGAGTGTGGTCAGACGACCTGCCTGGAAAACACCCTGATTCCGGCTGTCAGTCTGCCTTCCGGATACAGTCGTAAAGAAACCAATCTACTCATTCAGGGCGTGTGTTCGCTTTGCAATAAAAACACCGCGCTCTGATGCCCCAGTCGATTTTTGCGGAACGCGAAACCCAGTTTTTGCAGGAAGAATTAAAAGCCCGGGCTGCGTATAACCGGTTGGCCATCGTTCGGGTCGTCTGGTTTGTTGGCTCGGCTTTTCTGCTTTATTTTCTAATCGATGGGGGGCAGGACCTCGCGGCAATTGCTGTGGGTTTGCTGGCAATTGTAGGATTTCTGGTGCTGCTGAAACGCCACCAAATCGTGCAGCGCCGACGGGACCGCGCCCGCTGGCTGGCTTTCATCAACCGTGACGAAACCAACCGACTGGAGCGCAAGTTTCTGCGGCCGGAAACCGGGGCCGGTTTTGCCGACGCCAACCATCCGTACGCGGGCGATCTGGACGTGTTTGGCAACCATTCGCTTTTTCGACTGCTCAACCGGACGCACACCTACGAGGGAAGCCGCAAACTGGCGGCTTATCTGCTGTCGCCCGTACCGGTTAGCGAGGTACTGCTTCGGCAGGATGCCGTTGCCGAGCTAAAACCGTTGCTTGACTGGCGGCAGGAACTGTCGGCTTTGGCTTACCTCAACCCTACCGTGGGCGATTTTCCCGAAGAACTAAAAAGTTGGGCGACCAAACCCGATGAGCCATTGCCGGGCTATCTGGCCATTGCCCGCTGGGTGTTTCCGGCCATTACGCTAGTTCTGGTGGGTTTATGGATGGCAGGTACGGTGCCGGGCTGGGCGGTAACGGCTTCCTTGCTGGTGCACGGTTTGCTGCTGGGGCAGGTGGCCGAGCGGGCCAAAAATGCCAGCGAAAAGACCTTTGCCATGTCGCAGGCACTGAAAACCTATCGCGACCTGTTAAAACACCTTGAAAATCCGCGCTTTCAGTCGGCTATTTTGCACCGGTTACAAACCGTGACAAACCTGGAAAACCGGTCGGCCGCCGACGCCATTGGAAAGCTAAGCCAGTTGATTGAGAACCTGAACTTCCGCCGGAACCCGTATTTCTTTCTGCTGATCGGTATTGCTACCCTCTGGGACATTCATCACCTGCAGGCCCTCGACCGCTGGAAGCGCGTCTACGGTCCGCACCTGGCCGACTGGCTGGATGCACTGGCTGAGGTTGAAGCGCTCAACAGCCTGGCGGGGCTGGCCTACGCCCACCCGGAATACGTTGTTCCCGAATTTAACGAGGAAACGCTGGAACTGGGTGCGCAGCAGGTTCGGCACCCCATGCTGAAAACCGACCGTAGCGTGGCAAACTCGCTGAAGATTAACGGTAACGGGCAAACCATTCTGATCACCGGGTCCAACATGTCGGGCAAGAGCACCTTTCTGCGGACCGTTGGAACCAACGTTGTGCTGGCCCTGGCGGGGGCGGTGGTAGCGGCTGAGCGGCTAGTTTGCTCGCCGGTGCAGGTCTTCACCAGTATGCGAACGCAGGACTCTCTGGAAGAAAATACTTCTTCATTTTACGCCGAACTCAAGCGCCTGAAAACGCTCATCGACCGCACCCGGCAAGCTTCTAACTGGCCCGTCCTGTATTTTCTGGACGAAATCCTGAAAGGCACCAACTCGGCCGACCGTCACCGGGGGGCACGGGCGCTGATTTTGCAACTCCACGAAACCACGGCGTCCGGTTTTGTTTCGACCCACGACGTCGAACTGGGCGATCTGGCCGCAACGCATCCGTTTGTCCATAACTACAGCTTCCGCTCCGACGTGGTCGACGGGAAACTGCATTTTGACTACCAGTTGCAGGCCGGTGTTTGCCGGAGCTTCAACGCCAGCCAGCTGATGCAGTCGATTGGTATTCAGATACAGGATGACGCCCTTACCGAATAAGCAGAATTCGCTGCCATTCCGGCGTGCCGTTCTGGTTCAGCAAAAGGATGTACGAACCGGGTTCCAATCCGGCCAGACTGAGCGAAACGCTATACGCCCCCGCCGTTGACGCGGCACTGTCCAGTAACGTTTTAACCACCACGCCCGACGGATTGACAAGCCGGATGGTCACGGGGCCATCATCATGGCGGAGCCGGTAATCGACGGTTATTGCCCCCGTGGTCGGATTAGGCGAAACCCGCAAACTTTTTTCCTGCATCAGCCCATCTGCCGTCAACCGGGTCAAGAGATCCGGCGCTTCGGATAAGCGTACTTCCGATACAAAAAAAGCCGGGGGAAACGGCCCGTATACGCGGCCGCTGGGCGTTCGGACGGTCACTACGGCGCTGCCCGCGGTGGTTCCGGGGCCGCAGGCTGCCCGCACCTGGGAAATCCGATAGGTGGTAGTTTGATTTGGGGCAACATAGAGATAGAAACGGCTAATGGGCATGGTGAAGCTGAAGTTCTCGCCCGTGCTGGCGCTGATGGTCAGGCTCCACGGTCCGGTACCGGTCAGCGAAATATCCAACGGAGTGCTTTGCCCGGCCGTGATCGTTGCGTTTCCGGTCAGGCTGGCCGTCAAACCCGGGCACCCCGCGCCAGCTTCCAGCGAAACCGTAGCCGAGCCGGTGGTTGTTCCGGTTCCGCACGCATTGCCAACGCTGGCGACGGTGTACGTGGTAGTCTGGGTCGGATTGACCATGAAGCGAAACGGGTTTTGCGTCAGATTCGTGAAGGTTTGTCCGTTCGATAGCGTAAAGTTGTAGGGGGGCGTGCCCGTAAAATTGACCTGAAGCGTTGCCTGCTGGCCGTTCGCAAGGGTTGTGCTGCCCGTTAATGTGGCCGTGGGCAGAGTACAGGGTCCCCGGACGGTGATCGTTGCCGAGCCGGAACGGGAGCCGGTTCCGCAACTATTGCGTACCTGCTCAATCTGGTAAGTTGTGGTCTGCTGGGGCGCCACGTAAAGATTAAACGGCGAAACAGACATCGCAAATGGATAGGTCTGCCCGGTGCTGGCGCTGATCGTCAGACTCCACGGACTGGTACCACCCAGGGATATTGCCAGCGGTACGCTCTCACCACTGTTGATGGTTGTACTTCCGGTCAGGCTGGCGGTGGCGGGTGGCTGAATGGCAAAAGCCGTACTAACCTGGCTGGTTATGGCCGGACTGGAAGCCACGATCCGGACGCGGTACCCCGCACCAACCGGGGTGGTAGCGGGAATGGTAGCCTTGAGCGGGCTGGCCGTACCACTCGTGGGAATATCGATAAAATTGCTGCCGGTGGCATTAGACAGTTGAACTTTAAAGGTGTTGCCCGCCGGAAAAGAGCCCGTCGTTGAAAACGGAACGCTGATTTGCGCCCCCGCGCAAACTGTGGTAACCACGCCGATGCTGATGGCGGGCGGTGTTGCCGACTGAAGCAGTACCGCATAATCTTCCGCTTCCCCTTTGCCGTACAACAGGCTGCACGGGTCATTTACTTCGGTAGGATCCGGCGGGACCAGGCTGGCGATACGGACGCGCATATACGTTGGTCCGGACAAGGCGCTGGCCGGGACGGTAAAGGATGCGTTCAGGCTGGTTCCGGATACCAGTTTCTGGACGGGCGCGAGCACGCGTTCATTAGCTCCAAAACTACCATCGCGGTTATAATCAATCCAGACGGCGGCATTTGCCTGGTTGAGTAACTCAAATTTCCCTTTGAGCGTCAGTGAATAGCTTTGACCAGCAGTAAGTGTAGCTGGAGAGAGGGACGCTGAAAAATCGGCGTAAGAACCCGTGGAAAAACCGGAACCCACATTGCTCAATAATACGGTATTGGGTGCGGTTTGCAGAATTACATCGTCAATGCCGACATTGCCGTTGGCGGGCGAGTTGGGGTAAGGCGAAAAATAGCGGGGAATGCAGTATAGCAAACCGGCATTGAAAGCCACCGTGTTGCTGAGCGAGCCGGTTGAAGTGTTGGCGGGTCGGATGCGGTAATGATAGGCTGTCGAAGAGGCAATACCGGCGTCGGTGAACGTGGTGACATTGGGAGATACACCACCGATGGCGCTGAAATTTTCGGGGTTTCCTACTGCGCGTTCGATTAGAAAACCGGCCTCATTGGTGGAGTTGTCCCGCCAGGTAATCTGCGCTCTTCCGCTGATTTTGGTGACGGAAAGCAGCGTAGGAGCCGCAACGGTACTCGGTGCACGGGTGTAATTTCGGGTGGGCGTGGGGTTCTGAAGCCAGTAGGCCAGGCTGGCGGCCATAACCTGCTGCTGACCAGCCGTAAACCGGGCCGCGGGCGTACGCGAGCATTGCCAGCCCGACATCACATTGTCCACCATAGGGCGGTAAGGCCGTCCCTCCGCATCGGCTAGCCCGCCTTTGTACGTGCAGCTCCCGTCGTCGGTATTGCCCCCACCGGGCAGGTCCCAGGGATCGGCGGGGGTGTCACAGATCAGGTCTGCGGCAGTCGCGCAGTTTGCGCCCGAAACCAGCTCCTGTCCGTTGCCAAAGGTATGAAGCAGACTAAAATGGTGGCCGAACTCGTGCGTAAGCAACGCCGGAGTCAGACTCGAAATCGTCAGGATTACATTGTCTCCACCAAACCCGCCGTAGTTGATACCGTTGATGGTGAGCGAGTTGACGACGAATAAGTTGGCGGCTGCCGGATCCCGATTCGCTGCGATAAACGACTGGTTGGCTGACCATTCCAGGTTGTAGGCTGAAGAATTATTAATGAAATTAGGCCCCGATCCAACCAGGTAAAACTGAATTCCGGCGGGTAAAAACTGGGTGTTCATTCCCGCCAGTGCTGTCAGAAGGTTGCTGATTTGAGCGCCCCCCGTTCCGTCGCTGTTCCGCACAAAATAGGCCTTCAGCGGGATGTAAGTAAGGGTTCCGGTGGCGACCCGCTTCTGTTTTGCCATCGCCTGATGCTGCGTCAGGATCGACTTTAGCCGGTGAATTTGTTCGCCTGAAGCGGGAGGAGTGGCGCAGAAAGGCTGGGCGCTAATGACAATGCTCTTGAAAGCTAAACAGAGCGTGAGACAATGGGAAAGAAGACGTTTCATGGTCTGATGCAGATAAGGCTATCATAGTTCTCAAGTAAATAATGGAAATAACGTGGTTAGGAACTCCACAGATTCTGCAGCGCAAACGGGAACCATGGAACACGGGTGTACTCCAGATGTATCCAGGCGGTTTTGTAATCTTTAAAATCGTTATTTGTATAACCAAATAAATCCGTGTCTGGTTTAAATTTTCTCGTAAGAGTAAAGCGCGTAAGGCTGGCCCACATGGTTTGAACATCCGTGGGAGATTAGTACGAAAGAAGGGTGCCTAACGGGGCGGGTTAGTTGGTGGGTCGGTCTGGAACGGGTGCAGACGCGTGGTATTCCTGGTAAATTCGCTCCATGTAAGCATCGAGCAGTTGCAAAACCCGTTCGCGTTCGGGCGCTTTGACGATGAAGCCGACGTGGTATTCCCTGTTCATGCGCCAGACAATTTCTTTATCCGTGAAACCGTCGGTGTTCGGCCACTGCTGGCGGGCGAGGGAGATGATCAGACCGGCGTACTGGTTCTGTACCGCCGGCAACTGGTACGGTTCATTGCGGGCAATCGCGCTTTCGAGCCTGGCCCATTCCCGCCAGAGATTGATCCCCGATGAGGCTTCAACCAACTCGGCAATGTTGGCCCCACCCACGCGCGAAGAGGTTTCCAGAAAATAAAACTCCCCATCGTGGTCGCCCAGGATAAACTCGGAATGGGAGGCACTGGACTGCATCCGGAACGCGTTCAGAACGGCTTCGTTCAGGTCATGCAAGCGCCGGGCTTCGTCGGAATCAAACGGTAAAACCGCCGTCCGGAAAACGCCCCCGCCGTGGGCCACATCCATCGGAGTGGCCAGGTACTGGCTCGCGCGGGTGAACAGAATCGTGCCGTCCTGAGAGAGCGAATCGACGTGAAAAACCCGTCCCGGCTTAAACTGTTCGATCAGAAACTGGTGCCGACGGTCGCCCAGTGAATGAATGACCTGCCAGGCTTCGTCCAGCGAATGGACCTTCTTGATGCCGGTGGCCGAAGCTTCGGAGCGGGGTTTGATGAGCCAGGGCGCTTCGGTGCTGCGCAGAAATTCGGTAACGGTTTCGTCGTGAAACAAACTGCTGAAGGCCGGAACCCGGATACCGTCGGCAGCCGCCCGCATCCGCATCGCCAGTTTGTCGCGAAAAAAGCGGGCCGTGGTTTGACCCATGCCGGGAATCCGGAACGTTTCGCGCACCAGGGCCGCTTTCTCCACATCAAAATCATCCAATGCCACCACCCGGTCAATTTTCCGGGAGCGCATCGTGTGCGCCAGGCCGGTGATCAGGATGTCCAGATTCTGCGACGAGTTATCCTGCGACGGCAGGTAGAAAAACTCGTCAACGGCTTCCCGGGGCCAGGGCTGGTCGGCCAGTTTCTCGTACGTCAGCAGATAGACGGTATTTCCCGCTTCCTTGCAGGCTTTCAGAAAGGCTTCCCCCTTGAAGTACGTCGAGATGCAGAGAAAGGACAGTTGGGACATGATTTATGACGTAAATGGTTTTGATCGTTAAAATGGTTTTATGATTGAATTGTTTTGGCAGTAGGGTGAGTTTTGACCTGGACCCTTTAACCGCGCTTGATCCTCTTTATCCGTTTAGATGCTGCAGGAAATCAATCAAAAGCCGGATGCCAAAACCCGTTGCGTTTTTCTGGGTCCCAAACTCCGTATCGGCAAAAGCCATTCCGGCAATGTCCATATGCGCCCAGGCCGGATGCGATTCCGTAAAGACTTCCAGGAACTTGGCGGCACTGATTGCCCCGGCCACCGGTTTGCCGCTGAAATTTTTCAGATCGGCCACATCCGATTTAATGTCTTCTTTGTATTCATCCCAAAGCGGCAGCGGCCACAGTTGCTCCCCGGTCTGGCGGGCCGATTGGAGCAGTTGGGCCGTCAGCTCATCGTTGTTGCTGAACAACCCGGCGGCATGGTATCCCAGCGTTGCAATGACGCTGCCGGTCAGGGTGGCCAGATCGATCAGCACGTCGGGCTGGAAGTTACGCACCATGTAACCCAGACCATCGGCCAGGATGATGCGGCCTTCCGCGTCGGTATCAATTACTTCAATGGTTTTGCCGAGGTAGGAGCCAATCACGTCGCCGGGTTTGGTTGCCTGCCCGTCCACCATATTCTCCGTGGAAGGCACAATACCGATGAGGTGAACCGGCAACTGAAGTTTCGCGGCCACCTCCATTGTGCCCAATACCGCAGCCGCCCCGCCCATATCGCTTTTCATGAGGTGCATGTTGGTCGACGGTTTGATGGAAATGCCACCCGTGTCGAACGTAATGCCCTTGCCGACGATCCCCACCTTTTTGGCACCGGGCTGATCGGTCGGTTTGTATTCGGCGATGATAAAAACCGGCGGGTGGGCGCTGCCCTGGTTGACACTCAAGAGAGCCTGAAGCCCCCGCTCTTCCATTTCGGCTTTATCGAAAACCGTTACCGAATAACCGTGCCGTTGCCCGGAAGCCATCGCCCAGTCGGCCAGCGTCTGCGGAGTTTTGTAGTTGGACGGCGAATTCATCAGGTCCAGCATCTGCCGGTGCGTGTCGGCAAGGGCTTCGGCGCGACGAAGGGCCTGCTCGGAAGCGAGTTGCTGGTGGTCGGTTACCTGAATGGTCAGGCGGCCTTCTTCAGCATAAAAATCCGTTGGTTCGGCTTGGTCCGTGACGTGTAGTTTCAGGTTATAGCCCCCCCAGCGGATTCCCAGCAAAACAGCTTCGATCGTTTCTGGCTCGAAGCCGCTCAAATCAACGGCGACGGTCTGGGTCAGCCGGGTCTTTTGCCGGAAAAAAAGATCCCGAAAAGCCCGCAGCCAGACGATGGCCGTCGGCTGTTTTCCCAGGCCGAGCAGGTAAATTTTTTTTCCGTCGGGTTGATAGAGGGAAAGAGCTTCTTTGAATTCGGCTTTGAAATCGTGCTGCAGGACCGCTGCGTTCAGTTGGAAACGGTCGGCCAGCGTCTGAAGCCTATGGGCCAGCTCGTCCGTCTGCTGAACGGGAATGACCAGCGTATGGGCCGTTGAGGATGGGCTGGAAGTCAGTTGAATGGTCATAAGTAAAGGCGAATACCGCAAAGGTAACAATCAGAAAAACAACCACTCCACCGCCCTCGGAAATTCCCGGCTCCAGCGGCTTTCATTGTGTTCACCGTCCGGGTCGATAGAAAGTTCAATTTCCAGCGTTTCGTGCCCCTTTCTCCGCAGCAGCGATTTTTGCAGGCGCTCCATCGCCGGGACCATAAACCGCGACTCCTGTTCTCCGCCGTACAGGTACACGCGCGTCGGCTCCGGGGCGTAAAACCGCAGACTATCGGCGTAGACTTTCGGCGTGGTCCAGAGCGCGGGCGAAAATACCATAAGCTGTCCAAACACCGTCGGGTGGAGCAAACCGGCATACACGCTGATCAAACCGCCCATCGAACTACCCCCCATGCCGGTGGCGGTGCGCTCGGGCCGGGTGCGGTAAGTGGCGTCAATATGCGGTTTCAAGGTGTGAACAACAAAGTCGAGGTACGCGCGGCCCCGTCCCTGAGCCAGTTCGGAATTATACGGCAGGTATTCGGCAATGCGCTCTTCTTCGCCGTGGTCAATGGAAACAACAAGAATGCGGTGGTGCTGCCGGTGGGCCAGCACCGCCAGTTTCTGGTCGATATTCCAGTTGCCAAACGGCGATCCTTCGCCAAATAGATTTTGCCCGTCGTTCAGGTATAAAACCGGATAGCGGTTTTGGGTAGCCTCGTAGTCGTACGGCAGCAGCACCTGAACCCGACGGGTCGTATCCAATTGGGGCAAGCTGAAGGCATGGCTCACCAGATCCGTTCTGGGCAGAAAATCCGGGTTGAAGGGCAAGCCGTTCCACCGCCAGTGCGGAACGGAATCCTGCTGAACGCCGGACGGCGACTGAAACACTCGGTTGGGTACACTTTCTCCGGCCGCACTCAACTCGACCGAATCCCAGCCGCCCCGCGTGTATTTGTATTCGGGCGGTTCTTCAACCGCTAATTCGCCCGGAAGCTCAATGGAATACTGCCCGGGCGCCGTTTTGTGCAACTTAAATTGTTCGGCATCCGGCTGCCACTGGCAAAAGCTACCGGAGACGAACACGGGCCGGTCGTCGTCGGGGGTCGTTAGTTCGAGTCGAATTGGGAACATCAGGGATTTAGTTGGATTCTTTTGGTTGGGCTTACCCAACTTTGAAGCATTAATTCTCAGTTTTAATAATTATTATTGCTCCCTAACGCGGTTTGTTCGACTAACTCAGGGAACGGTCCGCTTTACTACTTGTTCCAATCGTTTTATCAAGACAGATGAAATAGAAACCCATGAAAAACCTTTTAATCCTGACAGTATCCGCTCTTTTAGTCGCTCGTCTGGTGGATGCGCAATCGAGTAAGTCCACGGCGGCTCCGCAGGTGAAAACCGCCAACGGTATGGTGGAGGGCGTCACCGAATCCAGCGGAATCCGCGCTTTCAAAGGGATTCCGTTTGCGCAGCCGCCGATGGGCGAGTTGCGGTGGAAAGAACCCCAGCCCGTCAAAAACTGGCAGGGCGTTCGGAAAACGGTCAAATTCGGTCCCCGGGCGATGCAGCGGCCCATTTTTGGCGACATGGGTTTCCGCTCGGACGGCATGAGTGAAGATTGCCTTTACCTGAACGTCTGGACGCCCGCGAAGTCGGGAAAGGAGAAACTACCGGTTCTGGTGTATTTCTACGGCGGTGGATTTATGGCCGGTGACGGTTCGGAAGGCCGTTACGACGGCGAAAGCATGGCAACCAAGGGCATGGTAGCCCTGACGGTCAACTACCGGCTTGGGGTGTTTGGTTTTATGGCTCATCCGGAGTTGACGAAAGAGTCGCCCCACCGTTCGTCGGGCAATTATGCGTACCTCGACATGGCGGCTGCGCTGCGCTGGGTTCAGCAAAACATTGCGGCTTTTGGCGGTGATCCCAAACGGGTTACCATTGCCGGGGAGTCGGCGGGTTCGATTGCGGTGAGTGGTCTGATGGCGTCGCCCGTGTCGAAAGGGTTGATTGCCGGGGCGATTGGTGAAAGCGGTTCGCTGCTGGGTGGGCTGCCACCGGTGCCGTTGACGGCGGGCGAAGAGAGCGGTCTGGCGTTTGCCAAAGCCGTTGGGGGCAATTCGCTGGCGGATTTACGGGCCATACCGGCCGAACAGCTACTCGAAGCCACCGGCAAACCCGGTGCGCCCCGGTTTAGCGCAACCGTAGACGGGTATTTTTTCCCGAAGGCACCGCTCGACATTTATACGGCGGGAGAACAGGCCCACGTACCGCTGCTGGTCGGCTGGAATTCGGAAGAAATGAATGCGCGCGCCATTCTGGGCCAGGAGAAACCCACGCCGGAAAACTACGCCAACGCGGTCCGGAAACTCTACGGCGACCGGGCGGAGGAGGTGCTGAAGTTGTATCCGGGTTCAACGGAGGAGCAGGTGCTGGAGTCGGCGACGGCTCTGGCCGGTGATCGTTTTCTGGCCTACAGTACCTGGAAATGGGCGGATTTGCAGAGCAAAACGGGGGGCGGGAAACCCGTCTACCGGTATTATTATTCGCGTCCGCGTCCGGCGATGGTGCCTGAGATGGGCAATGCCGCACCCGGTCTGGCCGGTGGGGTAGTGAAATCAACGGATGCCAATGCGGTAAAAATTCCACCCGCCCGGGGCGCGGTGCACTCGGCAGAAATTGAGTACGCCATGGGCAATCTTTCAAAGAATAAGGTTTATGCCTGGACGCCCGAGGACCACAAGGTCTCGGAGGTGATGCAGAACTTTTTTGCGAATTTCGTCAAAACCGCGAATCCGAACGGGGCTGGGTTGCCCAACTGGCCCGCCATCAACAGCGGCAACAGCGTGCAGTACATGCAGATTGATGTTAACACGCGGCTGGAAACCGAAAAGGACCGGGCGCGGTATCTGTTCCTGGACCCGTACTACACGAAGCAATAACGAATTAGAGTGTTGGAAGCGGGGGCGGTTTCAGAAGCGGCTCCCGCTTTTTTGTTTGATGGCAACTGACTTTTTAGCGGCTGTTTCTGACAAAATCGGTTCTTCGATGCTGCGTTTAAGTCGACTAGTTTCGGAAAAACTTTTGAAACATTATTTGCACCGGACGGCCGTCTGATTTTAATTGCCGCCCCTTTTCGCTAACAAACCGATCCGTCGCCATGTTGTACCAAAATAAAAAAGCAGTTACAACATTTTGTCGTAACTGCTTCGTTTTTAGTGGTGATGGACGGAATCGAACCGCCGACACAAGGATTTTCAGTCCTTTGCTCTACCAACTGAGCTACATCACCGAATAGCACAAGTGGTGTTTTTTGTGGGTGCAAAGGTAGTAGTTTTTTTTATTACACCAAATACTATGTCAATTCTTCAACAAATTTTATTTCTGGCGGCCCTGGCAGCAGCGGCCTGGTTCCTGACGCGACGCATCAACCTAATCCGGCGCGCCATCCAGCTGGGAAAAGCGGAAGACCGCACCGACCGGCCCGGCGAGCGGCTGAACATCATGCTTCGTGTGGCGTTCGGGCAGAAAAAAATGATGACCAACGTAACCGTCGGGCTGATGCACTTCGTGATTTATGTCGGCTTTATCATCGTCAACATTGAGGTGCTGGAAATTATACTGGACGGTATTCTGGGCACCCACCGGCTGTTTGCGCCCTACCTCGGCGGGGTCTATCCGTTCCTCATCAACACGTTTGAAATCCTGGCGTTGGGTGTCTGGGTGGTTTGTGTGGTGTTTCTGATCCGACGGTACGGAACGAAAGTGGCGCGTTTTCAGCCGGAGCGCCACCGCGAAATGGGGCGTTGGCCCCGCACCGATGCCACGCTGATCCTGGTCTTTGAAATTCTGCTGATGACGGCTTTTCTGTGCTGGAACGCATCGGATACCGTCCTGCGACAACGGGCTGTTGGCCATTACGGCGAATTGTCGGGCTTGAAGCCGTTTGTAATCAGCCAGTTTTTGACACCGTTGTTTACGGGCTGGAGCGATACGGCGCTGGTGATCGGAGAGCGGCTGACCTGGTGGTTCCACATTCTGGGTATTCTGTTCTTTGCCGTTTACCTGACCTATTCGAAGCACCTGCACATCGTTCTGGCATTCCCCAATACGTATTTTTCGAATCTGGCTCCCAAAGGCGAGATGAAAAACATGCCGGAAATTACGAAAGAAGTGCAGCTGATGCTGGGCGTTGCGCAGGCGGATCCGGCCGAAACTCCGGCCGAGCCGGGTCGCTTCGGGGCCAAAGATGTACGGGACCTGACCTGGAAAAACCTGATGGACGCCTATAGCTGTACCGAATGCGGACGCTGTACGGCGGCTTGCCCGGCCAACATAACCGGCAAAAAACTTTCTCCGCGGAAAATCATGATGGACACCCGCGACCGGCTTGAAGACATCCAGCGGGGCTGGCAAACAAACGGCCCGGACTTTGACGACGGCAAGACCCTGCTGGGTGACTACATCACCGCCGAGGAAATCAACGCCTGTACCACCTGCCAGGCGTGTGTGCAGGAGTGCCCCGTCAACATCAACCCGCTGGAAATTATCGTGCAGCTCCGGCGGTATAAAATCATGGAAGAGGCTCAGGCCCCGGCTTCCTGGAATGCCATGTTCAGCAACGTCGAAAACAACATGGCTCCGTGGAAATTTTCGCCCGGCGACCGCTTCAACTGGGCTGAGCAGGTGAATCAATAGCCTGCTGGCCCGCGCCGGAATTTTGGCCCGCGCCCGCATCGTACGGAAAAACTGCCTACTTTTACGCTGGTATCCGCTCCAACCTGAATTGGGGGAAAATTAATGAGCCTGGTGGGCGTTTCCCTATTGATATGTCAGTAGTCCTTTTCAAGATAGCGATTGCGTTTTTTGGCTCGTTGGTCACCCTAGCGCTGGTTCGTTTCCGGCATTTGTTGAGCCAGTTGAGTTTTCGCCAGCAGGGGCCGGTTATGCTGATGTTCTTCATCCTGCTGCGGGTCGTGCCGTTTCTGATCGTCTACGTCGGGCTGAAGCAGGAATCGGGGTCCGATGTGCCGGTTTTCTACGATGCCGCCGTGCACGCCCTGCGCGGAGAGGTGGTCTACCGGGACTTCTGGACGCCCTATAGCCCGCTCTTTCCGTACATCACGGCGATTTTTCTGCCGTTCTGGAACAGTCCGAACGCCATTATTTTCCTGATGATTCTGGTCGAAGGAGCGACGCTCTGGCTGACCTGGCGGGTTTATCAGGCGGAATACCGTGATATTTTTCCGCGAATGCTAATCTACCTCACGCTGGTCGGCCCGATGGTTTTGTGCGTGCTGGGCGGACAGGAGGACATCTGGATGTGGTTTTTTGGGGCGCTTTCCGCCCTCGTCTGGCAACGCACGCAGGACAGCCTCTGGATTGGGGTGGTGATGGCGGTGGCGCTGATGGTCACCAAAGCGTTGCCTGTTCTGCTGCTGCTCCCGTTGTTTTTTCTGGTGCAAAAACCGCTGCGCTACGTGCTTGGCCTGGCCGTAACGGGACTGCCGGCGCTGGGCGGGCTGGTGGCTCTGGTCGGAACGAAATTTACGGCGCCGATGTCCATTGCGGAATTGCCTTTTGCTCCCAATCTCTGGACGGTTCTGAGCCCGCTCATCGGCGATTTCCGGCCTTACTCGCGCGCCCTGCTCTGGGTTGGTGTCGCGCTGACGGTGCTCGTCACGTCGCTAGGGGCCATTATCCTGAAGCAGCGTATGAACTACGCCAAAGCCCTGCCAATTCTGTGGACGCTGTGTTTTTGCTTTATGATGTTTATCCACAAAAACTCCTTCAGCAATTACGCGTTTATCTTTCTGATGCCCATGTTGATCAACGTCATGGATTTCCGGAACCGTCGATTGCTCGCCCTGTTGATCCTGTTCAACGCGCTGGTGGTGATCCAGCCTTCTTACTGGTGGCGGATCCACAATCCGCTTTTTATCCGGTGGAGGGATTTGCTCTCCCGCGAAAACTTGATTGAATACGGGATGGAGCTAGCAATCCTGGGCTGTTTGATGTACTTTATGGTTCATCTCTACCGAATCATCGCGCATGGTCACTATCAGGCCATCAACTCGCCGGTAGAATATCCATCAACCCGCTAACCAACGATGAATACCGAAACGAATTACCGTGTGCCGACGATGGCCGAACTGGCCGCTAACGGCGAAGTCCCGGAGGTGCTCTTCTGGGTGGGCTGCGCCGGCTCGTTCGATGATCGCTATAAAAAAGTAACCATTGCTTTTGTTAAAATATTAAACCACGTCGGCATCAAATTCGCCGTTCTGGGAACGGAGGAAACCTGTACGGGCGACCCGGCCCGCCGGGCCGGAAACGAATTCCTGTTTCAGATGCAGGCGATGGCGAACATTCAGGTGCTGGACGGATACGGCATCAAAAAGATCGTAACGGCTTGTCCGCACTGTTTTAATACGCTCAAAAACGAATATCCGGAGCTGGGCGGTACCTACGAAGTACTGCACCATTCGCAGTTTCTGCAACAACTGATCAACGAAGGAAAAGTGACCCTGAAAGGGGGGGGGGACTTCAAGGGGCGCCGGATTACGTACCACGATTCGTGTTATTTGGGGCGCGCCAACAAAATTTACGAAGCACCGCGCGAGGTGCTGCAGGCACTGGACGCCGATCTGGTTGAGATGAAACGCTCCCGGACCAAAGGGCTCTGCTGCGGAGCCGGGGGAGGGCAGTATTTCAAAGAACCGGAACCGGGCCGGAAGGATGTCAACGTCGAACGAACCGAAGAAGCGCTTGCTACCGGTGCCGACACCATTGCCGTGGCCTGTCCGTTTTGCATGACCATGATGATCGACGGGATTAAAAACAAAGACCGGGAAGATTCGGTCAAAGTCTACGACCTGGCGGAACTCGTTGCCAAAACGCAGAGTTTGTAGAAGCAGAAGACGGAAGAGAAGGCGATCAGGCTTTTTTCGTTTAAGTCAATGAAAGTGTATGTGGACGTCATTTAATCAACTCCCCGATACGGCGCGCGTCTGGATTTACCAGTCGGCCCGCCCGCTGACCGACGCTGAAGTGTCGGCCATTGAAAACGAATTGCAGCCCGCCGTTGATAACTGGGCTGCCCACGGAACACCGTTGCTGGGTTCGGTGCAGTTGCTGCACAACCGGTTTTTGGTGGTCGGTGTCGATGAAGGGCATCACCTGCCGAGCGGCTGCTCCATCGATGCGTCGGTGCGCTGGGTGCGGGAAATCGGACTTGCGCTGAAAACCGACTTCTTTGATCGTTCGGCGGCTTTTGTAACCGCCGACGGGGCGATTGAAACCGTAGCGTTGCCGCAGATCAAAGCCGCCGTAACGGAAGGCCGTATTACGCCGGAAACGACGGTTTTCAATAACCTTGTGGCTACCAAAGCCGAGCTGGCCAGCAACTGGCGGATCAAAGCCGAAGATTCGTGGCTGAAACGGTATTTTAAAACAACAGTAGCCTGAATCCATGGCTGAAACGCTGATTCTTCCCGAGACGGCCAACCGGCGGGAAATCTACGAAAGTTTGTTGCCGCAGCTTCAGGCGCTGACCGACGGTGAGCCGGATCTGACGGCTAATCTGGCCAACATTTCGGCGGCACTGAAAGAAGCCTTTGGCTTTTTCTGGGTCGGGTTTTACCTCCGAAAAGACGAGCAACTGGTGTTGGGGCCGTTTCAGGGACCCATTGCCTGCACCCGCATCAATTTTGGGAAAGGAGTCTGCGGAGCCAGTTACGCCCGAAAAGAAACCATTTTGGTGCCGGATGTCGAGCAGTTTCCCGGTCACATTGCCTGTAGTTCCCTGTCGAAGTCGGAAGTCGTCGTTCCCGTTTTTGACCGAAACGGCGAGGTAGCTATGGTACTGGACGTCGACAGCGACCAACTGAATGATTTTAGCGAAGTGGATGGGCAGCACCTGGAAAAGGTAGCCGTGCTGATTACCTCGTTGTTGCCATAACTCAATTGCAACCCCCGGTCACTGCCTGACGGCCCGCAAAACCTCCCGTTTTCGGGCTGGGCCGGGGTGTTTTTCTACCAAAAAACCGGCGGCTTGCAGGTTCCGCTTGACGTAGCCCTTGGAGCAGTAGGTGGTAAGCAAACCGCCTGGGTGCATCAGCGTGGCGAGGTGCTCAAAAATTTCCGGTGTCCAGAGTTCCGGTTGCGCTTCCGGTGCAAATGCGTCATAATAAACCAGATTGAACCGCTCTTCCGTCCGAAAATCCTGCAAACGACCTTCGCACTTTAGAAGCTGAAAGAACGGCGTAATGGCCAAGGGCCGGTTCCAGGGCGCTTCGTGCAGGGCATTCAGGTAATGACTTGCCAATAGTTCATCAAAATTGAGCTGACGGGCTTCTTCCAACGGAATCGGGAAGGCTTCCACGGCTGTATATTTAACCGCTCGCTCACTTTTTACGGCTTCCAGCATCGTCAGCAAGGCATTCAGGCCCGTACCAAAACCCATCTCAAAAACGCTGATTTCGGTGAAACGCTCCAGAGCGGCTTCCAGGCCCAACTGGATAAAAACCCGTTGCGATTCCTGCAAAGCGCCAAAAATGGAGTGATAATGCTGGTCAAATTCAGAATTATAAACCGAACTAGAACCGTCGGCGGTCAAAACCACGCGTGATTCTGTTTTCTTTTCAATATTCCCCATTGTATCTTCGCAAACTCAAAAATTTCATATTATGCTTCAACGCATTCAAACCATATTCCTGTTCCTGATTGCCGTGTCCATGGGCGTGTTGCTCGGTTTCCCGATCTGGGATAAAACCGGCCTGAGTTCCGCCGAAACGGCTCGTCTGACGGCTTTGCAACTGGTTTATACCAAAGGAATCTCCTCGCAAATTACGCCGGTTTATTACCTCGCAATTATGGCGGTCGCCGTGGCAATCATCGCATTGTTCACCATTTTCAAGTACCGAAACCGGCTGTTGCAAATGGGCCTGTGCGCCATTAATGCCATTCTCCTAACGGCTATCATGGGTTTTGTCCTATATCTGACGCTCTACAAAGGCAAAGATTTTTTCAATCCGGACGATCAGGGCAACTTTGGAATTGGTTTTTATGCCATCGTTGCCGCCCTGATTTGCAATATGCTGGCCAACCGCTTCATCCGCCGGGACGAGAAACTGGTTCAGGAATCGAACCGCCTGCGCTAAAGAGTTAAAAGTGAAGAGTTAAAAGTTGGCTGACGCTTTCTTTCCAATTCTTAATCCTTCATTCATAATTCATCACCCTACACCAATCCTTCTTTCAGCAGATCGTGCAGGTGAATAAAACCTTTGATCTGGTTCTCGACCGCAACGATTAGTTGGGTGATGCTACGGTTCTGCATGATTTCGAGGGCGTGAGTGGCATAGTCATCGGGATGAATGCACAGGGGCGAGGGGGTCATGATGTCCGACGCACAGAGCCGTTCGAGTTGCAGGGTGTCAAACCGGTTGAGCATCCGCCGTAAATCGCCGTCCGTAATAATGCCCGTGAGCTGGCCATTTTCATCGGCAACCGCCGTAGCGCCCAGCCGTTTGGACGTCATTTCCAGAATGACTTCGCGCATGGTGGCCTGAGGAGAAACCGTTGGAATTTCGTGATGTGGATAAATATCACTAACTTTTAGGTACAACTTCTTACCCAGTGAACCACCGGGGTGAAATCGGGCAAAATCCTGACTGGTAAATCCCCGGGCGTTGAGCAGGCTAACCGCCAGCGCATCGCCGAGGGCCAGGGCAACGGTAGTGCTGGTAGTAGGAACCAGGTTGAGCGGGTCGGCTTCGGTGGCGGCATACGCTTTCAAAACAAAATCGGCCTGCTGGCACAGGTACGAGTTGGTTTGGGAAGCCATTGCAATGAGTTTGACGCCGGTACGCTTCAGGAGGGGCACGAGCACTTTAATTTCGGGTGTATTCCCGCTTTTTGAAATGCAGACGACCACGTCGCTGACCTGAATCATGCCCAGATCACCGTGAATGGCGTCGGCGGCATGCATAAAAATGGCGGGAGTGCCAGTTGAATTGAGGGTGGCGACAATTTTCTGCCCGATTATTGCACTCTTTCCAATACCGGTAACAATGACCCGTCCGGTGGTTTGCAGAATGGTGTCGACAATTTGTTCAAATTGTTCATCGATACAGTCAATGGTTTGCCGGATCGCTTCCGATTCTGCAAGCAAAACTGCCCGAGCCGTAGACTGAATATTTTTTTTTACTAATTTCAATGTGCTTTTGTCAATCGGTTTTTAACTAATTTTATAAAGGCAAAGATACAATCAAATAACGTGTACAGTAACCTTCCGCAGTTTTGAGATGACGACGCAGCTAGACCCATCAGTACAGGTATCTCTAAAAGAAAAACTCAAAGAGATATTTGGATTCAGTCAATTCCGGGGCGACCAGGAAGCCATTATCCACAATATTCTGGCGGGTATTAATTCATTTGTAATTATGCCCACGGGAGCTGGCAAGTCCCTGTGTTACCAACTTCCGGCCATTGCTTCGGAAGGAACGGCCATTGTTATTTCGCCCCTGATTGCCCTGATGAAAAACCAGGTCGATCAGATGAACGCTTTTGGTATCAATGCCCAGTTTCTGAACTCGACGCTGAGCAAGGCGGAGATGAACAAGGTCAAAAAAGATACCCTGAACGGTACACTCAAACTGCTTTACATTGCCCCCGAATCGCTGACGAAGGAAGAAAACCTGGATTTTCTCAAGAAAGCCAATATTTCGTTTGTCGCCATCGACGAAGCGCACTGTATTTCGGAATGGGGGCACGATTTCCGCCCTGAATACCGCAAAATCCGGGGTATTATTGACAACATCGGTAATCTGCCGGTTATTGCCTTAACGGCCACCGCCACTCCTAAAGTACAGCAGGACATCCAGAAAAACCTGCAAATGGAGGATGCTCACATCTACAAAACGTCATTCAATCGAAAGAACTTATACTACGAAATCCGCCCGAAGACGGATGCTAAAAAGCAGCTGATTCGGTACGTCAAAAACAACAAGGGAAAGTCGGGAATCATCTATTGCCTAAGCCGCAAGACGGTTGAAGAAATCTCGGAGTTACTGAATGTTAACGATATCAAGGCGTTGCCGTACCACGCCGGACTGGATGCGCAGACACGCATGGCTAATCAGGACGCGTTTTTGAACGAAGACGTGGATGTGGTCGTAGCAACCATCGCCTTTGGGATGGGGATCGATAAGCCGGACGTGCGGTTTGTGATTCACTACGACGCCCCCAAATCACTGGAAGGTTATTACCAGGAAACCGGCCGGGCGGGCCGCGACGGGCTGGAAGGAAACTGCCTGATGTTTTACAGCTACGACGATATTGTCAAGCTGGAAAAATTCAACAAGGACAAATCCGTTACCGAGCGCGACAACGCCAAACATCTGCTGATGGAAATGGTGTCGTATGCCAACCTGGGCGTTTGCCGCCGGCGGCAACTGCTGAGCTACTTTGGTGAGTATCAGGAAAAAGACTGCGGATTCTGCGACAATTGCACGAAGTCAACGGACAAGTTCAAGGCGCAGGATGAAATTGTGCTGGCGCTTCAGGCCGTGCTGCAAACCGATCAGCGGTTCGACACCGCCCACCTGTCGGATGTTCTGACGGCAACCGAAAATCAGTACGTCACCAGTTACGAGCACCACAACTTGCCGGTTTACGGGAAAGGAAAAGAGTTTAACGAAAGCGTTGATTTCTGGTGCTCACTGATCCGGCAGATCACAATCTACGGTTTTCTGGATAAGGACGTCGATAATTACGGCGTTCTGAAACTCTCGCAGAAGGGGCAGAACTACATCGAAGATCCGTATCCGGTTACCTTGTCGAAAGATCACAACTACGAGGTTGACGAGGAAAAAGCCGAAGACGAGGACAAAGAAACCACGACCTCATCCGGGGGCGCTTATGACGAAGCCCTGTTGGGTCTGCTGAAAGCCCTGCGTAAAAAGATTGCCAAGGAGAAAAACCTGCCTCCGTACGTTATTTTCCAGGACCCGTCCATCGAAGAAATGGCCACCACCTACCCGACAACCCGGGAAGAAATGGCCCAGATCAACGGGGTTGGTATGGGAAAAGTCGTTAAGTTTGGCAAACCGTTTATCGACCTTATCGCCAAATACGTCGAAGAAAACGACATCGAGACCGCCAAAGACGTGGTGGTGAAATCGATGGTCAACAAATCGAAGGTCAAGATTTTCATCATCCAGCAAATTGACCGGAAGGTGGATCTGGAGGAAATTTCGGAGGCAAAAGGGTTGACGATGGAAGATCTAATCGAGGAAATTGAGCACATCTGTTATTCCGGCACGCGCCTGAACCTCGATTATTACATCAACCAGATCATGGACAGCGATCGGCAGGCGGACATTTACGATTACTTCATGCGGGCCGAAACCGACAACATCGGCGTTGCCATGCGGGAGTTTGCGGGCGAAGATTTCTCAGAAGAAGAAGTGCGGTTAATGCGGATTAAGTTTTTATCAGAAGTAGCTAATTAAGTGAAGAGTTGAGAGTCAAAAAGTAAGGGTTGCTGACGAAATGACTCTTACTTGTTAACTCTTAACTCTTGATTCTTAACTCATAATGAACATACTAATTCTTGGTTCGGGCGGAAGGGAACATGCATTTGCCTGGAAAATAGCACAGAGTCCGCTATGTCACAAGCTGTTTGTTGCCCCCGGTAACGCCGGAACTGCCCTGATTGCAACGAATCTGCCGATTTCCTTTAACGATACGGAAGCCATTGTACAGGCTCTCCAGGACCAAAAAATCGATTTGCTGGTCGTTGGGCCGGAAGAGCCGCTGGTGAAAGGACTGGTCGATAAGCTACGGCTCCGGAAAGAGCTGGCGAATTTACGGATCGTCGGACCCGATCAGCGGGGCGCTCAGCTCGAAGGCAGCAAGGATTTTTCCAAGCAGTTTATGCAGCGGTACGGTATTCCGACCGCATCTTCACGAACCTTCACCGCCGACACCCTGGACGAGGGGCTGACCTACCTGGAAAGCCATTCCCTGCCCATCGTTTTGAAAGCCGATGGACTGGCCGCCGGAAAAGGGGTTATCATTTCCGAAACCGTGGCCGAGGCCAAAACCGTCCTGAACGACATGCTGGCTGGTGGCCGGTTTGGCGAAGCGGGTCACAAAGTGGTTATTGAGCAATTCCTGAGGGGAATCGAATTGTCGGTATTTGTGCTGACGGATGGGGTAAACTACAAAATCCTGCCCGAAGCGAAAGACTACAAGCGAATCGGTGAGGGGGATACCGGGCCCAATACCGGCGGCATGGGGGCTGTTTCCCCCGTGAAGTTTGCCACCGCCAAATTCTTGCAGAAAGTCGAAGAAAAGATTGTCAAACCGACTTTAGCGGGTTTGCAGCAGGAGGGGATCCGGTATCAGGGTTTTATTTTTATCGGGCTGATTAATGTCAAAGAAGAGCCGTACGTTATTGAATACAACGCGCGCATGGGCGATCCGGAAACGGAAGTCGTGCTTCCCCGAATTCAAAATGATTTTGTGGAATTGATGGTTGCAACGGCCGATGGCGAACTGGATAAGGTGCAGTTGCAGGTTTCCCCCCAGACGGCCGTAACGACGGTCGTGGTGTCGGGCGGTTATCCTGATTCTTACGAGAAAGGAAAGTCCATCACGGACCTGGCCACCCTGGAGGACGTAACGGCATTTCATGCCGGAACCAAACCGGGTTTCAATGGGCATGTGTTAACGGATGGTGGCCGGGTTTTGGCCCTGACGGCATTGGCCAATTCGCTCGAGAATGCCGTTATGAAGTCGCAAAAAGCCGCCCGCACAGTGCAGTTTGAGGGTAAATATTATCGAAAAGACATCGGACTCGATCTACTCCGGTATCCGGATTGAAAAAGATTTACATTTGAGCTAACCGCCCCAAATAAGGGCGGTTTTTTTGTTTATAATCAGTATGTATGAAACTCTCGTTATATAGTATAAATACTTACTAAGTAATTAAGTTGGACGCCGATTAATAAATTATACTTAGCTGTATTTCTGTAAATAAATTATCCCGTGTAGATTCGGGTCATTTTTAATTTATTTATTATCTTCTGTTCATTATTTTATGAAAGTTAACCACTACCTCATTATCGTCACGCTAAGTGTAGTAACATTGTTCGGCTGTTCTAAATCGAAAGATGACGTAAAGCCAGAGACTGAAAGTTTGCTGACTCGTAAATGGTCATTCAGTGAAATTAGTGTCAAAACCGACGCCAAGACGTATGCAATACCACCTTCTGATGATGCTACATTCTTTGGTGAAGACAACACTATAACTTTCAATAATAACAATACGTATTCTACTGTTGAAGATGGAAAAGTTATTGAGACTGGCACGTGGAAATTATCAGGCGATGGAAAAACATTGACGTTAACTGACATTGACAAGACCACGACTGACATGACGATAAATACGCTTTCCAATACGGCTATTGAGTTGGCAACTAAAAATGTGGATGTTACAAAAAACGATCAATCAGATGAAGAATTGAATATTGCTTTCGTTGCCGGTATGCTGCTGTACACGATTGACCTGGATAACGGTGGGAAAGTCGATTTCTCTCAAGAGCCTGAGCCTAAATCGTATCAATTGCTGCTCAAAGGGAAGGCCCTGTAAGGGAATCATTTAAAAATGCCGGGTGCGTAAATTCGTCATTTATTGGTGATACGGACCTGTTTTTAGGCAGAACGACGTTCAATCACGATGCGTAAACCAAAGTCTTGAAGAAAAGGGTGCAACTAGTTGTGCCCTTTTTTGTTAATTTAGGGTAATAATTATCTTTTGGCCGTTGCTGATTACGCTGACGGCTTTTTAATTGCTCATTCCCGCGACCGAGATCTATATAAAATGTGATCTGGAATCGGGCTCAGACAGAGTTAAGAAGTAAGAACGAAGAGTTAAAGAATCTGGACTCTCTGTCTATTTGATTTGAGCAGGTAGTGCCTGTTTAACTCTTGACGTCTAACGCTTGGCTCTTAACTATATATATAAGAGTTATGGGATGCAAATCATGCACGACCGGAGGCTGCGGAACGAAAAATGCAGCCGGAGCCGTGAAAGGATGTAAAAATAACGGAGCCTGTGGCACCGGCGGTTGCAATAAAATGAATGTTTTCGACTGGCTGAGTAACATGGAGACGCCCTCCACCCGCCGGTACGACGCAGCCGTGGAAGTGAAATTTAAAGGAGGGCGAAAAGAATATTTCCGGAACCCGCACCAACTCGACCTGACTACGGGTGATTTTGTGGTTTGCGAAATGCAAACGGGGTATCACATCGGTTGCGTGTCGCTCCAGGGCGAACTGGTTCGGTTGCAGATGCTGAAGAAAAACATTCCGTTTTCCGACGATCTGAAGGTGATTCACCGGGTTGCTTCGCAGAAGGATCTGGAGAAACACGAGCAGGCCATCGCCCGTGATCTGACGACCATGTACCGCACCCGCGAAGTGGTGAAAGAACTGAAGCTCAACATGAAGTTGTCGGATGTGGAATATCAGTCGGATAACACGAAAGCGACGTTCTACTATTCTTCCGACGAACGGGTTGACTTCCGGGAATTAATTAAAATCCTGGCGGCGGAGTTTAAAATCCGGGTGGAAATGCGGCAGATCAGTCTGCGGCAGGAAGCCGGGCGGCTGGGCGGTATTGGCTCGTGTGGTCGCGAACTCTGCTGTTCAACCTGGTTGACGGATTTCAAGAACATCACGACCTCGGCGGCCCGGTATCAAAACCTGTCGCTGAACCCCAGCAAGCTGTCCGGCCAGTGTGGGCGGTTGAAGTGCTGCCTGAACTACGAGCTGGAAACGTATGTAGATGCGTTACGCGATATTCCGCAGGTGGAAAAACCGCTGGAAACCCAGAAGGGACGGGCCTCGCTCCAGAAAACCGATATTTTCCGCCGGATCATGTGGTTTGGGTACAGCACTGAAAGCACGTGGTATCCGCTGCCCGTTGAGCGCGTCATGCAGATTCAGGAGCTGAACAAGAAAGGCATTATTCCCGAATCGTTCGACTTGCTGGAGCCGGTAGCTGAGAAGAAAGAAGGTGCGAAAGGGCTAACTTCGCTGAACAGTGATCTGGAAAAACTGGATAAAAAATTCAGCGACCGCAGCGATCGGAAGAAAAAACGGAAAAAGAAAAAACCGTCAGGAACGGGCGGTGGGCCTGCCGCCAATCCGGCGGCTTCGAACGGCCGTCCGGAAAAAGGCAAAGCTTCTTAATTGATAAAACCCAGCCGTACGGCTGGGTTTTATTGTTTTGTTGACTGACTGAAAATAACCCGTTAGTTGAAGACGGCTTTTTTGAAATTGCTTTTATTTCGTCGGAAGTTCAGCCAAAGATTCCTGTACCCTAACAGCAACTTTTCGGACAGGGTAAAAGGAAATAAATTGCCCTTGATATAAACGCTATCGCTTCCATCTTTATACCATATAACGTAGGTGTTCTGATCCATCCAGACCCGTATTTCGTCTAAAAACGGATTAATATAGGATTTTCCATGAGTCTCGACAGAAATTACATTCGGACGACTTTTTAAGTTTTTAAGAACGTACCATTCACTTCCTTCAATGTCGACGCTCAGCAAATCAATTGTGCCATCGTCCAAGTCAGAAAATACACGGCATTCCACTTCAAATGACGAATCGTCCGTTTTCTGATAATTATCGTTAGTAAGGGCGGGGCTGGAATGTAAGTCCGAAACGAAGGTCGAAGCAGCGGCTTTCGACAATTTTAGTTTTCCGTTATAATCCCAAATGGCTACGGGATAAACAGTAATTTTACCTTCTTTAAAATAGTCTTTAATCTTAGGAACGAGGGTTATATCGGCTTCCACCAGGGTAGCGCGAACGCCATCTTTTATAAAGTCGGCAATGTTAGAGGTTTCGGGCAGGTAAACCCCAACTTCGCAAACATGGTTAAAGGAGCACCCCTTCGCCTTTAAGCGCTTATACAGTTCAGTCATTGGATGAAAATAAGATGGCTTTAAACGCTAACTGGGTGCGGATGAAACGAATATAAGAAGAAAAGATAAAACCCAGCCGTTCGGCTGGGTTTTATCTTTTAGCATCAACGGCTTTTAATCCACTGCATCATACACCTGCACACGTTGCCAGTACCGGGAGCAGTTTTCCACAAATTTTTCGTGGATGGGGTCCACCTGGTAGGCGTCGTGGGCGGCTTTGTCGCGGAAAACGTACGTCAGCGACCAGTCATAGGAATGATCGATTACGGGACGGCGGGTATCGGCGGGTTTGCCAATGTAGAGGGCCTCAAAATGGGTGATGCCTTTGAGCGTTTCGAGACCCGCGCGCAGGGCCTGACGGTCTTCGTCGCTGCCGGGGTTGTTAAGCCAGAAATAAACGGTATGAACAAACATACGTGTCGGTTCGCCCGGGTTCGCCGGTGCGGTTTTAGTGAACGGGTTTTAGCCTGAAAACTAACTATTTTTCTCCAACTGCTTCACCAAAACATCGAAATCTTTCGGGTATGGCGCTTCAAAAACCGTTCGTTCGCCGTTGAGCAGGTCGAACGTCAGGGAGCGGGCGTGCAGGGCCACGCGCTGGATCAGCGATTGCTCCTCGGTATCTTTTTTCAGGTTGAATTTACGCTTCATTTCCGACAGAAAGACCGGTTTGCCGCCGTAGGTTGGGTCGTTGGCAATGGGAGCTTTCAAGCACATCAAATGCACCCGGATCTGGTGCATCCGGCCCGTAATTGGAATGCACTCCACCAGCGTATGCATCCGAAACACCTGCAACGTATTGAATATGGTCTCGGCTTCTTTCCCTTTCTGCCGATCAATTTTTACGGCGGTTCCGTCTTTGATGGGCGAAATGGGCAGGTAAACCGAAACTCCCTCAAAATCGTGCACACCGTCGACCACGGCATGGTACCGTTTGGTCACTTCGCGGTGCTCAAACTGCATGGCCAGGTGTCGGTAAGCCGCCGGGTTCTTCGCAATGGCCAGGGCACCCGACGTGCCTTTGTCCAGTCGATGGCCGAGCTGGGCGTCAGGATGATACGCTTTGGCCATCCGCAGGATACTCTGCGTTTTATCGGCGCTCCGTTCGTCGAGCGAAGCAATGTTGGGCGGCTTGTTAATTAAAATATAGTCGTCGTCCTCAAAAATAATCAGGTCTTCAAAATTCAGCTTCATAATGCAAATGTCCTGAACAGCAGCCTGCTATCCAAGTCGAAAAAAATCCTTGGTAAAAAACCCGTTGCTGCCGTTGCCGTTTTAGCGACAACATCAACCACTTCATCTTCGTCCGCAGTGCATCATCCCGAAGTTTTATGGAGCTCGATCCGACGCAGCCGGGCACTTACGACTACTACTATAACACCATCATAACGGTTTTTATTACCGGTTCGTCGGCTGGTTTGGGAAAAGCATTGCCCACTCATTGCAAGCCGGGAGCTGGAAGTGATTGCTGGTATGTCCGCAAAGCATAACCGGTCTGTTGGCCCACTATGGACGAATTTTTCTTTTTGTTTTGCCGTTCTTCTGAGCATAGACAGTCTAGAGATTTGGCGCAGAACCGCGCGAATCATACTTTCACCAACGCCGTTACTTATGTCCTATTGCCGCATTATTGAAACCATGACCGCCGACCGGAAGGCCCTGCACAAAGCCTATCACGATCAGCATTACGGTTTTCCAATTCACGACGACAACGAACTGTTTGCCCGCTTGGTGCTGGAAATCAATCAGGCCGGTTTGAGCTGGGAAACCATTCTGCGAAAAGAAGCCGGTTTTCGGAAGGCATACGACAATTTCGAGCTGCAAAAAGTAGCGGCTTACACCGATACCGACCGCGAACGATTGCTGGCCGATGCGGGAATCATTCGCAACCGGCTTAAAATCAATGCGGCAATCGAAAACGCAAAAACTATTCAGAAACTACAGAAAGAGCACGGTTCGTTTGAGAAATGGCTCGAACTGCACCATCCCAAAACGAGAGAAGAATGGGTGAAATTGTTTAAAAAGACGTTCCGCTTCACTGGGGGCGAGATCGTCAACGAGTTCCTGATGAGCATTGGCTACCTGCCGGGTGCACACGCGGCCGAGTGCGCGGTTTACGCGAGGGTTCTGGAAGCCAGGCCGCTATGGGCCAGCTAAAAATACAAGATTAGTCGGCTTTGTCCAGCTTGAAGCTAAAGCTGGTTCCTTTGTCGAGCTTGCTCATCACGGTAATTTTCGACTTGTGGGCGTTCAGAATGTGCTTCACGATGGCGAGTCCCAGGCCCGTACCGCCCCGTTCTTTGGAGCGGCTTTTGTCGACGCGGTAAAACCGTTCGAAGATGCGGTTGAGGTGTTCGGGCGGAATTCCGGGGCCGTTATCGCGAATCAGAACGGCGTAATGCTTTCGCTCTTCTTCAAAACTAACCTGTACCTTGCCGCCTTCGTTGCCGTATTTGATGGCGTTTTCAATCAGGTTGGTCATAACCTGCGTAATGCGCTGGGCATCGGCTTTCACCAGCACGGCACCGGGCGGATCGGCTTTGATTTTGAGGGAAGTTTGACGCGCGTCGGCCGTGTTTTCCAGTTGCTCAAAGACCTCCAGTGTTACCTGATACAGATCAACGGTCTCGAAATTCATCTTGACCTCGCCCGTTTCCAGTTGCGACAGCGCCACCAGGTCTTTCACCAGTGCATCCAGACCGTCCAGACTCTTGGCGGCTTTGGACAGAAATTTATCCCGAACTTTTTCATCGTCGACAGCCCCGTCGATGAGCGTATGAATAAAGCCCTGCGCGGCAAAAACCGGTGTTTTCAGTTCGTGGGAAACATCGGCCAGAAACTCGCGCCGGAACTGCTCCAGCCGCCGGAGTTCTTCGATTTCCTTCTGCTTACGGGCCACGTAAACAAAAATCTCGTCGTTGAGCTTCTTGAACGGGTTGTTGCTTTTAACGATGGTGCTGCGTGAAAGCGAAAAATCCCGCATTCGGAGTTTGTGGATGGTCTTGTAGAGTTTATTGACCTCGCGAAACACCAGGATTTCGATGGCAAACAGAATAAGGAAAAACGACGTGATGAGCGACGAAACCGCCACCACAAACAGCATGCTGCGCGTAACGCCTTCGACGAAGGCCAGAAACGCAACCGTTAGGCCCGAGATCAGGCCCGCCAGCAGAAATGCGATAAAACGGGGACTAAAAGACATGAAGTAAAGGTAAAATTCTTACCCCTCATTCGTAAACATATACCCGACGCCTTTCAGGGTTTTGATGTAGTTCTCACCAATCTTCTCCCGCAGTTTCCGGATGTGCACGTCTACCGTGCGTTCCAGAACGTAAATGTCGACGCCCCAGATTTTTTGCAGCAATTCTTCGCGGCCAAACACCTTGTTGGGCGACAGGGCCAGGAAAAACAGCAATTCAAATTCTTTTTTGGGCAGAACAACGGTTTTGTCGGCGTTCGTAACGGTGTAATTCTGGCGATTGATGGTCAGTCCACCAATTTCGATTTTATCCCCCGGATCGGCTTTTTGGGCTTCGCGCCGGAAGAGGGCGTTAATCCGGCTCATCAGGGCGCGCGGTTTGATGGGCTTGGTGATGTAGTCGTCGGCGCCGATTTCAAAAGCCGCCACCTCGGAGTATTCTTCCGACCGGGCGGTCAGGTAAAGGATATACGTTTGCCGTAAATCAGGCATGGTGCGAAGCTGGCGACCGGTTTCAATACCGTCCAGTTGCGGCATCATGATGTCAAGCAGCACCAGTTCGGGAACAAACGTGCGGGCCGTTTCAAGGGCCTTGCGGCCATCGGGGGCGGTGCGAACGTCGTATCCTTCTTTTTCCAAGTTGTATTGCAGCATCTCAACAATGTCCGGATCATCATCGACGACCAGTACGCGGTGAAGTTGTTGCGATGTTTTGGTGGCACTCATTCGGTAGGTATGTTGATGGAATTTAAACCCGAAGTTACGCGCTGTGTCAGCAATTTTACGAAGATAACTCCATTGTTAACAAAAACTTAACACGGAACGGCGGTATGAGATACACCGGAATGCTTTGGGGGCTCGTTGGGTTAAAATCCGATTTATAACCGATGAATGTGGGAAGGTCGGCAGCAGCCGCTCACCGTTTTACAAACTCAATTCGTTCAATACCCCGATTAAGGCTCCGCCAAACCATGGTTGGCTGTCCATTGATGACTTCCATTGAAAATTATCGTTTATCAGGCCGATATCCGATTAGAAAAGCTTCTTCCGGCTCAACAATACGCGAACCAGCAGGAAAGCGGTATTAAAACGGAAAGAGCGCCTGAGGCCTTTTCTTATTGACGAACCAATCAGGGTGAACTCGAGCATCAAGCAGAACCGGATACGTTTTACCGGCATATTCAATCGTGCATCGAATTCGCCCCGTCGGAAATCTCTGGGAAAACTGCGGGGTTAGGCCGCTGGTTGAATCGTTAATCTGGCCAAATTTAGGAAAATCCTATCTTTGGACAGCTTGATTTTTTCACGCACGTAAAGCTTTGGGTCATGCTTTACATACACTTTCTGAAGTGTCCACGTTTCCATGAGTTTAAAGTCCAGATCCCGCATAAGATGGATACCGAGCTGGTCATAATCGATTTTAGGCGCGACAGTCTTTGTATCCGGTCTGTGCACTAGCTGCATAGCAAGCCGACAGTTGCCAAGAGAAAGCTAGTGTTCATGATTACTAACGGTTGTCGTAAAACTCACAAAAGCTTCATGGGACTGTACGCTGTCATCACCCAAACACAAACCAATTCATAGTGAAGGTAGGATAATATCGTTATTTGTTTAGCTATAAAACCGTTGTTCTTAACTTGACTGTTACTATTTTTTCCGAATCAAAAACATATTGCCCTTTTCGTTTGTCATCACCATGTCCGTGTTGTTCACAAAGCTGATGCCCTCCGTTTGTCCGCGTGGAATCCGTAGGCAGTGCGTCGGATGACGGAAGTCAACCCGCCCGTTTTGCTGCTCAAACAGAAAAATTTTGCCGTAGGTCAGCACCGCCAGCGTTTGCCCGTCGGGACTGAGTGCCGCATCGGTGACCATGCTTTTCAGAAAAACGCTGTCCAGGGGCCATACGGCGTAATTACCGGCCCGGGCGGGCATCCCGTACAGGTTGACAAACCGCCGGGGACGCGAACGATTTTTGGAGATCAGATAGAGGCTATCTTTGGCAAAAACCAGGGCTTCACTGTCAAAATTGCGCGTATCTTTCGGCGCCGGAAAACGCTGTTGATTGGCATAGCGAAACGTTATGGCCTGAAATTGGTTAGGTACCTTGGGATTTATCCGGTAGATGCTGAGTTGAGTTTGCGCGTTGGCGTTATTACCAATGTCGCCAATGAATAAAGCCGTCGAATCCTGGCTCGCGAGGGCTTCCCAATCCCGGTTTTTCAGGTAGGGTAACGCCATCGAATCAACGAGTGAACCATCCCGGGCCACTTCGTAAAGCGTCGGGCGTCCTCCGCTGTCGTTGTGCGTCCAGAAGGTGTTGCGGTGGGCGCGGTAGACCAGGCCCGAGCTTTCGTTGACAACCGGCGCCAGCCGCCCAACCCGCGCAACCGCGTAGTGTGCTCGTCCGCTCCGAAAGCCACTGCGTTTGTTTTCGGTGTGGCAGGAGCAGACGGCAACCTTGAGTGAAAATAAAAAAAGTAAAAAAGAGGTCATTATATACGCTGTACAGTAAGAAGACCGGCCCGGAAGCAACCATCTCTCCCGTCTATCTTCCCAGTTCTCAAAAATATGGAAAACAAACAAGCTGAAGTTAATCTGCCTTCATACGTCCGGTTGGCCTGTATCCTGATTGTAACGACTATTCTGGTCTACTGGCTATCGACCATGCAGGAATTTTTGGTTCCTCTGGTGTTTTCGGTGCTGTTTGCCATGATTCTTTACCCAATCGACAACCGGCTGGAACGCTGGGGCGTGCCGCGCGTACCGGCCATCCTGGTTTGCCTGGTTATTGTAATTGGCTTTTTATACCTGCTTTTTTACCTGGTTTCGCTGCAAATCGCCAATTTTACCCAGGAAGCGCCCAAACTTGTTGAGCGCGGTAACGCTATCCTGGACCGGCTCCAGACGTTCGGGGAAGATCGGTTTCACATCAAAAGGTCCGAAATAACGAAAGAAGCCAAAAATTACTTCAACAACCTGATCCGCGAAAGCGGTTCGTTCCTGACGTCAACGTTGCTGGCGACGACCAATACCCTGTCAACCATTTCAATCGTTCCGTTGTACATCTTCTTTCTGATGTTGTACCGCGATTTCTTCCGCACGTTTTTCTATAAAGTCTTCAACACCACGAAACGGGCGAAAATTGATGTGGTGTTCGGCCGGATTTACACCGTCGTCAAAGACTACCTGGTCGGGTTGGTGCTGGTTATCGTCATTGTGGGTGTGCTGAATACCGTCGGTCTGCTGATTCTGGGCATCGACTACGCGGTATTTTTCGGTTTCCTGGGTGCGTTTATGATTCTCATTCCGTACATCGGTATCCTGATCGGGTCGCTGCTGCCGGCGTTGTTTACCCTCCTGACCAACGACAACCCCCTGATTGCGCTGGGCGTAATCGGTGTTTTCTCGTTTGTGCAGATTCTGGAAGGGAATTTTATCACTCCGTACATTGTCGGGTCAAAAGTGAGCATCAATCCCCTGTCGGCCATTGTTGTCTTGTTACTTTGGGGGCAGTTGTGGGGCGTTACGGGTTTGATTCTGGCGCTGCCCATGACGGCAATCCTGAAAGTGATTTTTGATGCCGTCGAGCCACTCAAACCGTACGGTTTCCTGCTGGGTGAAGCCGAGCGTCAGAAAACCAGGCCGTTGAACGTGAAAGACATTGCGGACAAAATTCCGAAGAAGGTGAAGGATTTGGTGGATTAAAGAAAAAGCGGAAACGACGTTCCAAAATCAGAACTTTAGTGGGTCGAGATTTTTGAAGTGGCCGTTCATTTTGATACGGTCTTTGGTGCGTTCCATCTCTGAGACTACCGGCAGTACCCGGTCGAGATGGCGGATCAGAAACTGTTGGCGTTCGTTTTCGTGCTCGAGGGTCAGCAGCTTGTATTCATCTTCAACGGACAAGCCAATTTTATGGGCCACCCGAAACGATAGCAGGGGAGTTTCTTCGTCGATTTCGGATTTAACCTGGAGTAGCTGGTAGAGCTGCGTTAATTTTACCACCAGCTCGTCCCGGTGATCGCCCAGTTCGGGTTCGCTTTCTACGGCTTCGACCCGCCCGCCCGCGTATAGTTTGCCCGGCGACGGGTTGTCGAAGGAGGCAATCCGGAAAATCCGGGTTCCCTCCGTTTTGATATCCATCCGGCCGTCGTCGTAGCGTTTGTGCAAGGCTACGACGCGCATTTCCGTACCAAAACCGGGGAGTTCATTGTTGATGAACGCTGGGATGCCAAAGGTGTTACCAGTTTCGAGACACTCGCCGATCAACTGACGGTACCGCTCTTCGAAGATGTGCAGGTTGAGTTCTTCGTGGGGGTAAACCACGAGGTTCAGCGGGAAGAGAGGCAAATAGATTTCCATGCTACAGGTCTTTTTCGACCGTCACACCCACGCCGTAGATCTCCGGCAGGGGATTCTGGCGCATGTATTGACGTAGTCGGATGGTGTATTTTCCGCTTTTGTCGAAACGGTATTTTTTCATCATGCTGATCCGGTGATCAAACAGGTCGCCCAGGCCGTCGCCGAGCGGCTTCCCCGTTTTGGGATCAAGCAACGTCAGTTCGTCCTGCTTGGATTCCAGCACATTCCCGCTGCTATCAAGCAGATAACGACGGATGTACAGGTTGTAATAAGGATACGAAAGGCTGTTGCGGACGTTGTAGTACACCGAATACGTGGCGGTGGTATCGTCAATTTCAAACGTAAATTCCGGTGTGTTTTTGATGTACCACCTTCCATCTTTGATGTCGTCAATTCCTTTGTAAACGGCCTTCTCATCGCAGCTTACGAGCAGCCACCATAACCCGGCCAGCATCCCTACCTGTAATTTCTTCATTGAATAGAACGGTCTTCCTACAAAACTACGACCGTTAGGATAAGTTTCAAACGAAACGGACGGGGATGAGCTACGATAAAAAACTAGAAAAATAGTTTGCAAACTAGCTGAATCGTTTTATATTCGTTAAAATGTCATTCGGACCCGGTCCGGCAACCTGAAATATGTTAACCTAATACTAGCACAATGGAAAAACTAACCGCTAAAGAAGAAGAGATTATGCAGGTTTTGTGGAAAGTCGAGCAGTCTTTCGTTAAAGACATGCTGCCGTATTTCACCGATCCCCCGCTGCACTACAATACCGTTTCGACGATAATCCGCAACCTGGAAGAAAAAGGCTACGTGGGTCACCAGGCTTACGGAAATACGCACCAATACTATCCGATTATCAGTAAAGAAGACTACCAAAACCGCTTTGTCCTTAAAAAAGTGGTATCCGATTATTTCGACGACTCCTACAAAAACCTGGTGAGCTATTTTGCCAAGAAGGACAAGATTTCGGTGGATGAGTTGAAAGAAATCATTACGATGATCGAGAAGGGGCAATAGCCATGAGCCTTTTGATTTACCTCCTGCAAGCGGGCCTGATTCTGGCGGTGCTGACGCTTTGTTATCGGTTGTTGCTCCGTCGGGCCACCTGGTTCGCCCTGAATCGGTATTTGCTGGCGCTGAACGTGGCGCTGGCCCTGGTGCTGCCGCTGGTTGATCTGCCCGACTTCCGGCCCGCGCCGGTTCGGAATCTGGTTCAGCAAACCGTTCCGAACCTGCGGGTGCTGGATTGGTCACGGCTTAAATCGACGGCATCCAACGCGCCGGCTAAACCGGTTCAGCCCCGAACGGCCAATGCGTCGGTGTTGGTTCAGCCGGAGCAGGTGCCGGTCAACTGGCAGCAACTGGTATTATGGCTTTATCTGGCGGGGGTAATCTTTCTGACCGGGCGACTTCTGGTTCAACTGGCGTCGCTCGGCCATTTAATTTTTCGCTCCGAACGATCCAGGGAAGCGGACGTCTGGTTGGTTGTCAACAAAAACGTCAGCGCCCCCTTTTCGTTTTTTCGCTGGGTTGTTCTCAATCCGGTCCTGTATGAACCCGACGAATTCGAGCAGATCATGCTGCACGAACGGGTGCACTGCCGCCAGTGGCACAGTCTGGATATGTTGATGGCCGAACTGATGCGGATTGTTTTCTGGTTCAACCCGTTTGCCTGGTGGCATCAGCAACTGGTGCAGGAGAACCTGGAATACTTGGTGGATCGGGAGGTGCTGGAGGAAGGCGTTGAAAAGAAATCCTATCAGTATTACCTGCTGAAAGCCAGCCTGTCCAGCGATGTCCCGATTCGGCCCGCCAGCAATTCATTTAATCAGCAGCAGTTAAAAAGCCGGATTTCGATGATGAACCGGCCTTCGGCCAAAAGGAGCGGTTGGGTCTATCTCCTTTTCGGCGGTATCATTCTGTGTGCCTGTACGGCCTTTATTGCGCCAACAAATGTTTCCAAATACGTCGTTGCCAATCAGTTTGGCGTGTTTGGCCTCATTACAGCCGCGACGAGGTACCAGGATCTGGAGGTGATGCGGGCGGCTTTTGCCGAAAAAGGCATGACGATGCACTACCGGGCTGACACAAACTCGGCGGGGCTGATCGACTACATTTCTGTAGAAGTGAAAATTGGGGCCAAACGAGTTGCGCGGGCAAACCGGCAGATTCCGCCGTTTGTGCTGACCGCCCGCCAGAATCCGGGGGGGCGGCCGCTGATCGTGCAGACAAACCACCAGGTAATGCTCCTGCCCGACACGTTGTATGCGCTCTGGGAGCACGAAAAACCGGTGGTTGTGCTGAATGGCCGGTTGCTTAAGCTACGGCCGGGTCAGCCGCTGGGCTTCGGCACGCAACCCGATTTCAGACGCAATTCCCTGACGGCGCGGGAAGCCGTCCGCCAGTTTGGGCAGGTCGGTAAATACGGTGCAACAACCATTGACGGAACCATCGTCGATGCCATCTTCTCGACCCAGCCGCCGGTTCTTGAAATGGGCCGTCAACTCTGGAAGCAGCAGCCGCTCACACTGCAGCAACAACTGAATACAACGTTTCTGATCGACGGCGAGCCCGGGACCTACGCGCAGTTTCGCCAGTTGCCGGTTGCGGATAAGCTGGCCGTGGCCGTTTTTGACCGAAAAACGGCCGGTGTGGTCAAACCGTCCTTTTCAACGGAAGCCCTGGTTGTCGTGACCACCAAACGCCAGTTGCTGGCCAGATAAACCGGTTTCCCTAAACCCTCGGTTATGAAAACGAAACCCTCCTTTTCACAGCATCCGGAGCAGTTCCGCTTCGTCAATCGCTTTGGCCCCCGCTTTCTGAAAAACCGGATTCGGATGATGAATCAGACGGCCCAATACCGGCGGTCGTGGCCCGTTTATGTGTTTCTGCTGGCCGTTATGAGTCTAGTAACGACGATGGCCGCCGTGGTAAAACAGAAAAGAAAGACGGGGCAGCCGGTTGTCACCAAGCCCGTGGAAAAGCCCGTAACCACGCGCTCGCTGGTTCAAAGGAAAGCGGTTCCGCAAAAGGCTCTGAACAGCGTTGGAGAACCCATTATGACAGTAATTAAAGAAACAACAACGGCTCCGGACTCCGTACATAATTTAGCCGAAGTAACGGTAGTCGGTGTTGAAAAACGAAGCCGGTACGTTGTTCATAAGGGGGAGCGGCTTTATTGGGTCATCACGCCCAGAATGACCTTCAAGGAACTGGCGGAGTTGAAACAGATCATTGAAAACGATACGCGGTACACTTTTGATTTTACGCAGATCAAGTTTGATCCGCTTCAGTTGTACATTGATGCGATTGAAGTCAGCGTACATAAGGAAAAAGGCGGCTCAGGATCAACGGACGAAGGCAAGCAGACCGATGAGCCCATCAAGTCGATCGGGGGCTATTTATCCCGAACAGAACAGGGCGAGTTAGGAATTGGCGGGGTCAGCGGAGCGGATAGTTGGGGGACCCCCGCGGCTTTGAAACAGGTGGTCGAAGAAGATGAAAAAGCCGTTGCCGGACTGCTTGCCGAAAACCGGATGCAGTATTTTATTTTGAAAAACCAGAAGCCGGGGATAGGTAGCAGCATAACCACGATGGGCCAGTGGCTGCGCGATAATCCGGGGCGTCGGAATGAGCGTCTGGGCGTTTTTGTCAATACCGAAAACCGACTTCAACTCTACCATCCGGAAAACGTTACGCTGCTGATCAATGGGCGGGAAATGAACGCCAGCGAAGTCGCATTGGTGGAGCCAAAGGACCTGCATACGGTTATGGTGAAAGACATGCGGGATGAATCTGCCGGACCGGACCGGAAAAAACGGTATGTCCAACTGTTTCTCAATCAGCCATGAAAACCAACTATCCACACCAGTATTCGTTCACCAACCGCTTTGAATATACCGGCTTGAAAAACCGTATTCAAATGATGAACCTTGAGCCCTCCGACGCGGGCTGGTGGCGGTACGCCCTGCTCTGGCTCTTAACCATCGTGCTGGTGATGGCGTGCCAGAACTGGCAGGACCGGGAGGAGACGAAAACCGTCTATCAACGTGATTTTCCCCTCAACAACCCCACCCGCGTTCTGGTCGATCAAATCGAAACCGGCACTGCCTGGGGGCGGTTGTTGAGCTTTTACCGAAAAAGCGGAAAGAGCAAAACGGCTTTTGCGCTGGAATACGGCGATCCGCTGATCCTCCGCCTGAAAGGCGAAACGCTCAGCTTGGTGGAATCCTACCGGGATCAGACAACGATTTACCTGAACGGCAAGGAAGCTTCCATCGACCTGCTGGCCAAACTCAGGATGGATTACGTTGAAGAACTGTTTGTGCTGCACGAGTTTGAAGGCATGGATTACAGTGACCCCAAACCCTACCGCCTGCTGATTCAGATTAGTGACAACCCGATTGGGGCCGAGTCAGGCCGGTCGCAGTTTGCAGCTCTGCTGGAAGCGGCCGCAATTACGGATCACCCGCAGGGTACCTCGCACACCTATACCATGAATACGCTGCTCGAAGCCACGTTTTTTGGCTACCCGGATGCTTTTGTCAAGCGGACCAAAAACCAGCACCTGAAACTGATGGACGAGTTCAGTAAGGACATTGATGTTTTCATCAACGGTATTCCGGTTGATCCGAAAGACGTAGAAACCGTGCATGTACGGGAAGTAGACCGCCTGTACACCCACGAACGACCGTATACGCTGTGGCTGCGGAACGTCCAGCGCCAGCGCCGGTATGTACTGTATATTCAGACCGCCCCCAAGCGCGCCCGGCGCGACAGCAGTTATTACGTATTCAGCCCGTTTTACTCCGGTGATTTTTAGAGTTGACGGGCGAAAAGCCAACATAAAGCCGATCTCCGGTGTTTAGGTCGTGACGTTTTTATCAAAACAGTAGTTGAACTGTCCACCTAACCGGTTTCCCTTGCAAAGCTTCGTGAATCTTTTTTTTCTCCTTCTTTTCCTGGCCTGCGCCCGACCCGGCGTGGAGGACGACGGTATGATAACCAACCCCGATGCTTCAGTACATGCCCACACGTATCTCGCGCTCGGCGATTCGTACACCATTGGCGAGAGCGTTCCTGCCAGTGACCGCTGGAGTGTGCAGCTTGCGGGGTTGTTACGGAAAGAAGGCGTTGACGTGGCCGACCCGGATATCATTGCCCGCACCGGCTGGACCACCCACGAACTGATGGAAGCCATTCAGCGGAGCGGTAACAAGAAAACGTACGGTCTGGTGTCGCTGCTGATTGGCGTAAACAATCAGTATCGCGGACAGGATACCGAACGCTACCGGAACGAATTTCGGGAATTGCTGCAAACTGCCATACGGTTTGCCGGAAACCGGCCGGGACGGGTGTTCGTGCTGGCCATTCCGGATTGGGGAATCACGCCATATGCCGCCAACTCCGGGCGTGACCGCCAGCAGATCGCCCGGGAAATTGATGCGTTTAATGCGGTGGCGCAGGAAGAATGTCAGAAAATCGGTATTGTCTACGTGGATATTACGCCAACCTCCCGCACGGCGGCTGGCGATGCCTCGCAAATTGCCGAAGACGGCCTGCATTATTCGGGGAAGCAATACCGTCTCTGGGCTGAAAAAGCCCTGCCGGTCGCGAAAAAGCTGCTCTAATTTACTGATCGCTGTCTTCAGCGAGTTCTTTTTCCTTTTCCTTGGGCCGTTCGTAGGTAACTTTGCCCCTTTCGTCCCACTCACTGATGACGTAGGGCTCAAACTCTTCGGTCCAGCGGTCGCGGGCGTGCTGGGTAATTTTTTTGCGTTGCCGCCGGTACTGATAGTATTCGGTCCAGCGCCCTACTTTCATGCCGTGGTCGTACTTGCCCTCGGCCGCGAGTTGGCCACCTTCGTAGAAGGCCAGGTATTGTCCGTGAATCTTTCCGAACTCTTTCGGCAACACTTCTTTCACTTTCGTGTGCGCTGAGTCGTAGTACGTAATTTCGGATTCGGTCGGAAAGCCCCGATTCCACTTCTGCTTATCGAGGAGCATGTAATTGGCGTCGTATTTCTCCCAGCGGCCATCTTTAGCGCCGATGTAATAGTACCCTTCTTCGAGCAGAATACCGTTCTGATACCGCTTGTACGGTCCGTGCAGGATCATTACTTTGTCCTTGTCCTTGATCAGTGACGACGAAACACGCTGGGCTTTGGGGTCAAACCAGTACGTTTCGCGGACGTAAGGATTGGGGTCACGGTATTGCTTCAGCACCGTGAATTTTTCGATGATCGTGCGGTCGCCACTGCCAAATTTGGTGTACTGCTCCACAATCGGGATGCCCTCGTACTCCGTCCGCAGCAGCTTCTGTTTCTTCCGCCGTTCGGATTTGTCCTTCTGGTCTTTCTTGAACTGTTTAACTTTCAGACCCAGGTCGGGCAAGGTTTCGCTGACCAGTGTTTCAACACCAGACGGAACCAGCGAGGGTCCTTTTTTGTCGTCTTTCGGCGATTTCCCGGTAACGGGGGCCTGCGACGTTGTAAATGAATTTTGCACCGGGGAGGTAGTCGTTTGTGCCGTGACTACCTGCCAGCTTACCAGCAGTACTCCTATGAGTGTGACTTGTTTCATGCAGCAATAAAATCGGCCTGTGCGGCCCAGCCGTATAATCCTCTAGTTAAACGCTTGACTGTCGGGTTTTATTTTGTCAAAAACCGTGCATAAATTCGTTTAAAAATAAGGAATTGTGGAAAAAGAAGCGAAAATATATGTTGCCGGTCACCGGGGTATGGTAGGCTCGGCGATTGTTCGAAAATTACGGACGGAAGGATTTGACAATCTGCTGGTTCGCACGTCATCCGAACTGGATTTGCGCAATCAGGCGGCTGTCGAAGCGTTTTTTGAAACTGAAAAACCCGATTACGTTTTTCTGGCGGCTGCCAAAGTAGGCGGTATTGTGGCCAACAACACCTACCGGGCCGACTTTCTGTACGAAAATCTATTGATCGAAGCCAACATCATTCACCAGGCTTACCGGACGGGCGTCAAAAAACTCCTGTTCTTGGGTTCGTCCTGTATTTATCCAAAGCTGGCTCCCCAGCCGCTGAAGGAAGACTACCTGCTGAGCGGTTTTCTGGAATCGACCAACGAACCGTACGCGATTGCCAAAATTGCCGGTATCAAGCTGTGCGAATCCTACCGCCGTCAGTACGGCTGCAACTTTATTTCGGCCATGCCGACCAACCTCTACGGCCCCAACGACAACTACGACCTCCAGAGTTCGCACGTGCTGCCCGCCCTGATTCGCAAATTTCACGAAGCCAAAATCAACGGACAGCCTGCGGTGGAAGTGTGGGGGACGGGCTCACCGCGCCGGGAATTTCTGCACGCCGATGATCTGGCCGACGCCTGTTTCTTCCTGATGGAAAACTACAACGACGAGCTGTTTGTCAACATCGGCACGGGCGTAGATGAAACCATCCGCGAACTGGTCGATCAGGTGCAGCAGGTGGTCGGCTACGAAGGCGAAGTGCGCTGGAATACCGACAAACCCGACGGAACACCCCGCAAGCTGATGGATGTTTCCCGGCTTCACGCGATGGGCTGGCAACACCGGATTGAACTCAAAGACGGTCTGGAAATGACCTATCAGGATTTCCTGGCGAACGAAGAGTTATACGTGGAATAAGCGTTAAAAACTGTTTCGCGGAGTTGAGCGGAGTCTCTGCTAAACTCCGCGAAACAACCCCTTATTTATCCTACTTTCTGCGCCGGGTTACCGAACACCGTCGTTCCGGCGGCCACGCTCTCGATCACAACCGAGCCCGCGCCAATTCGGGCGTTTTTGCCAATGGTCACCCCCGCCACGATGGTTACGCCCGTGCCGATGAAAGCGCCTTCTTCAACTGTTGCCCCTGAGTTGATGAAACTACCTGTTCCAACGTGGACATAATCGCCCAGTTTAGTCTGAGCATCAATGACGGCTCCCGCCTGAATAATGCAGTGCTGCCCAATTTCGGCAAAGGGATTGATCACCACCCGGGCGGCAATCAGGTTTCCGTGGCCGATGCTCGCCAGGGTCGAAACCGTCGCCGTATCGTGAATGGCGTTGACGGGTTGAATATGCCGCCGGTCGTTGAGCATCTTCACCAGCTTTTTCCGGACGCGCGTATCGTCCAGGGCCACAAAGGCTTCGCATTTCTGGCCGATGAGCTTCAGAAAACCGTCGTCGTCGGTTTCGCCCAGCACCGACACATCACCAAATTCTTTACCGTGTAGGTTTTTATCGTCGTCCAGCAGGCCGTAGACGACCACGCTGTTTCGCTGAAAAATATCCAGAGCTGTGAGCCCCAAACTGCCTGCTCCAAAAATGAGAACCGGATTCTCCATGTTGCTTGAATTACTATTATGGTATTGTTAACAAACCGCTTATTTGTCTGAAAAAGTTTGCAATGCGGTAAAATTGCGGAAACAACGACTTCATAGTCAATGTGTAGTTTCGGACATGAAACAAAGCACTCATTTTCGAACAATCGTCATTTCGGATGTGCATTTGGGAACGAGCGGTTCGAAGGCAAAAGAAGTAACGGATTTTTTGAAGTACTACACTTGCCAGAAATTAATTCTCAACGGCGACATCATCGACGGCTGGCAACTGCGCCGGGGCGGTGAGTGGAAGAAGAAACACACGGCTTTCTGGCGGGCGGTGCTGAAGGCAATGGATAAGCACGACACGAAGGTGATTTACCTGCGCGGCAACCACGACGATTTCCTGGACCAGATCATGCCCCTGCGGCTGGGTAAGTTTTTTTCAATCCGGAAAGATTACGTTCTGAGTTCGGGAACCAAACGGTTTTACATCACCCACGGCGATGTTTTCGACACGATCACGACGCAGATGAAGTGGCTGGCGTATCTGGGCGATCTGGGGTATACTTTTTTGCTGTGGGTCAACAAATGCTACAACAATTACCGCGCCTGGCGGGGGCTATCGTATTATTCCCTCTCGCAGCGGATCAAACACCGCGTCAAGCAGGCCGTTAGCTACATCTCGGATTTTGAAGAGAAGCTGACCGAACTCGCCAAAGCCCGCAACTGCGACGGCGTGATTTGCGGTCATATTCACCACCCGGCCATCCGCCAGTTCGGTGAGTTGATTTATATGAATTCGGGCGACTGGGTGGAGTCGCTGAGCGCCCTGGTGGAAGACCACGACGGCAACTGGAACCTGCTGTATTATAGTGCCGAACTGGAAAAAGCCGAATCGCTGCCCTTCCTATATACCACCTGATTGGCGGCTTTTGCCGTTAAAAAGGTTTGCCAGCTTCCGGAAATTTTAGCTAACTTCCGGTTTAGAAGTACTGGCGACTATGAAAATTCTGCATACCGCAGACTGGCACCTGGGGAAACGGCTTTACAAACATGAGTTGCGGGAAGACCACGTTCAGTTTCTGGACTGGCTGGCCGAAACCATCGAAAGCCGCGATATTGATGTGCTGCTTATTTCGGGGGACGTGTTTGATACCACAAACCCCAATGACGGGTCGATGCAACTGTATTACCAGTTTTTGACCCGAATGCTACCGCTGGAGAAGAAGATCATCATCACCGGCGGCAACCACGACTCGCCCAGTAAACTCAATGCACCCCGCCAACTGCTCCGGCACCTGAACATGCACGTGGTTGGCTGCACAACCGGCGACTGTACCGAGGAAGTGATCCGGCTGGCAACCGGCTCTACTGACCTGCTGGTAGCGGCTGTTCCCTACCTGCGCGACAGCGATCTGCGGCAATCCATTTCGGGGCAGACCTACGAAGACCGCATCGAAGCCGTGCGGATGGGAATCCGGAATCACTACGAACGCATTGTTGATCACTGCCAGGCCGAATACCGGGACGCCCCGGTGCTGGCGATGGGCCATCTCTACGTCAACGGCGCAGCCATTTCGCCCGAGAGCGAACGGGAGATCCACGCGGTGGGCGGGCAGGCGGCTTTTTCGTCCGAGCATTTTCCACCGGGTTTTGATTACGTCGCGCTGGGGCACATTCACGTTCCGCAACGCATTGGCGCGGTGGACACCGTGCGCTACAGCGGTTCGCCCATTCCGTTGAGTTTTGGCGAACGCGACAACCGGCACCAGGTGCTGGAATTAACCTTCGAAAACGGGAAGATCAAAACCGTGGAAGCCGTGCCGGTGCCGCGTTTTCGGTCGCTGCGTCAGGTCGCCGGAACGCTGGAAGCCGTCCGGGAGACCCTGGAAACCTTGGAACAAAACGAGGAGCTAACCACGCTGGTGGAAATTCTGGTGGAAGAAGAAAACGAAAGCCTGGTGGTTCGGCAGCAATTTGAAAAACTGCAGCGCGATTACGTCAATGCCCCTTTTCAGATCGCCAAGTCCCGGCTAATGTTCCGCAACAAATTAAAAGGGCTTGATTCTCTGTACGTGGCCGATACGAATCTACAGGACCTTTCGTATCTCGACGTTTTTAACCGCCGGCTCGATGCCTCGCTGGTCGAAGGAGCGGAGCGGACGGCGTTGGTCGACGTTTACAAAGAACTCTATCGGCTGGTTACGGAACAGGCGGCTCATCCCATACAATTGCATGAAAATCCGACAAATACGCTTTCGTAACATTAATTCCTTTTATGGCGAGCACCCGCCAATTCAATTTAGGGAGGGAATTCTGAGCACGACCGGCCTGTTTGTCATTTCCGGTCCAACGGGCGCGGGCAAATCGACCCTGCTGGACGTGATTACGCTGGCCCTGTTCAACCGGGTGCCCCGGATTCCGGGTGCCATTTCCAATTCCAGCATCATTGAGGAAGGCATTTTGGTAAACCAGCAGGCTGCGCTGGAAGCCGGTACGGCAGCTTACGCCGAGATTGAGTACGAAGTGGGCGGCAAAGCTTACCGGTCGCGCTGGTCGATCAAGAAAAACCGCAACGGCAACTGGAATAATTACGAAATGGAAATTGCCTTTCTGCCCGAAGGGCAAACGGAAGGCCAGTTGTTACCAATCAAAGGTTTAAGTGAATTTCCGAAGAAAAACGAAGAACTCATTGGCCTGACTTACGACCAGTTCATCCGGTCGATTGTGCTGGCGCAGGGCGCGTTTGATCAGTTTCTGAAGGCCCGGGCCGCCGAGCGCAGTAAAATGCTGGAACGGATTACGGGCACCGAGATCTACCGGCAACTAAGCCAGCGCGCGCACCAGGTAAACCGGGAATACGAACTGAAAATTGCGGACAAGCAGAAGGAAGGCCGGCTGATTCAGACGCTGAGCGACGAGGAAGTTGAGCAACTGAAGCAGGAACAGAAAGCCGTCGAGGAACGATTGAAAGAGGTTTCCAGAGAAATCGAGTTTTATAACGCCGAGGAACTGTTGCTCCGCAAGATGGCGGAAGCCGAGGGCCAGCTTCTGGCCCTTGCCAAGCGCGAACAGCTTCTGGAAACCAGGCAGAACGACTTTGCCGATGATGCCCAGCGCCTGCACCGCCACGAACGGGTGGCTGATCTGGCGACGGATCTGGTTGACCTGACGCATGTGGAGAAAAACCGGGAGCGGGAAGCCGAAAACCAGCGAGTCGCCCAGACCCAACTGGTTACGCTGAATAACCAGCTTACCGAACTGGTCGGGAAAGCGCAGCGCCTGACGCACCAGCCCGCGTTGACCGCCCAGACGCTGGTAGCCGAGGTAGATCAATTTCGAAGCCGGGTGCTGGAGCTGACGCAACAGATCAATGCCGAACGGGATAAAAGCAAACAGCCGCTTGATTTCATCCAGGAAACCGTCAAAACCGCCAAAAACAGCTGGTTACGGGCACTCGATCCGAGAAACGTGGACGAAACCTACGAGCAGGTCCGGGCGCGAAAGCAGGAAATCGGGGTTCAGCTGGTGCAGCTCGAACGGGATTATCCGGCCCTGACGCTCGAAACCGTTCGCTCGGAAATAAACCGGCTGATTGAGCAGAACAACAACCTGACCGGCCTGTATACCACCCTCCGGCAGCAGCAGGACCGCCTTCTCAACGGCATGAGTCTGAATGACCGGATTACAACCCAGCAGGAGCTCATCAAGAGCCAGGAGCCGTTGCGCCAGCAGGTCGCCGATGAACTCGGGGAGCTGGAACGCCAAAGGAAGGAGCTGGATGAGCAGAAAGTCCGGCTGTCGCAAGAGGCCAATCTGGAAGAGCTACGAAAAGCCCTGCAGGATGGTAAACCGTGTCCGCTCTGCGGTTCGGTGCAACATCCGTACGCGCAGCATTACATCAATGAACTGGGAACGCTGGAGTTGCGGCTTCAGTGGATCACCCGCGATTGGGAGGCTAAAAAGAAAGAATTCGACGAACTAAACAAAAGGCTCATTCAGGCCGAGTCGGACTGCGCGTCGTATACGCAGCAGCGGGATGAACTGCGAAAGCTCTATTCGCAGAAACGAACGGAGATTTCCCAGAATCTGACGGCCCTGGCCCTGGATGCCAGTCTGACCCCGGAGCAGATTCTCGATCAGCAGGAGTTGAACCGGATTCAACGCGAGGAACTGAGTACGCTTCAAAGCCTGTGGGAACAGGAAGAGACGCTAAAACGGCTGGAAACGGATTTGCACACGGTTTTGGAAAGTACCGCCAAGGGAAAGCAATTAAGGCTCGAAAAAGAAAAGCTCTACGCGGGCGATGACATTCGGGAGATGTGCGAACGCCTGACCGGGCAGTTCAATCGGTTGAACACGCAGATCAGCACCCAGACCGATTTGCTGAGCAATGCCGTTACGGCTTTTGGGAGGTTTGATGAGCAGTATACGGCTTCTGCCAATGCGCTTCAACCGATGCTCGAAGAGCGGGGTTTGAACGATCTGGAATCCGCCCGCGCCTGCCTGCTGGAACCCGCCACCTTGCGCCGGTTGCAGGACCAGAAAAAAGAGCTGGAAAAAGAAGTGTTTGAAATCAGCCGGAAGCGGGAGGAAGAACTCAGCCGGCAGCGGGAAGCGGTTCAAAACCGGAAAACGAAGGAGTCGGCAGCCGAGATCAGTGAGAAACTGAAAGCGTTAAAGTTGGAAGAACGGCAAAAAACGGAACGGGTTGGTTACTTCAAAAACCAGATTGATACCGACAAGGACAGCCGGAAAGTTTTGAAAAAGTTGGCCAATGAGCTAGCCCGGCTCGAAACCGAAGCCCGGCCCTGGCGTGACCTGGACCGGCTGATCGGCAGCGCGAAAGGCGACGACTACAGCAAGTTTGCGCAGGGCCTGACGCTGGCCCAACTCATTGGTCTGGCCAATCGCCGGTTGAAAGATTTGTCGGATCGCTATCTGCTCCTGAAGCCGCGCGACGGTCAGGATGAATTGTACGTGGTTGACCTGTACCAGGGCGGCACCGAACGCACGGTTTCCAGCTTGTCGGGCGGAGAAACGTTTACGCTGAGCCTGGCTCTGGCCCTGGGCCTGTCGGACCTGGCTTCGCAGAACGTCCAGATTGATAGCCTGTTTATCGACGAAGGTTTCGGCACGCTTGACCCCGACGCGCTCGACTCGGCCATCGCCATGCTGGAAAAGCTTCAGCACGACAGCAAAAAAACAATTGGAATCATTTCCCACCGCCACGAAATCAAGGAGCGGATCAGCGTGCAGATTCAGGTGGAGAAAGGAATGGAGGGAAACAGCAAAATTAACGTTGTAGAGCTATAACCGTAATGAACTGGAATTACACAGACTAGGAGGACTGGCCGGATCGCACGGACCGCGTAGCCGTCTTGGTCAACCGTTTAATCTGCATAATCCCAGTTCAGAAATTATTGCTGCTGCTGTTGTTGCTGCAACTCGATCATTTTGTTCGCCATGTCTTCCGAAATCCCGACGCTGGAGAAACCGCCATCGTGCAGCAGGTTCTGCATGGTCACTTTGCGGGTCAGGTCGCTGAAGAGGGTAACAACGTAGTTGGCGCAGTCTTCGGCGGTGGCGTTGCCCAGCGGAGACATCAGTTCGGCGTACTGGAAGAAGACATCAAAACCGCCAACGCCCGAACCCGCCGTGGTCATCGTCGGAGATTGGGAAATGGTATTAACGCGGACGTTTTTGGCTTTACCGTACCGGTAGCCGTAGCCCCGGGCGATGGATTCCAGCACGGCTTTGGCGTCGGCCATATCCGTATAAAACGGAAACGTCCGCTGAGCCGCAATGTAGCTCAGGGCAACCACCGAACCCCATTCGTTGATGGCATCCATTTTTTCGGCCACGTGCATCATCTTGTGAAACGACAGGGCGGATACATCGATGCTTTTCTGGTACCACTCGTAATTCAAATCCCCATACGGGCGGTTTTTGCGGATGTTCGGGCTCATGCCGATAGAGTGCAGCACAAAGTCGATTTTGCCGCCCAACGCGTCGATGGACTTAGTATACAGATTTTCAATATCTTCTAAAGACGTGGCATCGGCCGAAATGATCTCGGCTTCGCATTGTTCCGCCAGTTGTTTAATCGCACCCATTCGCATCGCAATTGGTGCGTTCGAAAGCGTGAATGTGGCACCTTCTTCTTTTGCTTTCAGTGCTACCTGCCAGGCAATGGATTTCTCGTCCAATGCTCCGGTGATGATTCCTCGCTTGCCTTTCAATAATCCGTAAGCCATGAATTAAATTGCTTTTTTGGGTGATTATATCGATTCGGAAAGGGCGCAAAGTAACTACTTTTTTTGCTGGAATACCAGCGTCACAAAAACCGTTGCTACTCCCGCCCGGCTTGGTTTCTTTGTAAGAAACTGTTCTGAGTCAGCAAAATAGCGACCGCAGCCGTGATCGCTAATATTCTTTGATGTCCATACGAATGCGCCATTCTTTCGGCAGGTAATTATTAACCCGGTTGCCCACTCCTTTGAGCCAGCCCAGGTTCAGTCCTTCATAGCGGGCCAGCAGCCAGCCTTTGACGGGCTCCGCCAGCGCCAGGTTTTCCTTCTTGAAATACCGTACGGCGTCTTCTTTCGTCAGATCAATGGCCGGAAGAGTGTCGGCAATGGCGGTGCTCAGGGCCAGTGCGTGCGACGGTATGAAGTCATCCCCCTTAAACGTGCCCATTTCCAGCCCGAAACCTTTGTTGGACAAAGCCGCATCCAGGATCCGCAGATCGGCTGAGAGGGCCTCCGGGATGGCAAAGATGTCGCCGTTGGGTTTGACGTAGAACGAAAAGTCGCCGGGCTGTTTCAGAAAGGACTGCAGGATTTTTTCCTGCCAGTTGCGAACGGGCTTCAGCGACCGGAATGCGCGGGGCACGGGCATGGATGGGCTGGATCGTTGTTTTTTCTTAAACACGCTCAGGAAAAAGCCTTCGCCCTGCACCCGGTGTGGATAACATTGGTAGCCTACGGTTTTATCCACAACCTTATCCACAATTCCCCATATTGACGGCAAATCCAGGGTAACGTTTTCGAAACCGTTAGCGCTCAGCCATTCGGCGTTTTGTGAATTTTCCGCGTCATTATAGGTGCAGGTGCTGTAGAACAGCAGGCCATCGTCGCACAGCAGGGGAGCCGCAGCCGCCAGGATCCGCTGCTGGCGGGCCGCGCAAATCCGGACGTTCTCTTCCGACCATTCCTGCATGGCTTCGGGGTCTTTCCGGAATAGCCCTTCGCCCGAGCAGGGGGCATCAACCAGCACCAGGTCAAAGAAGCCATTTAGGGGTTTGAAGTCCGCCGGGTCGTGGTTGCTGACCGCCACGTTTGGAAAGCCCCACTTCTCAAGGTTTTCCTTTAAAACCGGCACCCGGCTACGAATTACCTCGTTGCAGACCAGCAGGCTGTCCGAATTAAGCAGGGAAGCCAGCAGCGTGCTTTTCCCACCGGGGGCCGCGCACAGATCCAGAACACGCAGCGGCCGCTGAAGCCGGACGGTTTGCCGCACCGCTTCCGCCAGCAACATGGAAGAGGCCTCCTGAACGTAAAAAGCACCGGCCTGAAACAGAGGATCGAGCGTGAAAACCGGTCGCTCCGGTAGATAATAGCCATCAGCGCACCAGGGTACCGGATTCAACGCCGTAGTCAACAGAATTTTCTTCTGCGGATTAACCCGAATACTTACCGGAGGGGGTTGTTGCAGCGCCGTTTGAAAGGCTGGGTAATCGACACCCAATTGCTGCTGCATTCGTTGACGAAAGGGCGTGGGTAACAGCGTATCAATCATTAAGCAAATATAACTTAGCTAAGTTGTTACTAATAACCGGTGAAAATTTAATGCATAAAATTTTATCATTTTGTTAAGTTACGGTTTACGCTATAAATGCGTTGATTAACAATGTTTTAATCAATATTTAATTTGTTTTCCGGTTGGTATTTTTGCCTTTCGTTCGATAATCTTCCAAAGCCTATTGACTTTTTGGATATTGACAAAAGAAAATTTTGTAGTAATTTCACTTTCGAATAAGATTACATTGTTCATTAACCTAAGCTAAAAACATGTTAAAACGTTTACTGATGGCCTCGCTGTGCCTACTTGGTACAGTGGGCATCACTCTTGCCCAAAATCGTACGATTACGGGGAAGGTGACCTCAGGCGAAGACAGCTCTCCCCTTCCCGGTGTTAACATTGTGGTAAAGGGAACCTCCCGCGGAGCTACATCCGATGTCAACGGTACTTACACGCTCAACGTACCGGACAATGCCGCAACTTTATCGTTCTCCTTCATTGGATTTAAGACAACCGACGTTTCGATCGGTAACCGTTCTACCGTTGATGTCGTACTGGAACCGGATGCTTCAACGCTCCAGGAAGTGGTGGTTACGGCCCTTGGTATCTCGCGGGAAAAGAAAGCCCTTAACTATGCGGTTCAGGAACTGAAACAGGAGAAACTGAACATCGCCCGTGATCAGAACGTAGCCAATGCACTAGCCGGTAAAATTGCCGGTGTACAGGTTCTGGGTCAGTCAGGGGCTAAATTTGGTAGCCCGAGCATCCGGATCCGGGGTGTCAACTCGCTGACGGGCGGAGATCCGCTGTACGTTGTCGATGGAACGCCGACCGATGTAAGCCAGGTGAACATGGACGATGTGGAAAACCTCTCCGTTCTGAAAGGACCTTCGGCCACGGCTCTGTACGGTAACCGGGCTTCTGCCGGGGTAATTGTCATCACGACCAAGCGCGCTAAAGCGGGTGAAACCAAGCTGGATATCAACCACAGCACAACGCTTGATATGGTAGGTATGCTGCCGAATTACCAGAACGAATACGGTGGTGGTTATTCTCAGGACTGGGCAACGTTTGAATTTGATCCCAAGATTCACCCGGCTTCCTGGGCTGACTACCAAGGACAGCGCATATTGGATTACTCCGCTGACGAAAGCTGGGGGCCCCGGATTGATAATCAACCGCACCGTTCGGCTTTTTCGTGGCAGCAAGGACCACAGTTCGGTCAATTGACGCCTTACTCGGCCAACCCGAACAACGTGCGTGATTTCTTCGCCAAGCCGATCAGCAACAACACAAACATTGCTTTCTCGCGCGGCACGGAAGCGTTCCAAAGCCGGATTTCGTACTCGCACATTATCAACAACGGTATTATTCCGAATTCATCGCAAACCCGCGATTTCATAAGCGCAAAAAATACGATCAAGTTTGGCAGCAAGTTGTCGGCCAACCTGAACATCAATTACACGGCGTTCAAAACGAACAACCTACCGGCTGACCGTTACGGTTCTTCGGGGGGTACGACGCCTTCCAATAGCCCGCTGGGGATTTCTAACGCAACGCTGAACGGGTACAACCAAACCGTTGGTTCATTTAACCAGTGGTTCCAGCGTCAGCTGAGCATTGATGATCTGCGTAACTACAGAAACCCGGATGGTACATTCCGGAGCTGGAACATCGGCGGTCCCACCGACGCGCGTCCAAAATACTGGGACAGCCCGTATACGCAGGTGTATGAAAATACAAACACCAACCGGAGCGACAGGCTGTTCGGTGACTTGGGCTTAACGTATGAATTTACGCCATTCTTGAAGGCTTCGGCCACGGTTCGTCGCGATCAGAACTACTTTAACCAGGAATCACGCGTTGCGCAGGGAACTCTGAACGCCGGTGGGCTGGGTGCTTATGCAACGTTTGGAGCAAGCGCCCGGGAAAACAACTACGAAGCACTGGTAAGCTACAACCAGGAAATTGCAGACTGGTCACTGGTTGCAAACGTAGGGGGTAACATCCGTTACAACCGGATTGAAGGTCAGCTTCAGGCAACCGTGGGTGGTCTTTCTGCACCGAACTTCTACAACATTGCCGCTTCAATCAACCGGCCAATAGCGAACAATTACTTGTATGAGCGGCAGGTAAACAGCCTTTTTGGAAACGTAAGCGTTGGATACAAAGACTTTGTTTTTGTGGAAGCTTCCATTCGGAATGACTGGGCATCAACCCTGCCGAAAGCTAACAACTCGTACCTGTATCCTTCCATCTCTGCGGGTCTGGTGTTCTCCGAGCTCATTCCGCAGAACAACATCTTGTCCTACGGTAAAATTCGCGCGGGTTATGCACAGGTTGGTACTGACGTAGGACCTTACCAAACGGCCCTGGCGTATAGCTCCGGTACGGCTTACGGCAGCAACGCTACGTTGTTTCTGCCCGGAACGCTGCCAAACGCTGGTCTGCAGCCCGGTTTATCATCATCGTATGAAGGAGGGATTGACCTGCGTTTCCTGAACAACCGACTGGGCTTTGAATTTACGGCCTATCGCAACGACAACAAGAACCAGATTATTCCGATCCCGGTTACACCGACTAGCGGTTATACCAATGCCGTTATCAACGCCGGTCTGATTCAAACCAGCGGTCTGGAATTGCATATTAACGCCGTTCCGGTTCGTTCCGCTTCGGGCTTCACCTGGGAATTTGATATCAACCTGGACCGCAACCGTTCGAAAGTTGTCAAACTGCAGGATGGCTTAACCAACTACCAGATTGATGGTCCGCAGTGGCGTACATTGACCTTGAACGCCCGCGAAGGCCAAGACTGGGGCTTGCTGGTTGGCCAGGGAATCAAGAAAGATGCAAACGGGAACCGCATGGTATACGGCAGCGGCTCCAACGCCGGCTTGTATATCAAGGAAGAAAACGTACCCCTGGGTTCGGTTCTGCCGAAATTCAAAGGTGGTTTCCTGAACACATTTACGTATAAAGGGCTGTCTTTGCGTGTTAACGCCGACTTCATTGCGGGTGGTAAATTCTTCTCGACGACCAAGATGTTCAACAACTACTCTGGTCTGGGTGCCGAAACCGCTGGCCTGAACGAGTTGGGCAAGCCGTTGCGTGATGATCCGGCCACGGGCGGTGGTGTTTTGTTAGAAGGTGTAACCGAAGACGGTCAGCCGAACACCACGCGGGTTGATGCACAGACTCTCTACGAAGGCTGGCTGTTTGCCCTGAACGAGTACTGGATTTACGACAAGTCTTACATCAAAATGCGGGAAATCGCTCTGGGTTACAACCTGCCCAAAAACATACTCGGTAAGTTTATCAAATCAGCCAACATCTCGCTGATTGCCCGTAACCCGTTCCTGATTTACAGCGCTGTTGGTGGTGGTATCGACATCTCAGAATCAGAGACTTTGTGGTACGAAGGTGGCCAGTTGCCGCCGGTTCGCTCGTTCGGTGTCAACCTGCGTCTTGGCCTCTAAAAGATGCGAAACAATGGATAGAAAAGGCTCCTATTTTCGTTATGAAATAGGAGCTTTCTAACCTGACTTGCAGTCACAACAAACTTTTCAAAACAGACATTATGAAATTTTATAAGCCCCTTGTTTTGGCAGGGTTGATGTTGTCTACAGTAGCCTGTAACAACTTCGAAGAAATGAATGTCAACCCAAACAGTCCGTTGTTACCTAACACCGCGAACTTGTTTACGGGAGCCATTCGAACTGGCGTTGGAACAACCAATAGCCAGGTAGGTCCGGGCGGTTTTAACATTGTTCCGGCTCTATACGTACAGCAGTTCAGCGATGTTACCTACATCGAGGATTCACGGTACAAAACGATCAACTTCAGTTATAACGGTTTATATTCAGGTCCGCTGGTAAACCTACAAGCGATCATTGATCAGAATACAAATCCAGCTACCAAAGCCAGTGTAGCAACGTACGGTTCGAATAACAACCAGATTGCGGTTGCGCGGATTCTGAAAGCGTATATCTACCGGTGGATTACGGACCGTTGGGGTGATGTGCCGTATACGCAAGCTTTGAAAGGTGCGGAAAACTTTTCACCAGCTTTTGACAAGCAGCAGGATATTTACAACGACCTGTTCAAGGAGTTCAAGGAAGCAGCCGCTCAATTCGATGGTGGGGCTGCAGTAAAAGGTGATATTTTGCTGAACGGGAATGCCACGAACTGGAAAAAGTTTGCCGCAACCCAACGCATGCTGATGGCACTTCAACTTTCGAAGGTCGATCCAACCAAAGGGAAAGCTGAGTTTACGGCGGCTCTGGCTGATGGCGTTTTAGCCTCCAATGCCGATAATGTACGCTATTCCTTCCTGTCCGATGCTAACAACGAAAACCCGTTGTATAATAACTACGTGACAGGTAACCGGAAAGATTTTGCCGTTAGCGACGTGTTTATCAACTACCTGAAGAAAGTAAACGATCCGCGTTTGCCCTACATAGCAGCTACCAACCAGCGGGGCGAGTATACGGGTGCTCCATACGCAGCCTTCCCACCAGCCGGTCCGGCTCAAAACTTCTCGCTGGCGGCTTCAACACTTGCTGCGCAAAATGCTCCAGTTAATGTTGTAACCTATGCGGAAGTACTGTTTGCGCAGGCCGAAGCGGCTAAATTGGGCTGGATTACCGGTGATGCCAAGGCGCTGTACGAATCGGCGGTTAAAGCTTCGCTTCAACAATGGATGGGAGCAGCTTATACAGATGCTGCCTACACGGCTTACATTGCTCAAGCAGATGTTGCTTATACGGATGCAAAAGCTATCGAGCAAATCGCCACGCAACGTTGGATCGCTCTGTTCTTCCAGGGAACGCAGGCATGGAACTCATGGCGTCGTACGGGTTATCCGGTGTTGAAGCCGGCGGCCTCTCCGCTCAACGGCGGTACCGACATTCCCCGTCGTTTAGCCTATCCGGTTTCAACGGAAGGAACGCTGAATTCTGCCAATTACAACGCTGTCATCGCTAGCCAGGGCCCGGATACCCAATACACCCGCATCTGGTGGGATAAGCAATAAGAAGCGGCTGAAGTAACTTATTACGCGTGCAAGACATCCTTTCCTGAGTTATTGGGAAAGGATGTTTTTTTACCGGTTGGAGAGAAAAAGCCACTGTCGCTGGTACTTAATTTAGCCAGTGCTAGCGCAGAACGGAAGGCCAGCCACTCATCGGCTTTCCCTCTTTCAAATGTGAGTAAGGCAAAAAAATGAAAAACCACCGCCCGGATAGCTAAAAGTTAGCCGGGCGGTGGTTTTCTTCTTAAAGCGAGTTGCCTACAAAACCGTTACCTTCTCGGGAGTCGATTCGATTTCCTTCTCTTTATCCTTCGGAAAAACAAACTTCATAGGTTTGGAAACCTGCTGCGGCAGCAAAGCCGTTTCCAGTACCTGATCGACGGTATCGACGTAATGAAACGTCAGATCCTTGATATAGCTTGGGTTAATTTCTTCTACATCCTTGCGGTTTTTCGAGCAGAGCAGAATCTCTTTCACGCCCGCGCGGTTGGCCGCCAGAATCTTCTCTTTGATACCACCAACGGGCAACACCTTCCCCCGGAGTGTAACCTCACCCGTCATCGCCAGGAACGGCCGCACACGGCGCTGGGTAAAAATTGATGCCATCGACGTGAGCATCGTAATACCCGCCGAAGGGCCATCTTTTGGTACAGCCCCGGCTGGAATGTGAACGTGCAGATCGTAATGGTTAAAGATGTTGTAATCGATGCCCAGCTGCTCCGAGTGCGCTTTCAGGTACGACAATGCCGTAATCGCCGATTCCTTCATGACATCGCCCAACTGACCCGAGAGGGTCAGATTCCCTTTGCCGCGGCTCAGGCTCGATTCGATAAAGAGAATTTCACCACCGACCTGCGTCCAGGCCAGGCCCGTCACAATACCGGCAATGTCGTCGTCAGAATACAGGTCCCGGTCGAAAATTTCAGCACCCAGCATTTTGGCCACATCCGCCGGTTTGATGGTTTTCGGATAGTCTTCTTCCAGCGCAATGGATTTCGCAACCTTGCGGACGAGCGCCCCGATCTTCTGCTCCAGCGTCCGAACGCCGGATTCACGGGTATAGCCTTCAATAATCCGCTGAATGGCCTTGTCGTCGACCACCAGGTCTTTGGGCTTCAAACCGTGTTCTTTCCGTTGTTTCGGAATCAGGTATTTCTTGGCAATCTGAATCTTTTCTTCAACGGTATAGCCCGTCAACTCAATGATTTCCATCCGGTCGCGGAGGGCCGGATGAATGGTGTCAAGCGAGTTGGCCGTTGCAATGAACAAAATCTTTGAGAGGTCGTATTCGACTTCAAGATAATTGTCGATGAACGTCGAATTCTGTTCCGGATCGAGCACTTCAAGCAGGGCCGATGACGGATCTCCACGGAAATCCGAACTAACCTTGTCAATTTCATCCAGGATAAAAACCGGGTTCGATGAATCGGCTTTTTTAATATTCTGAATGATTTTACCCGGCATAGCACCGATGTATGTTTTGCGGTGGCCCCGGATTTCGGCTTCGTCATGAACCCCGCCCAGTGCCATCCGAATGTATTTACGGCCCAGCGCCTTGGCTAACGATCGGCCCAGCGACGTTTTACCAACGCCCGGAGGACCATACAGACACAAAATCGGGGCTTTCATACCTTCGAAAGCGCGGTCATTTTTCAGTTTCAGAACGGCCAGGTATTCAATGATCCGTTCCTTCACTTTCTCCAGTCCGAAGTGGTCGCTGTCCAGTATTTTCTGCGCCCGTTTCAGATCGAAGTTATCTTTTGAATACTCGCTCCACGGAAGGTCAACCAGCAGTTCGATGTAATTCATGGTGACCGGATATTCCGGCGCCATCGGGTTAATCCGCTGGAGTTTGTTCAGCTCCTTATCAAAATGGGCATGAACCGAAGCTGGCCACTTTTTCCGGGCCGCCCGAAGCCGAATTTCTTCCAGATCGCGGTCGGGGCTGTCCATCCCGAGTTCATCCTGCAGAACTTTGATTTGTTGCCGCAGAAAATAGTCGCGCTGCTGCTGGTCAATATCCGAGCTGGCTTTGGTCTGGATTTCGCGCTTCAGTTCCAGCAACTGGATTTGGCGCAGCATGAACTCCAGCAAAAGCGTGGCTTGTTGGGCGCCTTCGGTGGTTTCCAGTAATTTCTGCTTGTCGGCCACTTCGCCCTCAATGTTCGACGAAAGGAAGTGCATCAGAAACATCGGGCTTTCGATGTTATCCAGTGCAATCCGGGCTTCCTGCGGAATCTCCGGGTTTAAACGCAGAATTTTATAAGCTGATTCTTTCAGGGATTGAATCAGGGCTTTCGACTCCTTGCGGTTCGGATTGGGAAAGTGGTCGTCAATTTGCCGCACATTGGCCGTCAGATACGGCTCTTCCTGCAGGAAATTAACAATCTCAAACCGCTTCTTACCCTGGATAATGATGGTAATGTTACCGTCGGGCAGGGTAATCATCTTAATAATATAGGCTACGGTGCCCAGGCGGTAAAGATCGTCGGCCGTTGGCTCATCTTTCTGCTGATTCGACTGCGCAACGACGCCAATGATGCGATTTCCTTTATAAGCCTTCTTAACTAATTTAATCGACTTTTGCCGTCCGACCGTCACGGGAATCACCATCCCCGGAAACAGTACGGTGTTCCGGACGGGAAGGATAGACAGGTCGCTGGGTACAATATAATCTTCGTCGGCGTCATCCGCTGAGCCCAGCGGAACAATTTCGAGATTGTCCAGATCCGACTCAGCCAGCCATAATTGGGTATCGTATTTATTTCTATTACTTATACTCATAGTTGGGTGCCTGCCAAAGTGGCAGTAATTGCTGCCATATACAGGCTTAAGAGATACTGAGAAACAAAGATTTATAGATAGCGCAAGGGGCGTGCCAAACGATTATCAGCAGAAAAACTACTGAGCTGCCGGTGCCGATTACAAATAACGCAAAAGGAAATGAAACTCAAAACGTGGAATGGCCCAATCTTATAATACGTTATTACCAGGTTAGAACCTGCTGCGTGTTGCTTTTGCGGAACAAAACGGTTTTCTTTTGTGACAGGTATGACACATTGACCAGATTAACCTGATCATCGAACAATTCAGTCAGCAGGGACTGTTGCAGAACGCTTCCTTCAACGGGTTCGCTGTAAGGAACTTCTACGTAAATCCAGGTGGCCTCCATTTCCTGCTCTTTTCCCAGGTAGCGGAATGGTTTGCGTTGACGGCTGGAGTTGGCCAGCCCGAAATGCCTGCGAATGTAGCGCTCCACCAGCGGATTGTTGGCGTCTTTATCGTTCAGCCGGACGCGCTGGTTGTTGTTTTCTTTGGTTAAGGCTTCTTCCAGGTCGTCGGTGAAGACTCGCAAACTTACCTCAAAAGTCTTCTCCGCGGCATTGTACTGCATTTGTGTAACGCTGGTATGCACCGGATGCGCCGGCTTGCTGGCCGATAAGCCAAGCAATAAAATAAGTACACAGAGTTGACCCGTGAAAGCCAGAGGGGAACGGAGACGTACCCTCTGATGCGCTGGGAATCTTTGATCAACTCTGTGTACTGACTTCAATTTAAAATACCGCTTTAAAGACATCATTAAAGATTGCAAACGCCATCAATCCGAGTAGAATCACCATTCCAACCCGTTGTGCACCTTCCAGAAAACGGTCAGACGGTTTCCGGCCCGAGACAATTTCGTAGAGCAGAAGCGTTGAGTGTCCGCCGTCCAGCGCCGGAATGGGCAGGACGTTGAAGAACGCGAGCGACATGGACAACAGACCCGTTACAAACCAGAAGCGGTTCCACTCCCAGATGCCGCCAAACAGATTCTGGGCAATTCCAATCGGGCCGCTCAGGGCGTTGGAAGCCGATACATTGCCCTGGAAAATCTTACCAAAGCCTTTGATGGTATCGTAGAAAACGCCAAAAGCTTGTCCTGTTCCTTTGACCAGCGCCTGGCCGAAGGTGTAATCGATATGCGTTTTCTTCAGCAGCGTCTCCGCCCCGAAACCAATCTGTCCTTTGTCCGTAACGGTTGTTTTAAGCGTAACCGGCTGGGAAACACCCGGGCGGCTGACCGTCAGCGTAATCGGTTTGTTAACGTTGGCTTTGACGACGCCCTGAAACTCATGGTAAAAACGAGTTGGCTGACCGTTAACGGCGGTGATGACATCGCCTTTTTTCAAGCCGGATTTTTCAGCGGGCATTCCCGGCACGAGTTCACCAACCCGGAAGGGTTGTGCAGCTTCCAGAAACTGCCCGGCGTTCTTTTTATCCGATAATTTGTCCAGAAAATCGTTTGGAATGTCGATGTCGATCTGCTGAACTTTACCGTCGGTGCCTTTCCGTTCCACGGTGTAATAACTATCAGAACCCAGAAAAACCTCCGAACTACGGATATCGCTGAAATCTTCAAAGTCTCTTCCGTTGATTTTAACAATCTTATCACCTGTTTTCAGGCCGATTCCCTTGGCCAGATCGTAGGCTACAATACCGTATTCAGCATCGCGGGCCGCCAGGTACGTTTCGCCGTTTTTGTAAGTCAGGATTACGAAAATAACAATCCCGGTGATGATGTTGATAATAATACCCCCCAGCATCACAATCAGCCGTTGCCAGGCGGGTTTCGAGCGAAATTCCCAGGGTTGCGGTTCACTTTGCAGAGATTTCGTATCGAGCGATTCATCAATCATACCGGTAATTTTGACGAAACCGCCCAGGGGAATAGCACCCAAACCGTATTCCGTTTCACCGCGTTTGATGCTCCAGATTTTTGGCGGAAAGCCAATAAAATACTGCTCTACCCGCATCCCGAACGCCTTGGCAGCCAGCAAGTGCCCCAACTCGTGCAAACCCACTAAAATTGACAGGCCCAGAATGAGCTGTCCCGCCATGATTGCTATTTCCATTCGTCTAAACTAATTGCATCGGTAAACCGACGGCTTTTTTAATTGATAATTTGTTGTATTACAGTTTTTGAATACGCAGGAGCGTAAGCTTATACTCTTCTTTTAAAAACTTTCAGCAGTAGAAAACCGATCAACAGGCCGATGATAAACCAAACCCAGAATTCCATAGATCAATAACGATGAGTGATGAAAAAATTTTCGAAGATTCGTCTATTTAACGGTGGTTTATCTAAAAAACAATTAAACCAGACTTTTAATTCGTGCTGTGGCGATGCGCCGGGTTTCTTCGTCCGTCTGTACATAATCCTCGTACGTCGGGTGCGCGATGTACGAAACTTTCTGCATGCCTTCTTCGATGATTTCAGAAATTTCCAGAAACCCGATTTCGTCGTGCAGGAAAGCAGCAACCGCTACTTCGTTGGCCGCGTTGACGATGCAGGGGACATTTCCGCCCCGCTCGAGCGCGTCAAAAGCGAGTTGCAAGTTACGAAATGTTTCACGATCAGCCTGTTCGAATGTGAGGGACGGATAATTTACGAAGTCGAACCGGGGAAAATCCGACGATAACCGGTTGGGGTAGGCCAGCGCGTACTGAATTGGCAGCCTCATGTCGGGCAAACCCATCTGCGCTTTTAGGCTGCCATCCCGGAACTGCACCAGCGAATGAATGATGCTCTGCGGGTGCACGATCACCTCAATTTGCTTGGGTTCCAGTCCAAACAACCATTTGGCTTCGATCACTTCCAGGCCTTTGTTCATCAGGGTGGCGGAGTCGATGGTGATTTTAGCGCCCATTGACCAATTGGGATGCTTCAGCGCCTGGGCTTTCGTAACGGTTTTCAGAAACTCCCGCGACTTCCCCCGAAACGGACCGCCGGATGCCGTCAGGATAATCTTTTCGATGGGATTGTGAAATTCACCCGCCAGGCACTGAAAAATGGCCGAATGCTCCGAATCGACCGGTAAAATGCTGACGCCTTTTTCCTGAGCCAACTTGGTAATCAGCTCACCGGCCACCACCAGGGTTTCTTTGTTGGCGAGTGCAATGTGCTTTCCGGCCTCGATCGCTTTGATGGTCGGCAGCAAACCGGCGTAACCCACCATCGCCGTCAGCACGATGTCAATGCTGTCCATCTGCACAACCGAGGCTACGGCTTTGGCGCCCGCGTACACCTTGATTCCCAGCGGATCGAGGGCGGCAAATACCTGGTCGTACCGGTCTTCGTTGCAGATCACCACCACGTTGGGGCGAACCAGGGCAGCCTGTTCAATCAGCAAGTCGGCGTTGGTATTGGCTACCAAGACCTCGACTTCAAAAGCATCCGGGTGCGCCCGGACCACGTCGATGGCCTGCGTGCCGATAGAACCCGTCGAGCCGAGGATGGCGATATGGCGTTTTTGGGGACTGGTCATTCTTGGATTAATACGTAAAATCAAGCTTGATATTTTAATGAACGGTATTTACCGGTTGCTGATTCGGTTAGGGGCAGGTTTATACCGTTTGCATGGTTTGCAGTAATCCTTCCCCAATTACCCGGTCGTTCGCCAGCCGGGGCACCTTGTTTTGACCGCCCAGCTTGCCCTGCGCTTTCATGTAGTTCCGGAACGTTTCGCGGGGTAAAGTCGTCAGTTTAAGTGGCCGCAGGATACTGCCCGAAATCAGATCGTCGTAGTAGGTGTTCAACTTCGTGAGCCGCTGGTCGATATCGCAGGCGAAAGCCTCCGGATTGTTCGGGGGGGTGGCAAATTCGATGAACCACTCGTGGTAGGGCAAGCCTTCGGCGGGCGACACCATCGGCGCGACCGTAAATTCCACCACTTCGGTTTCCGGGTGCTGTTCCATGGCGTACTGCAGCGCTTTTTCCACTTCTTCGCCGATGACGTGTTCGCCAAAGGCCGAAATGAAGTGCTTGATCCGCCCCGTCACAAGCAGCCGGTAAGGGTCGTTGGACACAAACTTGACGGTATCGCCCAGCGAGTAGCCCCACAACCCGGCGTTGTTGTTGATCACCACCGCGTAATTTTTGCCCAATTCGACCTGATCGATGGTCAACCGGCGCGGGTTGCTGGAAAAATAGTCTTCGGCCGGTATAAATTCAAAGAAAATACCGCTGTTGAGCATCATCAGCAGCCCTTCTTCCGTCTGCGTATCCTGAAAGGCAATGAATCCCTCCGAAGCCGGGTACGTTTCGATGCTGTCTATTTTCCTACCAATGGATTCGTACAATTTGGCCCGGTAGGGTTCGAAGTTGACACCGCCGTACACAAACAGCGAAAAGTCCGGAAAAACATCCTTGATTTTCTTGCCGGTTCGGGCCTGAATCCGGTCAAAGTACATCTGCACCCAGGGCGGTATGCCCGAGATCAGCGACATGGGCTGCGCGATCGTTTCGTCGATGATCTTTTCCAGTTTGGTCTCCCAGTCCTCAATGACGTTGGTTTCGTAGGAGGGCAACTGGTTGGTCCGCAGGTAAGCCGGCACGTGGTGGTTCGAGATCCCCGAAAGCCGTCCGACGTTGATGCCGTTTTTGACAACCAGCTCGGGGCTTCCCGATAAAAAGATCAGTTTTTTGTCCAGAAAGCTTGCCTTGCCCGTCTCGTGGATGTAGTTGAGCAGGGCGTCGCGGGCCGAGTTGATGTGGTTGGGAATCGACTCTTTCGTGATGGGAATATACTTCGTGCCGGACGTGGTACCGGACGTTTTGGCGAAATAAACGGGTTTGCCTTTCCAGAGCACATCCGATTCGCCCTCCCGGATTCGTTCAATGTACGGTTTGAGTCCTTCGTAATCGTGGATCGGGACGGCCTGCCGAAAGTCGGCATACGAACGAACGTCCTTAAACCGATGATCGCGGCCAAAGGCGGTATGTTGAGCGCCATCGAGCAGCGCCCGGAACCACCGTTGCTGCGTCTCGCCGGGCCGGTGCATCCATTCCTGCTGCCGCTGTACGACAAATTGAGCCAGCGGTTTGCTCAAAACTGATCGGATTCCCATAGCCTGCAAAGTTAACAAGTTTTAAACGAATGTAGCCTGAATGCAGTAGTGTGCACCTAACTTCCGGAAAACCGGTGGTTAGTTTTGGCTCATCGTACGATCTTTCAAGATATTTACGAATGGAACGAGATCTATAAAAAGTAACAAAAAGGTATTCACTGCTCGGAAGTTATCTCAAATTATCTATATTTTTGCACCTCGAAAAACCTGATGCTACCCCGTGCTTGCACAAAATTAACGAATGGCACTATTTAACTTTCTCTCCAGCGATATTGCAATTGACCTCGGTACAGCTAATACGCTAATTATTCACAAGGATCGGATTGTGGTGGATGAGCCTTCGATCATCGCAATGGACAAGGTCAATGGACGGGTCCTGGCGATTGGTCACAAGGCGATGCAGATGCATGAAAAGACAAACGAGAACATCAAGACCATCCGCCCGCTGAAAGACGGTGTTATCGCCGACTTTACCGCTGCGGAATTGATGATTCGCGGATTGATCAAAATGATTGATACGGGCAGCCGGTTATTCTCGCCTTCTCACCGAATGGTTATTTGTATTCCGTCGGGGATTACGGAGGTAGAAAAGCGGGCCGTTAAGGATTCCGCCGAACACGCCGGAGCCAAAGAAGTATACATGGTACACGAGCCAATTGCTGCGGCCATCGGTATCGGAATCGATATTACGCAACCGAACGGAACGATGATCGTTGACATCGGGGGCGGAACCACGGAAATTGCCGTAATTGCTCTTTCGGGAATTGTCTGCGAACAGTCGATCCGGATTGCCGGTGACGTGTTTACGCGCGACATCGTGGATTACATGCGCCGGGAACACAACCTGCTGATCGGGGAGCGTTCGGCCGAGCAGATTAAAATGGAGGTTGGTTCGGCCCTGCCCGAACTGGATGCCCCCCCGGCCGACTACGAAATCCGTGGCCGCGACCTGATGACCGGTATTCCGAAGGAAATCAAGGTAACCTACAGCGAAATCGCCTACGCGCTCGATAAATCCATTTCGAAAATTGAAGAAGCCGTCATGAAAGCGCTGGAAATTTCCCCGCCGGAGCTGTCGGCTGACATCTATACCAACGGTATTCACCTGACGGGTGGGGGAGCGCTGCTGCACGGTCTCGACAAACGGATTGGCGCCAAAACCAAGCTGCCCATCCACGTGGCCGACGATCCGCTGAAAGCCGTTGTGAAAGGCACCGGCGAGGTGATCAAAAACCTCGACATGTACAAATCCGTCTTAATCAGTTAAATATTAAGAGTTAAGAGTTAAAAGTTGAAAGTTTCACGCGCAAGCCTGCTTTTAATTTTTAACTCTTAACTTTTAACTCCTCTATGTTTGAGTTAATCCAGTTCATCATCAAAAGCCGGAACATTATCTTGTTTGTTCTGCTGGAGGTGCTGAGTTTTTATTTCATCATCAACAACAATAACTACTGGAGCATACGGTATTTCAACACGTCGAATTACTACGTAGCGAAGGTGCTGGACTGGTCGAACAAGGCGAAGGAGTACGCCCAGTTGCGCCAGGTAAACAACGATCTGGCCGAGGAAAACCGGCGGCTCAATACGCTCGTTACCCAGCTTCAGCAATCGAAGCCAAACGCGCCGACCAGCTACAAAACCGACTCCATCTTTGCAACCCGGTTTAAGTACATCGTCGCGCGGGTGATCAACAACACGACGCAGCACCCCAACAATTATATTACGCTGGACAAAGGAACGGCCGACGGACTTCAACCCGGCATGGGCGTGATTTCGCCGACGGGTGTGGTGGGCAAGGTTAAAACCTGTTCTGAACACCTCTCCATCGTGACGTCCATCCTGCACTCCAATTACATGATTTCGTCGAAACTCGTGAAAGCGGGGGTCATCGGGTCGGCCAAATGGGACGGTATTAATCCCACCCGGATGAAAATGATGGACATCTCGCGCAACACAAAAATGTACCGGGGCGATTCGGTTGTTACGTCGGAGTTCAACTCGACATTTCCGTCGGGAATCCTGGTAGGCCGCGTTATCGGTGTCCGGGAAACACCGTCTCAAACGTTTCACGATGTAACACTTTCAATCGGAACGGATTTCAGCAACCTGTCTTTTGTCTACGTCGTCGAGAATAAACTACAGGGCGAACAGGAAAAACTCGAACAGACGACCGAACCGGATCGAAAATAACCGTTCAAGCAACCGATAAACCACCGCCACTGCCGAAAAGCCCAACGTACACACCAATGACGCTACGCGAAATACTGAATATTACCTTTCTTTTTTTGCTGTATCTGTCTTTACAGATTCTGCTGGTCCGGAATCTGGTGTTGTTCGATGTAGGGTTTTGTTTTATCTACGTCGCGTGTATTCTGCTGCTGCCTACGGAGATGAGCCTCTCGGCAACGCTGCTGACGGCGTTCGGGGTCGGCATTGTCGTCGATACTTTTTACAACACCCTGGGCATGCACGCGGCCGCAACGGTGCTTATGGCTTACATACGACCCCTGGTTATCCGGCTTCAGGAGGCTCAACACGGTTTTGAGAGCCGATTCGTTTTTTCCGTTCGCGAAATGGGCGTGCGTGAGTTTCTCTATTACGTGATGAGTCTTACCTTCATTCATCACTTTGCGCTCTTCCTGATTGAAGCCAATAACCTTCTGCTCGTGCTGCCAGCGATGGTGAAGATTCTCGCCAGCACCTTATTTACCTCCTTTACGATTCTTCTGGTTCAGTATTTTTCGCGGAATTAGTTGGGTGGAATCTGCCTTTTATTAAGAAAATTTTGACATTTGCAGGGAATTATCTCCCAATTCCTATGCCCTCCTACATTGCCGCTATTGATCAAGGCACTACCAGTACCCGCTGTATTGTCTTTGATCGTCAGGGAACGATTGTTTCCATCGGACAGAAAGAACACTCTCAAATTTATCCGCAACCCGGCTGGGTGGAGCACGATCCGGAAGAAATCTGGCGTAATACGCAGGAGGTCATCGCGCTGGCCCGCATCAAGGGCCAACTTCAGGCCAGCGATATCGCGGCCGTCGGCATCACCAACCAGCGCGAAACCACCGTGGTCTGGAACCGCAAAACCGGCAAACCGTATTATAACGCCCTCGTCTGGCAGGATACCCGGACGGGCGATCTGGTGGCGAAATTTGCCGGTGACTCCGGGCAGGACCGCTTCCGGGCGGTTACCGGGCTGCCGCTGGCAACGTATTTCAGTAGCCTAAAAATTAAGTGGATCCTGGATAACGTTCCGAACGTGCGGGAAGACGCCGAGCGGGGACTGGCCTTGTTTGGCAACATGGATACGTTCCTGATCTGGCACCTGACGGGCGGAACCTACAACGGTTTACACATTACCGACGTTACCAACGCCAGCCGTACGCAGTTGATGAACCTCCAGACGCTCGACTGGGACGATGCACTGCTGCAAGCTTTTGATATTCCAAGAGCCATGCTGCCACAGATCCGGTCCAGCAGCGAAGTGTACGGCAACGTAGTTTCGGAAGTACTGCCGGGCATTCCCATTGCCGGAATTCTGGGCGACCAGCAGGCGGCCCTGGTGGGGCAAACGTGCTTTGAACCGGGGCAGGCCAAAAACACCTACGGAACCGGCTGCTTCCTGCTCATGAATACCGGCTCCGAGCTTCGCCATTCCACTTATGGTTTGCTGACGACGGTGGCGTACCGCTTCGGCCAGCAGCCCGTTCAGTATGCGCTGGAAGGCAGCGTTGCCATTACCGGTGCGCTGGTGCAGTGGCTGCGCGATAACCTCGGTCTGATCTCGAACAGTGCCGAGGTGGATTCGCTGGCCCGCACCGTCCCCGACAACGGTGGAGCGTATTTTGTCCCGGCCTTTTCGGGGCTGTATGCGCCGTACTGGAAGGCGGATGCACGCGGGGTCATTGCCGGTCTGACCCGGTTTGTGAACAAGGGGCATTTGGCCCGGGCGGTTCTGGAAGCGACGGCGTACCAGACGCTGGATGTGGTGCAGGCGATGGAGAAAGACGCTGGCATTGAGCTCAGTTCGTTGCGCGTTGATGGCGGGATGACGGTTAACGAATTGCTCATGCAGTTTCAGGCGGATATGCTGGGCGTACCGGTTATCCGGCCAACCATGACCGAAACGACGGCGTTGGGAGCGGCCTATGCGGCTGGACTGGCGGTTGGCTACTGGAGTAATTTTGATGACTTGCGCCAGAATTGGGGAATCGACCGGACGTTTGAGCCGGAAATGGCCGAAACCGATCAGAAACGCTTGTATCAGGGTTGGCAAAAAGCCGTTGAACGGTCGTTTGGATGGGAAAATCAATAGTATTCCGCCAGGAAGTGAATTAATTCGCTTCCGATAAGCAGACGGAGAACGTACCCTGTGTATTTTTGTAGCCTTTCCCACGTACGATGTACGTAACCCGGCTATGACGCATTCGCTTTTTCTTAAAAAACCGCTGGCTTTTTTCGATCTGGAAACAACGGGTGTCGATCCCATGAAAGATCGAATCGTTGAAATCAGTATCGCCAAGGCGTTGCCCAACGGCGACGTGGTGGTCAAAACCCAGCGTATCAATCCTACCGTCCCAATTCCAATTGAAACCAGCTTGATCCACGGTATTTACGAGGAGGATATCAGGGATCAACCTACGTTCAAAACCGTGGCCCGGAATCTGGCGCAGTTTTTAGACGGCTGCGACCTGGCGGGTTACAACTGCAACCGGTTTGACATTCCGCTGCTGGTGGAAGAATTTTTACGGGCCAATGTCGATTTTGATCTTAAAAACCGGCGGCTGATTGATGTGCAGCGGATTTTTCACATGATGGAGCCGCGCACGCTGAAAGCCGCCTATAAATTTTACTGCGGGAAAGAGCTGATCAACGCCCACAGCGCCGAAGCCGATACCCTGGCGACGTTTGAAGTGCTGGAATCGATGCTGGTTCGCTACGACGGCGCCATCGCCACCGACGAAAAAGGAAACGAAGTTATTATTGGCAACGACGTTGATGTGCTCAACAAGCTGATGCTGAACAATAACGTCGATCTGCGGGGGCACATGGTGTACAACAAAGAGGGCAAAGAAGTGGTCAACTTTGGAAAGCACAAGGGCACGCTGGTGGTCGACGTTTTGCAAAAGGAGCCTTCGTTTTACGACTGGATTCTGAAGAGTGATTTTCCGCTCGACACCAAACGGAAGCTGACGGAGATCAAACTCCGGATGTTCAACAAACGGTGAAAAGACCGTAGAATAGTACTGAATTACCTGTACTAATTCCAAATTCCCAAACCATTTGAGTAAGCGGGAATAATACGTAACTTTGTCGGGTCTTTTTCCGGCAATGGGGCAGACGCCCCAATCAGACCGTAACGAAAAGTAATCGAACCCTAGAGAGTATGCAGCCAACCCAAGTGCCGCTTCAAGTTCCCGAAGTCATCCAACTGATCGACTTGAAATATTACCTCATCATCAGCACGGCGCTGTTCGTAATCGGCATCATTGGCGTCCTGACCCGGCGCAACGCCATCATCATTTTCATGTCGATTGAATTGATGCTCAACGCCGTAAACCTGTTACTCGTTGCTTTCTCATCCTACCGGGCCGATCCTACCGGGCAGGTTTTCGTCTTTTTCATCATGGCAGTGGCCGCTGCGGAAGTCGCCGTCGGGCTGGCCATCATTGTGATGATTTACCGCAACACCCGTTCGATTGACGTCGGATTGCTCAACAAACTGAAGTGGTAAGGTAAACTATGAGTAATGAACGATGAGTGATGAATTAAACGCGTCAGCCCAGTCATCACTCAGCATTTATCACTCATAAGCCATCATTTAAACAATCGCTATAGCTCAAATATGCAGACGGATTTACTGATACTCTTGATTCCGCTGTTGCCCTTAATCGGATTCATCATTAATGGAGTTGGATTTCGGAAAGTACCCAACGGACTGGTCGGAATCATTGCTACCGCAGGCCCTCTAGCCGCTTTTGCCTGTGTGCTGCTCCTCTTCACTAGTTTCACAGCCCCTATCCATACGGTTTTATTTGACTGGATCACCATCGGGCACTTCAACATTCCGTTTGCCTTTCAAATCGATCAGCTTTCCCTGATTATGCTGCTGATTGTAACGGGTGTTGGCTCACTGATCCACATTTATTCCATCGGGTACATGCACCACGATGAAGGGTACGGCAAGTTTATGGCCTTCCTGAACCTGTTCCTGTTCTTCATGCTGCTGCTGGTGATGGGCTCAAACTACGTCATCATGTTCATCGGTTGGGAAGGAGTGGGGCTCTGCTCGTACCTGCTGATCGGCTTCTGGAATACCAATACCAGTTACAACAACGCAGCCCGGAAAGCGTTTGTCATGAACCGCATCGGTGACCTGGGTTTTCTGCTCGGTATTTTCATGATTATGGGTGCGTTTGGTTCGGTCGAATACCGTGAAGTGTTCGAGCAGGCTGCGGGTTTCCCAATCAGCGACCCCACGGTGGTGGCCATCACGCTGCTGCTGTTCGTGGGAGCCATGGGAAAATCGGCACAGATTCCGCTCTATACCTGGCTGCCCGATGCAATGGCCGGTCCAACTCCGGTTTCAGCCCTGATTCACGCAGCAACGATGGTGACGGCCGGGATTTATATGGTTGTTCGCTCCAACGTGCTCTATACCTTGTCGCCCATTACCCTGGAAATTATCGGTGGTATTGCCATTGCAACGGCCTTGCTGGCGGCTTCCATTGGTCTGCTGCAAAACGACATTAAGAAAGTACTGGCTTATTCAACCGTGAGCCAGCTGGGTTATATGTTTCTGGGACTGAGCGTGATGGGGTATACCTCGGGTATGTTCCACGTCATGACCCACGCGTTCTTTAAAGCCCTGCTGTTCCTCGGTGCCGGTAGCGTCATCCACGCCATGTCCGACGAGCAGGATATCCGGAAAATGGGCGGATTGCGGAAATACCTGCCCGTTACGTACTGGACTTTCCTGATTGCTACCATCGCTATTTCCGGAATTCCGCCGTTCGCGGGCTTCTTCTCGAAAGATGAGATTTTGATGCACGTTTACGAGCACAACAAAATCCTCTGGGTGCTGGGGGTTATCGGCTCAGCCATGACTTCCTTCTACATGTTCCGTCTGCTGTTCCTGACGTTCTTCGGACGGTTCCGCGGCTCAGAACACACCCGCGAGCACCTGCACGAATCCCCCGCCACCATGACCGTGCCGTTGCTGGTGCTGGCCGTGTTGTCGGTTATCGGTGGTTTCTTCAACGTTCCCGAGGCCCTGGGGGGCAGCGCTAAACTGGCTCAATTCCTAAACCCGATTTTTGACTTGTCGCGTAAAGTAAGTCCGCACTCGTTTGGCGAAACGCTGCTGACCCACAGCGAGGAATATATGCTGATGGGCATTTCGTCGGGTGTCGCCATTCTGGCGCTGGTTGCCGCGTATGTGATGTACATTCAGCGCGTTAACCTGCCCGAAGCGGATACCGTTGAGCGCCCGACCCTGCAAAAGGTGCTGTACAACAAATACTACATCGACGAATTCTACGATGCCGTTATCGTGAAGCCCATCCGCGGTTTATCGGATGCGTTCTATAGCTTCGGCGAATTCATCATCGACGGTGTTGTTGCCCTGACGGCCTGGGTTGTCAAAGAAACCTCCGGGCAACTGCGGAAATTACAAACTGGTTCCATCGGTTTCTACGTGTTCGCAATGGCGGTGAGTATTGCCGTCATCCTGTGGTTTCGATTTTTTATACGGTTTTAGTAACTAGGCGGATTGGTCAACAATCACTCATCATAAAGTTTGTCGATGCTTACACTTTCTCTTCTGCTCTTCCCAATTCTGGCGGCCCTGCTGGTGCTGACGGTGGGAGGCAAACAGGCTAAACAAATCGCTTTCGTCGGTGCACTGGTCGAACTGGGCCTATCGGCTTATGCCTTTTTCTCCTTTGTTCCGGATGCAACCTCACAATTTGGTTTTGACTATCCGTGGCTGGCTGCGGGCAGCATCCGCTTCAGCGCCGGAATCGACGGCGTCAGCCTGCTGCTGGTGGTGTTGACGGGTCTGTTAACCCCGCTGATTATTTTGTCGGGCTTTCAACGTAATTACGACCGGCCCTCGGCCTTTTACTCCCTCATTCTGTTCATGCAGGCTGCGCTGATGGGCGTTTTCACGGCCCGCGACGGATTCCTGTTTTACCTTTTTTTCGAGGCCGCGCTGATTCCTATTTACTTCCTGGCCGCGTCGTGGGGCGGAGAAAACCGGATCCGGGTTTCCTTCAAGTTTTTCTTGTACACCGTTTTTGGAAGCCTCTTCATGCTGGTGGCGCTGGTTTACCTTTATTTCCAGACCTCGTCCGCAACCGGCCTGCATTCTTCGGCTATCACCGATCTGTACAACCTGAAATTGAGCGCAACCGAGCAAACCTGGATCTTCTGGGCATTTTTCGTTGCCTTTGCCATTAAAATGCCGGTGTTCCCGTTCCACACCTGGCAACCCGATACGTACGTAGAATCTCCAACGCCCGCTACTATGCTGCTGGCGGGAATAATGCTCAAAATGGGCGTTTACGGCGTTATTCGGCTGTTGTTACCCATCGTTCCGGAAGGCGTCGGCATGTGGGGAACCACGGCCATTGTCCTTTCCGTTATCGGCATTGTCTACGGAGCCATCATTGCTATTCGCCAGCGCGACATCAAGCGGCTGATTGCCTACTCGTCGTTTTCGCACGTTGGTCTGATGGCGGCCGGGGTTTTCTCCCAAACTACTTACGGTATTCAAGGGGCGCTGGTTCAAATGCTGGCCCACGGCATCAACGTTGTCGGAATGTTCTTTGTAGCCGACATCATCGCTTCGCGTACCAACACCCGCCTGCTCGACCAATTGGGTGGTATTACCCGCACGACCCCGAAACTGACGGTCTATTTTATGATCCTGCTGCTGGGGAGTGTGGCGCTCCCGCTGACCAACGGTTTTGTCGGGGAGTTTTTACTGCTGGCCGGTGTGTTTGAACGGCACACAATCCTCGGTGCTGTGGCCGGGCTGACCATCATTTTCGGTGCGGTTTACATGCTGCGGATGTTCCAGAAAGCCATGTTCGGCCAAACCAGCAAACTGACGACCGGTTTCAGTGATGTCTCCGGTAGCGAAAGCTGGGTCCTGATTCCGCTTTGCATTATGGTTTTCTGGATTGGTTTGGTGCCCAACTCATTTCTAAAGTTGACCGAACCCGCCGTAACCAACCTGTTACAATTTATAAAATAGCGTAAAGTTTACACCGGGCGGCCGGAGTGGTTTAGCGTTCAGAATGGGTCCGTTTTCATCTCAGACATTGCTCGTTAACCCGTAAACCTAATACCTCAAACGATCTAAAATATGCTTTCGATTATACTCCTGTCTGTATTTGGAATCGTGCTTCTGTACCTGGGTTTCCTTAAATCCCGGGCGGTTCTGTTACCGGCTGCCTTGCTGGCTCTGCTCATCGCGCTAGGGGCTGAATTCACGGAGTGGAACAAATCCTATCTTTATTTCGGAGATATGCTGCTGATGAGCAATCAGGCCATTTTGTTTGTAGGCATTGTTCTGGTATCGGCGTTTATGGTCGTATCGCTCTCTGGCGATTTTCTGGAAGATGAGGCTGCTCAGCCGGCTGAATATTACGCAATTCTGCTTTTTTCAATTGTAGGCGCGGTTATGATGATCGCGTACGAAAACCTAATCATGCTCTTTGTTGGAGTCGAGATTCTGTCGGTATCCATGTACATTCTGACGGGTAGCGATAAGCGGAATTTGCGGTCGAACGAAGCGGCTCTGAAGTACCTGCTGATGGGTTCATTTGCAACGGGGATCCTGCTCTTTGGCATGGCGCTGCTTTACGGGGCGGCTGGTTCGTTTACATTAACAGACATTAAAGGATACATTGCCCTGTCGCAGGGGCAGCCTTCGCTGCTGTTGTACATGGGCGTTCTGCTGGTTTTGATCGGGATGCTGTTCAAGGTATCGGCGGCTCCTTTTCACTTCTGGACCCCCGACGTGTACGAAGGCGCCCCGACTTTATTTACCGCTTTCATGTCAACGGTGGTGAAAACGGCCGGTTTTGCGGCTTTGCTGCAACTGCTTTCCGTTTCGTTTGGCGCCATTTACGGTTTCTGGTGGGTTATTCTGGCGGCCATTACGGGCCTGACGTTGCTCATTGGCAACCTGACGGCGGCTTACCAGAATAGCTTTAAGCGCATGATGGCTTATTCGAGTATTTCCCACGCGGGTTACCTACTGATCGGCTTGGTTGCCCTGGGCCAGCAATCGAAACCGGCGCTGGTTTTTTATTCACTGGCTTATTCAATATCTACTATTGCCGCATTCGGTATTCTGCTCGTCGTGGCCAAACAGCGTACCGTTGATGGCCGACCCGACGACACGTATACAGCTTTTAATGGATTATCTCGTCAAAATCCGTTACTTGCGTTTGTTCTGGCCGTCTCAATGTTATCATTAGCCGGTATTCCGCTCACAGCGGGCTTCTGGGGTAAGTTCATGGTCTTTTCGGCGGCTGTCGACAAAGGAATGATCTGGATTCTGGTGTTGGCGGTATTAATGTCAGCGGTGGGGATCTATTACTATTTTCGGGTGGTCATTGCAATGTACTTCCGGGAGGGAACCTCAACTCCCATTCAGGTGGCTCCTTTTTACCGGTTTGTTCTGATTGCCGCTACTGTCATAACCATCGTGTTAGGTCTCGTTCCGGGATTATTCCAGGATTTATTGTAAGCCAGCGGAGCCATTTACTCGAAAACGTCTGGTAAACGAAGATGTAAAAGTGTAGTTCTTTACCTTTGAATATTCAGACAAACAAAAATCCCGGCACCAGGTGATCAGTGTGAAAGAACGCGGACTTAAAACGAAAGAGGTAAAAAGTCTTTTTACGTTCTTTCTAACGGCGCTTTTAGGAGCAACGGTCAATTTCGTGACCCAGATTATCTACCGCAAATACTTTAATTTCGATACCAGCGTCCTGTTGGGTTATCTGACGGCAACCGTCATTAGTTTTCTTCCGACCAAAAATTACGCCTTTTCTGCGAAAGGTACCGGTAACATGGGGCGAGAAATGATCAAGTTTCTGGTCATTGCGCTGGTAGCCTGGGGGGTGCAGGTAGGCATGGCCGTCGCTACGTTGAGATGGGTAGCTAATCCGTACTTTTCGAGTTTGTTATTGTTCTGGCGCGAAAAGATTTCGCACGTTGTTGGAATGGGCTTTAGCTTTCTGGCGAATTATTTTGGACATAAACTATTGACTTTTCGTAGTACCGGAATGTACGATAAGTTCAAAGCCCGCTCTCACCGGCATACAGAATAAATACCATCTCAAATGTGAAATTTAAAGGCCTTTTCCATATTTTTTTGGTTGAGAGCTAGGACGTTATTGTATTTTTTGATTTTATGTTAAATTTGGGGCTCAAACCTTAAACGCCCCGCGAGAAATGAAAAAAGTACTAGCTCTTCTTTTTGTAGGTAGCATGATTACCTTCGCTGCCTGCCAAAGCAAACCGAAAACTGAAGAAACGTCTTCAGCTGCTGCTGACAGCGCAGCAACTGTGACGACGGATAGCAGCACAATGGCTACCGACAGCGCAACAGCTGCTCCTGCCGACAGTGCCGCTGCTGATACGACGAAGTAATCAGCCGGTCTGAAAACGAATTGATAAAAAAGCCCTATCTTTAGGATAGGGCTTTTTTGTTGGCCATGCGAATGGAAGAACGAACGATCTTTGAAAAATACCTGCCAGGCAACGCCGTCGCGTATTGCTACGATTTGTGGAAAAAGCATCCTTTTTTATTTGTTGTTTCGCGCCCCCGGAAAACAAAACTGGGCGACTTTCGGGCCGAGCCAGGAAAAGGATTTACGATTACCGTTAATAATGATTTAAATCCCTACGCCTTCCTGGTTACTTACCTGCACGAAGTAGCTCACCTGCTGGTGTACCAGCGTTACCGGCGTGTGGGCCAGCCCCACGGTTTGGCCTGGCAAAAAGCATTTCGGGAGGTGATGCAACCGGTTTTGCACGAAGCGGTTTTTCCGGCGGCTATACTTACACCGTTGGAAGATTATCTACGCAATCCGGCGGCTTCAACCGGAGCGCACTCAAGACTGACCCGGGCGTTGCGGCAATTGGATGATCAACCCACTGGAAAGCAGTTGTTGATTGAGATGCCGGAAGGCGAAACCTTCCGATTTTTGCAGAAAGAATACATCCGGGGTATGAAACGACGAACCCGCGTCGTTTGTACAGAGAAGATAACAGGTCTGAAAGTGTCGATTTGGGCGCATGTTTGGGTGGAAAAAGCGGAATAAGTACGGATTAGCGGTTTGGCTTTTCCTGATCGGCTGCGGGCTGACGGGATGGGCGCAGCCCTCGGTATTGGCTGAGGGGCCGTGGCTGAAAATAGGAATCACAAAAACCGGAGTCTATAAACTTGATGCGGCTTTTTTGAGTGGGGCGGGTGTTGGCGTTCCTACGCTTGACCCGCGGACCGTCCAGCTCTTTGGCAACGGGGGCGCGGCCTTGCCACAGGCGAATAAGCAAAGCCGACCGCACGGTCTGATGGAAAACGCCATCTGGATAACCGGCGAAGCCGATGGTCGTTTCGATCCTGGGGATGCCATTTATTTTTTCGCCGAAAGCCCGCATCCGATCTTCTACGATTCAACCGCCCGGCGCTTCACACACCAGATCAATCCATATACCGATACGACGTATTACTTTGTCACCTTCGGGCAAAAAGTTGGTAAGCGAATCGCTCCGCAGCCGGTGACTGCGCCTTCGGGCCCGGTAATCACGGCATTTGACGACTACGCCTTCTACAAACCCGCCGGAGAGATGGCCAACCTGGTTCGGTCGGGGCGGGAGTGGCTGGAATACCTCGGCATTGGAACCGAAAAAACGGTTTCGCTTAACCTGCCCGGTATTGTTCCTAATTCAGTCGCCTTGGTTACATCAGAAGTGGCTGGGCGCGCGCTGATCAATACGCAGTTTCAACTGAAATGGGGTACGCAGCCCCTTGGTACGCAGGACATCGAAAGCGTGACGGATTACACCTACGACCGGAAAGGCCGTCTGAACCGCCGGACGTTTACGCTAACGCCCACGTCGGTGGAAAGCCCGGTGCGCCTATCGCTGGCTTACGATAGATCCGGTCAGGGGTACCTGCAAAACCTGGGCGTCCAGATCCGGCGTGAGCTTCGGCGGTACGATCAGCCGTTTCTTTTCCGCTCACTGGAATCGACGGCACAGAAAACCGTGCGGTATAGAATTCAGCAGGCTAATGCTGCCATGCAGGTGTGGGATGTTACCAACCGGCAAATACCGGTTTCCATGACGATTGCGCTTACTGCTACACAGGAAGGAAATCTGACGGCTGAAGGGGGCCGTCTGCGCGAATACCTGGTCTTTTCGCCGGATCAGGCAGCTACACCGGAGATGGTAACCACCGTCAGCCAGCAGGATTTATCGAGCCGTGAAACGCCGGATTTGTTGATTGTTACCCCGGCAACCTGGCGAAACCAGGCGGAGCGGCTAGCTGATTTTCGCCGGACGCATGATAAACTGGATGTGTTGGTCGTCAATTCGCAGGAGGTGTATAACGAGTTTGCTTCCGGTCAGCCGGACCCAACCGCCATCCGGGATTTTGCCCGGCTCCTGTACCGCCGGACGCCTGGGAAGCTGAAATACCTGTTGCTTTTTGGTGACGCTACGTTCGATTACAAAAATTACACGAAGTTGTTATCGCCGGCTCAGCTGGCGCAAACCCTGCCCACGTACGAAAGCCGGGAGTCGATGCATCCGGTTCTGAGCTACAGTTCCGACGATTATTTTGGCTTTCTGGAGGCTACCGAGGGCGAGTGGAGCGAAGACTTCTCGGGTGATCACACCCTGGACATTGGCGTGGGGCGGCTGCCGGTTAAGTCAACGGAGGAAGCCCGGACGGTGGTGGATAAACTCATCCGGTACGCGACGACGGGCAAGTTGCCGGGCGACTGGCAGACTAAAATTGCCTTCGTGGCTGATGATGGCGACCAAGATTTTCCCAACATTCACCAAACGGATGCCGACCGGCTGGCGCAGCTGATTTCGGCGGCCCGACCACCGTTTCGGGCAGAGAAGCTTTACCTGGATAGTTTTGAGCAGGAAATCTCTGCCAGTGGGCAAAAAGCGCCGGTCGTGAATCAGGTCATTACAAAGGCCCTGAACGACGGGCGATTGATCGTTAATTACACGGGACACGGTGGAGAAACGGGCTGGGCGGAAGAACAAATTGTTACTTTGCAGGATATTCTGGGTTGGAACAACCAACGGCTTCCGGTTTTCGTTACGGCTACCTGTCAATTTGGACGCTACGATGATCCGGGCTTGACGTCGGGTGCTGAATTGGCGTTGCTAAATCCGCGGGGGGGCGCTATTGCCCTGCTGACAACCGCTCGTCCGGTCTACGCCAGCACCAATTATTTACTGAATAACGCCTTCTACGAAGCGCTGGCAAAAAATACGGCCGAAGGGGCGCCCCGCTTGGGCGATCTGATCCGGATCACCAAAAACAACAGCCTCAGCGGAAGCCTGAACCGGAATTTTACCCTCCTGGGCGATCCTTCCCTGCAGCTGGCTTACCCGTCCGCCAAAGCCGTTCTGACCCGCATCAACGGGCAGGCCACGGGCTCAAAAGCCGATACCCTCCGGGCGCTGGAAACCGTTCGGCTGGAGGGCGAGATTCAGCAGGGCGGATCGCTGGTGAGTGGATTTAACGGACAGCTTAAAATCACGCTTTTCGACAAAGCAGATACCCTGACGACCCATGGAACCGAGTTTAGTCCACCCATGCGCTACACCGAATACCGTAGTCCTCTCTATACGGGACAGGTGCGGGTGCAGAACGGCAAGTTTGTGGGTCAGTTTGTGATGCCGAAAGATCTGGACTACCGGCTCGGGCCAGGAAAGGTGTTTCTTTACGCTGTTTCATCGGACACCTTGGTAGAAGCTGCCGGGAGTTACGACAACGTATTAATCGGCGGTAGTAACCCCAATCCGACGGCCGACACCAAGCCGCCCGTCGTTCGAATGTACATCAATGACACTACGTTTACAGACGGAGGAACGGTTTCCGGAACGCTAGTTACATTAATTGCCAGACTTAGTGATGAGAATGGCATCAATATTGCCCGTAACGGTATTGGGCACGAATTGACGCTCTGGTTGAATGACAAAACACCGATTGTGGTAAATGAATACTACGTAACGGATGCGGATGATTACCGGCGTGGTACTGTCCAATACACCTGGCAAAGTTTGCCACCCGGCTCCTATACCGTTCGGATAAAAGCGTGGGATGTTTACAATAATCCGGCCGAAAGCTCGTTGAGATTTATAGTTTCCGAACAGCCGGCCCTGATCATGCGGTCGGTTGCTGTAACACCCAACCCATTTCAGGAACAGGCCAACTTCCGGGTCGAACATAACCGCCCGGGCAACGAGTTGGAAACCACACTAATGATTGCAGATTTGAGCGGACGAATTGTGAACGAGCGTGTTTATGAATGTTCTAATTGCGAGACACCCCTAACCGGGCTATATTGGAAAGGAACCATGACAAGCGGAGCGGCCGTACAGCGAGGGATATACATATACCGGCTGACAGTGCGTTCAAAGTCGGACGGATCAGCGGCAACACACGTGGGCAAGTTGCTCTACATTAGATAGTTATAAAAATATATTCCAAACTAACTTTTATATTAAATTTTAAACATTGTACATTTGCCGTTCCTGCGGTGATTACCAACGAACGCGCAATTCGGGAGTTAATTAACCTCATTTATGATACGTACCTTATCGTCTATTTGTTTACTCGGTTGCCTGTCACTTCCTTTTTTTTCAAACGCCCAAGTTGGTGGGGGCCTGTTAGGGCAGGATACAACAGCCTACCGGATTCCACAAACGGCTGTACCATTCCTCACGTTTACGCCTGACGCCCGCAGTGCTGGTTTAGGGGAAGCCGGGGTGGCGCTGAGTGCTGATGCCAATGCTATTTTCTGGAACCCGGCAAAGCTGGTCTTTGCCCCGAAGGATCAGGGGGTAGCGTTATCGTATACGCCCTGGTTGCGGAGCATTGGCGTTGACGATATGTTTTTTACGTACCTATCGGGGTATAAGAAGGTAAGCAAGAACGATGTGATTGGCCTTTCGCTCCTGTACTTTGATATGGGAACTATCGATTTTACTACCATTCTGGGTCAGCCAGCAGGTTCATTCAATTCCCGAGAATATGCCGTTACGGCTTCCTATTCCCGCCGGTTGTTTCAAAACTTTTCGATGGGTGTCAACCTGAAATACCTTAACTCGAACCTGGCCGGTAATTACTCTGTGAACGGAATGTCGTTAAGACCAGCTTCCACGGCGGCTGTCGACATCAGTGCTTTCTACCAAAATGAGGTTCGCGATGATATTACCGGCAAAGGGCTGAAATGGGCCTTTGGTGGTATTATTTCCAACATTGGTGGCAAGGTGAATTACGGCAGTACAACGGATCGCTCGCCCATTCCAACCAATCTGAAACTAGGAACGGCGTTGACGCTGTATACCGATAAATTCAACCAGTTCAATTTTGCCTTCGACCTGAACAAACTGATGGTACCGACTCCGCCGGTCTATCAAACGGTCAATGGGGTGGTTCAATATCAAGGTAACAACCCTATTATTGCGCAGGGAAAAGACCCGAACCGGCCGACACTGAGTTCCATCTTTGGTTCCTTCTCGGATGCACCCGGTGGTTTTTCGGAAGAGCTGAAAGAAATTAACATTGCAACGGGGATCGAATACTGGTATAACGAACAATTCGCTGCCCGGTTGGGTTACTACCACGAGCCCCGCGTTAAAGGTGATCGGAAATTCTTTACGACGGGTCTTGGCATTCGCCTGCAACAGCAATACGGTATCGACTTCGCCTACATGATTCCGGTTACACAAGGCAGTCCGTTGGCGCAGACGTTCCGGATCTCGCTCATCATTGATGTAAATAAAAAAGCCCGCTCAGCAGAAGACATTGAAGAGAGCGAGGATCTTAGATAAAACAGAAAGACTCTTAAATTAGCGATGGCATTTCTTCGGAAGTGCCATTCTTTTTTTCGCTTATCGGCACAATGGACGTTATAGATAGAACCGAAGCCCCTGAATACAAACAGATTGAAGAAGTTAAGGTCCCGGCAATTGCCAGTCAAATGCTGGATAACGGCCAGCCGGCTTACTGGATCAACGCTGGTCAGCAGCCGATTATCCGCCTGGAAATCATCTTTGATGCCGGCGCCTGGTATGAGCCCATTGCGGGCGTATCATCGCTGGCCATGAAGATGCTGACAGAAGGGACTCGCTCACACACGTCGGCGCAAATCAGCGAATATTTTGACCGGTATGGTGCTTTTCTGGAACAACATAGCGGGACAAACCGCGCCAGCCTGACTGTGTACGGCTTGACGAAGCACTTGCCCGCTATTCTTCCCATGATCCAGGAGATGCTGATGGATTCAATTATTCCGGAAAAGGAACTGAATCACCAGAAAAACATCGCCGTCCAGAACCTGCGGGTTAATCTGGAGAAAAACAACTTTGTAGCCGGACGGCTAATTCGGGAGAAAGTTTTCGGCAAAAAACACCCGTATGGGCAGCACCAATATCCGGAAACGCTGGAAACCATTCAGCGGGATTCGGTGGAAGCATTTTACCAGCAACGGATTCGCCAGCGCCCGTTCCGGATTATAGCAGCCGGACACGTTACTGAAACGGAAATTGCCCTGATCAACCAATACTTCGGTCATCAGTCGGTCGAGCCGCTTCCTTCGGTTAACGGAACGGATAAAAATGTGGTGAGCGATTTCTCCCCAGCTTTGATCGAAAAGGCCGACAGCCTCCAGTCGTCAATTCGTCTCGGACGATTGCTATTTACCCGCCAGCACCCGGATTACTTTCCCGTGCTGGTCATGAATGAAGTTTTGGGCGGTTATTTCGGCTCCCGGCTTATGAAGAATATTCGGGAGGAGAAAGGATTTACCTACGGCATCTGGTCGAATCTGTCGATCTTCCCGAAAGAAGGCTGTCTGTTGATCGGGACCGATGTCAAGCGCGAAAACACCCAGCAGACGCTCGACGAAATCTGGAAGGAAATCCGGCAGTTGCGCGACGAACCCGTACCGGAGAGGGAACTGGAAACCGTTCGCAACTACATGGCGGGTTCCTACGTTGGTTCGCTGAACACACCCTTTGAAATTGCCGACCGCTATAAAATGGTTCTGTTTGACGGTTTACCCGCCGATTACATCAGCACGTACATCGACCGAATTCAGGCCGTAACAGCCGGGCAGGTTCAGGAAATGGCGAACCGGTATTTGCCGGAGGGTTCGCTGGTGGAGGTTGTTGTGGGAGGCAAGTAAATTTCTGAAGAAGGATCACGAGAACCGTTCTAATTCCCGTGATCCTTCTTCAGGACCATTGTTAAGCAATCTCAAACGCCGACAGTTGCACAAATTTGGCAACCCGTTCGTTGATTTCGTCGACTGACAGATTGAAAAGCTGCTCCGCTCCGAATTTTTCGACGCAGAAAGAGGCCATGGCAGAACCGTAGACGATGCCGCGTTTCATGTTGTTGAACGAAACATCGCCGGTGCTGGCCAGGTAGCCAATAAAACCGCCCGCGAACGTATCCCCCGCGCCGGTGGGGTCAAATACTTCTTCCAGGGGGAGAGCCGGAGCGAAGAAAATGCTGGTGCCGTGGAAAAGCAGCGCACCATGTTCCCCCTTCTTGATGATAACGGTTTTGGGACCCATCGCCTGAATGGCAGCCGCGGCTTTGACCAGCGAATACTGGCCCGACAACTGGCGCGCTTCTTCGTCGTTGATGGTGATCACGTCCACCAGCTTAATTACCTCCATCAGGTCATCCCAGGCGCTGTCCATCCAGAAATTCATGGTATCGAGCACGATGAGCTTGGGGCGGTTGGGCAGCCGTTCGATGACCATTTTCTGAATGGCCGGTGCGGTATTGCCCAGCATCAGAAATTCGCAGTCACCGTACTGCTCCGGAATAACCGGGTTAAAATTCCCCATGACATTGAGCTGAACCTCTACCGTGTCGCGCGTATTCATGTCGTTGTGGTATTTGCCCGACCAGAAGAAGGTTTTTTCGCCTTGCCGGATTTCCAGCCCCGCTGTATCGATGCCGCGCTTTTTCAGAATGTCAATCATTTCCTGCGGGAAGTCGTCGCCAACAACCGCTACCAGATTGTTTTTATTCGTGAAGTACGAAGCAGACAGCGTAATGTAGGTAGCGGCACCGCCGATGATTTTATCGGTTTTGCCAAAGGGCGTTTCCAGCGCGTCAAAGGCTACTGATCCAACGGTTAATAAACTCATGCTGAATGGATAAATTCGGTTCTAAAAACAGATTGAGATACTAATATGGGGTGTTACTCACCCAAAAGTCTGCCAAAATATTGGCTTTTTCAAATAACGGGATGCCGTTTAAATTCTTTGGTTCGGTCAAAAAGATACCGGTACGTGACGTGTTCTTTGTTGACGACCCCGCCCAGCATCTTGGCGAAGCGAATCATTTTGGGGTTGAAATCGCCCACCCAGTTCAGTTCCAGTTCTTCGTACTGGTACTTGGGTCGCCAGGCCACCCGGGTGAACGCCAGCGCAATGGCGGACTCAATGCCCCTTCCCTGATATTCCGGAATAATGCCGAAAATAACTCCGAACGCCTTTTTGTTGGTTTTCATGAGTTTGTGGTACAGAAACTTCAGTTTCCCGATGAGGTTGAGTTTGCCGTTGACGTGCTTGAAAATCTGGTTCAGCTCCGGCAGCATGATAAAAAAAGCGATCGGTTCTTCTTTGTGGTACCCAAACCAGATCAGTTCTTCGTCCAGGACCGGTTTCATCCGCAGCATCAGCCTCCGGGCCTGATCGGCCGACATTTCGCCGACGCTCAAATGGCGCGCCCAGGCTTTGTTGTAAATGTACCGGAAATCGTCCGCGTACTTATCGAGTTCGGCTTTGGTAATGTGGCGAAAGTCGTACGTCGGATCGTTCAGGGCGCGCATCGACCGCTCAAAAACGGAGGGATGCAAAAGATGACGCACCTTGTCTTCCCGCATGGGTAGCAGGTACGTAAACTGCCGAAAGTACTCTTGAAAACCGTAGTTCTCAAAAAAAGGCACGTAATACGGTTGGGTATACGGCATTCCGTAGGTTGGCTCCTTGTCAAAACCGTTGACCAGCAGGCCCCACCAGCGGTCGCGCTCGCCGAAATTAATCGGGCCGTCCATCGCTTCCATTCCTTTCTGCCGCAGCCACTCTTTGGCCGCATCAAAAAGCTGAAAAGCCGCAGCCTGATCGTCAATGCATTCAAAAAAGCCCAGGCCGCCCGTGGGTTGGTCGTTGTTGCGGTTGGCCGTCTTCTGATCAATAAAAGCCGCTACTCGCCCGATGGCTTGGTTTCGGTCGTCGAGCAGCAGCCACCGGGTGCACTCTCCTTGCTGGAAATACTTGTTTTTGGCCGTGTTAAAAACGTCTTCGATGTCTTTGTCGAGCGGACGAATCCAACAGGGGCTATTACGGTACAACCGAACCGGTAACTGTATGAATTCTTTCTGATAAGCAGGATTTTCGCCAACTTCAACAAGCTGCATACGGTATGATCCAAAGTGAAAAAATAAGATAGCTACCAACAAATCACGCCGGTAGCCTGTTGCGAAGATAGGAAAAGTACCGCACTTGCCACTGATCATAATTCGCTGACTTCCGCCGAACATTATGTAGATTTGTGGCTGCAAATTACCGCGCTGACGGATCGAAGGATGACAACACCGACACAACCGCTAAAGTTATATAACACGCTTACCCGCCGGAAAGACCTGTTTGTACCCATTGCGTCGCCTTACGTTGGTTTATATGTGTGTGGGCCAACCGTTTACAACTTCGTGCATTTGGGGAATATCCGAACGTTTATGACCTTCGATATCCTGTTTCGTTACCTGACGCACATTGGCTACAAAGTTCGTTATGTGCGAAATATCACGGATGTGGGGCACCTGGTGGGAGACGGCGACGAGGGGGAAGACAAGATTGGCCGGATTGCGAAGCTGGAGAAAATCGAACCGATGGAAGTGGTGCAGCGCTACACCAACGATTTTCATTCCGTAACAACACTCTTCAACCTGAAGTCGCCCAGCATCGAACCGACGGCCACGGGACACATGGTTGAGCAGATTGAAGCCGTTCGGCTGCTGATCGACAAAGGACTCGCGTACGAATCGAACGGTTCGGTGTATTTTGATATTTCCAAGTACAACCAGGAAGGAGGGGAATACGGGAAGTTGTCCGGCCGGGTTCTGGAAGACCTGCTGAACGAAACCCGGGATCTGGACGGACAGTCGGAGAAGCGGAACCCGCTGGATTTTGCGCTCTGGAAAAAAGCCGCGCCCGAACACCTCATGCGCTGGCCGTCGCCCTGGAGCAACGGCTTCCCGGGCTGGCACCTAGAGTGTACCTGCATGAGTACCAAGTATTTGGGCAAGCAGTTTGACATTCACGGCGGGGGAATGGATTTGAAATTTCCGCACCACGAATGCGAAGTGGCCCAGGGGAAAAGCATTTACGGCGAAGAACCGGCCCGGTACTGGATGCACTCGAACATGCTGACGGTTAACGGGCAAAAAATGTCCAAATCGCTGGGCAACTCGTTTCTGCCGTCCGAACTGATTACCGGTTCGCACTACCTGCTTGAGCAGCCTTACAGCCCGATGACCGTACGGTTTTTCATGCTGCAATCGCACTACCGGAGTACGCTCGACTTCTCGAACGAAGCCCTTAAAGCCGCTCAGAAAGGCTACAAACGGCTCGCCAACGGTTTGCGAATCGCCCGGACGCTGGATTATACCGCAGCGGACGACATGGCCGTGGATGAGAAAAAGCAGCAGGACATCCGGAAAGCCGTCGAAGATTTTTACGGTGCGCTCAACGACGATTTGAACACGGCCGTCGGTATCGCCCAGTTGTTTACGCTATTGAAGTACGTAAACATGCTGTATCTCAACCAGCTCCAGCCGGCCGCACTGGGCGAAGAGTTATTTAATCTCCTGAAAGATTCGTTCCTCCAGTTTACGGAGGATGTGCTGGGGCTGCGCGAAGAAAAAGCCGAAAGCAACGCGGTTCTGGACGGTATGCTGACTTTATACCGCGAATACAAAGAACAGAAGCAGTACGATAAAGTCGATCAGGTTCGTTCGTACTTTAAGTCGCAGGGACTGGTGATCAAAGACATGAAGCACCGGATTGACTGGGCTTACGAAGAGTAATCTAATTCTTAGAACAAACATGCACCTGAACAGGAAACTCATTTTCTTTTGGCTGGCGGCCGTCGTAACCGTTAGCTCCTGCAAGAGCAAAAAACAGGATCAGCAGGGGGAAAGCCAGGCCACGGAGGCCAAAATGGTGGCGGCTCCGTCGTTCAATGCCGACTCGGCCTACGCCTACGTTGCCAAGCAGGTTTCGTTTGGGCCGCGGGTGCCCAATACCGATGCCCACCGGCGCTGCGGAGACTACCTGATTGCCAAGCTGAAAGCGCTGGGCTGCCAGGTTACGGTGCAAGATTTTACCGCGACGACGTACGATAATCTCAAACTGAATGCCCGGAATATTATCGGCAGCATCAATCCCCAGGCCACCAAGCGGATTATGCTGGCTTCGCACTGGGACTCCCGCCCGTTTGCCGATCAGGACAGCACAAATGCCAACAAGGTTAAGCCGGTGATGGGAGCCAACGACGGCGCCAGTGGGGTGGGTATTCTGCTCGAAATGGCCCGCACCATTCAGCAGTCCGGAACAAAACCATCCGTGGGAATCGATTTTATTCTTTTTGACGCCGAGGACTGGGGAAACTCCGATCTAGCCCGGGATGAATTCGGCGGTTTCTGTTTGGGTTCGCAGTATTGGGCGGCTAATAAACACAAACCCGACTATACCGCCTACTACGGTATTCTGCTGGATATGGTCGGTGCCAAAGGGGCTACTTTTCTGAAAGAAGGCAACTCCATGCAGTACGCGCCTACGGTGGTCAATACGGTTTGGGAAACGGCCAGTAAAATGGGCTACAACCAATATTTTGTGGATACCGGTCAGGCCGGTCCGGCCATCACGGATGATCACTTGCCGGTAAACCAGGTTGCTAAAATTCCAATGATTGATATCATTCACCTGAACGTTGGAACCGGTGGGTTCTTTGAAGATTGGCATACCACGGGTGACGGTCTGGACAACATTGATCGCAACACACTCAAAGCCGTTGGCCAGGTATTGCTGCAAACGTTGTACAATGAGCAGTGATTTGAGGCCGTGCACAATGAATCAGGAAGACGGGGTGATACGGTTGTGGCGCTGGTTCGGGCGTTTCTCTTCTTCATTGCTCCTTGTTTATTCCGTACTGGTTGTATCAGGCTGTTCGGCTCCGCCGGATCGATTGGGGCCGCTGGATTTGGTGAAGTGGCGTAGCGACCGAAACGGCTGCCAGGGCGTTAGAACGGCTCAGATTAATGATTTCAAGGCCGTTCGGCAGGAGTTGAAAGGGGAGTCTGCGAATGAAATCGGGAAGATCCTGGGGCGACCGGATAATGAATTACTGGACGATCGGAACCAGAAGTTCTACATTTATTTTCTCGAAAGTGGCCCCCAATGTCAGGACCCTAAGCTAAAAACGCAAAGCCGTTCGGTGGCCCTGCGGATCAGCGCAATTGGCTACGTGACAGAGATTACGTTTCAGCGGGGCAGGCCGTAAGTCCGTCGCGAAGGTTGGTTGATAAGGTCGTTAGATGTAAAACTTTTTCCGCGCAATAATTTCTTCCACAACATCCGGCACCAGATAACGAATTGAGCGGTCGTTTTTGATGCAATCCCGGATAAAGGTTGCGGAAATGTCGAGCAGGGGGGCCTCAATAAATTTTACATTCGGATGCTGTTCCAACGGGCTGGGCGCGCTGTTGGGTCGTGGATACACGTAAAGACCGTAGAACTCCAGAATTTTTTCGTAGTTTTTCCAGCTTGGGAACTGCGCCAGATTGTCACCGCCGATGATCAGCGTGAACTGGTGTTGCGGGTACTTTTCCTGAAGCCGCACGAGTGTGTCTATCGTGTAGCTTGGGCGCGGCATCGAAAACTCAACATCCGTTGTTTTGAGCTTCGCGTTATCCGCAATAGCCCGTTCCACCAGGTCGATGCGATCGAACTCGTGCAACAGGCTTTTGTTTTTCTTGAACGGATTTTGGGGGGAAACCACAAACCAGACCTGTTGCAGATCGGTCGAAGTCGCCATGGTGTTGGCGATGATCAGGTGCCCCATATGGACCGGGTTGAAAGACCCGAAGAATAAGCCGATTTTCATACGCGCTGACAGCCGACGGTAAGGCTCGTCTCAGATAACGGTGGCCTTTTCCGGTATAATGTTTTCCTTCAGGAAGTCGTCGGTTAGTTTCTGGGCTTTGGCCAGCGCATCTTCCAGGTCGTCGTTTATCAGAATAACGTCGAACTCATCCTGAAAGCTCATTTCGAAATGCACCTTAAACAGCCGTTTTGACAGGCTATCCTCGTTTTCGGTACCACGAGCCAATAAACGTTGTGTCAGAGTTTCTTCATCCGGGACCTTCACAAAAATAGCCAGGGCTTTATCGCCGTAGTATTTTTTTAGTTTCAGACCACCCTGCACATCCACATCAAACAAGACGTGTTTGCCGCTGTCCCAGAGCCGTTGAATCTCAGATTTCAAGGTTCCGTAGAACGCACCGACATATACTTCTTCCCATTCGACGAATTCGTCGTTGTCAATTTTTTCCTTAAAATCTTCGGGAGTCAGAAAGTAATAGTCCTTGCCGTTCTCTTCAGAGCGACCCCGCCGGTCGCGGGTACAGGCGGAAATAGAAAAACCCAGGTTGGAATTCGAAGCCAGCAGGTGCCTGACAATGGTAGTTTTACCTGAACCGGAGGGTGCCGAAAAAATAATCAGTTTGCCTTCCAATGCCGCTTATTTAGTTATCTCTGCCCGAATAGCTGCTGCAATCTTCTCGGGGCAGCATTTCTTCTCTACTTTACCCTGCAAAGCTTCCTTGATGCATTTTTCGAGGTGATACATATCGATGCAGGGTTTGCAAATTTCGATATGATCCTTAAAGTACTCTTTTTCTTCATCGGTGGCTCCCCCGTCCAGAATAGCCTGAATTCGTTTCAGGCATTCAGCCTGATGTTCGCAGGATTCTTTCATGGAGGCAGTCGTCTGCCTACCCTCCATACCAACCGTAGTCGATGAATGCAATGTGCCTGACATTGGAAAAATTTAATTTATTCCAGAAATTGTTATAATTTATATGACTTGCCTTAATAACCAATTACCTGCTCTAAAAAGTTTCAGTTATTCATCATTTTTATTGTATCCCATCGAAGCCGCGTATTCTTTCAGCTTATCTTTCAGAAGATTCCGGGCGCGGTGCAGCCGAGAGCGGACCGTTCCGATGGGAATATCCAGAATTTTAGCCATTTCCTCGTACGTAAATCCTTCGATGTCACAAAGAATAATTACAGTTCGGAAATCGACCGGCAGCGAGTTCAGGGCGGAAGCCACCTCATCGCCGATCATATCCTGCACCGTTTCAAACCGTAGGTCTGTCGTGTGCTCGGTTTCGGCCGCTTCATCAGAGTTGTAGGTTGTTTCTACATCCTGATAATCAACTTTTGCCGGCTCCTTACTTTTCTTGCGGTAATCGTTGATGAAGCTGTTCTTCAGAATGCGGAACAACCACGCCTTTGCGTTAGTTCCCTGTTCGAACGAGGAGATGAATCGAAAAGCTTTCAAATAGGTATCCTGCACCAGATCGTTTGCATCATCTTCGTCCATCGTCAGGCGGAAGGCAAAGTTGTACATCGAGTCAATGTGGGGCATGAACTCTTTGTTGAACACCTGGTACTTCTGTTCGTCTGTATACCCTTGGAGTTGCGTATCTGACATAATTTCGGGCATCGTCGTCATAAAATTACAAATGTAAATGAAATAGCATCCACTTTTTTCACGGCTTCAATACATACGGATGCAGTATAAGTAGCGATGTTTCATGGAATCAGCATTTTAGATGGCGCAGAAAACTCTTTAACGGATAATAAAAAATTCAATGCCAATGTTTTAAGAACATAGCAAAAATCACTCCTAGTCTTTTTTAGCATTGGAATCTGCAAGGAACAGGACAAATTGGCAGGATGCAAGTCTGGTCTGATGGATGGTCGGTTCAGGTAGATGGAAGGCCGGAAATCGAGCGTGAAAACCGGTCTGGCTAATTGCCTGAAACATTCCCCCGTGTCCGCGGTTTCATCCGAAAAATAAAAATTCGTTATGATCGCTTCCATCGATTTTGGAGTTCCCCGCATTGTTGGTTTTCGAGTGAACGGCCCGATTACTGCCGCCGACATTCAGCCTTGGGCGACGTTGCTGGAAAATAAAATTCAGCAGGAGGGAAAGTTACGCGTCTACGTAGAGTATGAGCAGGTCTCGGGCATTACCTGAAACGCCCTTGTGCAGGACCTGAAGTTTGACCTGAAACACCTGGGCGATTTTGAAAAAGCTGCCATCGTCAGCGACAAAACGTGGCTGAATTTAGCCGCAAAGGTTGCCGGATTTTCGCCTAATCTCGAAGTAAAGACCTTTTCGTTTGCCGAAAAAGAGCAGGCTCAGCAGTGGATCAGGAGGTAGCCAAGCTGCCAGCGTAAGGTTTAAAGGCAAGGTACCACCTGCTCTGAAGTGATAAAGTGATCTTAACGCTTCGCGTAAATTCTTTCCTGCCTTTATATTGTGCTGATTTGAGCTGACTGGCTTACGGCTTCTCGCTCCTAACCGATAACCACATTTTCAGGCATGACGACTACTTTCAAGGCATCACGACGCAGCTTCTTGCTGGCCTCCCTGGGCCTCACTGCTGCTCAGATCATCCGAACCCCGTATGCCGAACCGTTGACCGTTGGTCAGGTGATCGATCGTATAAAAACCAATGTTGGTATTTCCTGGCGCGAGCAGACGGTCGATAATTTGATCATGGGTACCCGGGAGCAAACCGTAAAAGGAATTGCCACAACCATGATGGCGACCCTGGAGGTGCTGCAACGGGCTGCGGCCAAAGGGATGAACCTGGTGATCACGCACGAGCCGACTTATTTCTCCCACCAGGACCGGATTGAACCCATTGAACAGGATGCGCTTTACCAGCATAAGCGTGATTTTATCCGGAAACACGGCCTGGCCATCTTCCATTTTCACGATCATTGGCACGGACGTCGCCCCGACGGGATTGCCACGGGGATGATCCGGGAGCTGGGCTGGGAGAAAAGTGCCGACCCGCAGCAGCCCAAACTGTTTACCTTTGACGAAACATCACTGGCTCGTTTTGCTCAGTCAATTGAGTCGAAGCTGAAAATCCGGACCATGCGGGTGGTTGGTGATCCTACCTTACGGGTCAAACGCGTGATGGCGAGTTGGGGTAATGTGAGTTTAATGCCGGGCATTCCGTACCTGGCGCAGGCCGATGTGCTGGTTGTTGGAGAAACGCACGAGTGGGAGCTGGTCGAGTATGTTCAGGACGCCATTGCATCGGGTCAAAAAAAGGCGTTGATCATATTGGGCCACTTGGTGTCTGAGCAGGCCGGTATGAAATACTGCGCTGAGTGGTTGAAGGAGTTCATCCAAGAGGTGCCCATTGAGTTTATTCCATCAGCCGAACCTTTCTGGCGCCCGGATAAACCCGTCAAATAATTTTGTTTGCCAGCAAGAAGCTGTTTGCAGCTACTACTTGCGTGTATAGGGCGGAACTTGTTCCGGTCAGTCAATTTCGGGTACCGGTACGCCGGACTTCAGATCGACGTTGTGGTAGGTAACAACCTCCCAGCCCGTAGCCGATTTAGTCATTATCTGCAACAGCCGCGTGTGAAAACGTCCTTTATTGTCTAAATAAATTCCGGGCGGGGGAGCTGCCGAAAGACCGGAGACCCGGGTTAGGGTTTCGACCGTCGCCACATCCGGACGGATAAACCGTAAAGAAATGATTTTCTGCTGTAATACGGTATTCCTGAAAACGCCTTTGAAAATCTGATCGTGTCGTTCCAGAAAAGCTTTGTGACCTGTATAAGACAGCCCCATAATGTTGGTGAAAGTACCTTCTCGGGCGAACTGTTTTGAATACGCCACCGCGTCGCCCTGGTTCCAGGCCGTTACCTGATCCTGAATGATCGCTTGTACAGCCGTCGAATCTTGCCTGCTTTGCGCATGGAGCAGGGGAGTGATAAGTAGGAGCGGCAAAAGAAGAGTCGTCTTTATGGAGAAAGGGGCCGGCATGGAAAACTTAGCGGAATAAGATGAAAGCCATAAGAATTTTGAATAAGCGTTCTGGTGGCTAAAGATAGACGTACTAAAAATCATTTACGGCCATTTTTGATTAACCGGTTGATCGTCAGGGCAACATAAGCTCTATACACGAGCGAACTGGCGGCTGTCCGTAGCAGTAAGGGGCCTCCTTAAGGCAAATAGTAGCACGAACCAATAAATGGCTAATTATTGAAAGACTACTCAGCTAATGAACTAAGTGATTTAAGGAAGGCGATGAATAACAAGAGCGGGAGACGAGTCTCGAACTCGCGACCTGCAGCTTGGGAAGCTGCCGCTCTACCAACTGAGCTACTCCCGCGGAACAGTTGCAAATGTTTAAAGAAAGAATGGAAAAGTCAAGGATTTCTATCAGGGACTTGTTTTTATAATCAACGCCGAAAGATGGCAATAGTTAAACCGTAAAACGTATTTATATTCTACTAATCACTAACTATATCCTGCGAGCGTATATAGACAGGAATGCCTTAAGGTTCTGCCAAAAGCTTATGCTATTATAAAAGTAGGAAATATATTCTTGGAAATTAGAGGTTTATGAAGAAACTGATAAGTTACACCCGGCGCTCATTGGTTCAAAAGAAAATTAACCGTTCTTATTATTAGTTGTTAAATAAATGCGAATGGTTAAGTATTTACTGATATGCTTGTTTCAATAAATAAAAGTTTTTGTCTGCCAGAATTTTACTTATAAATCATGAAGCACATACCACTTTCAGCTTTCTAGGATGGCTAGTATAAAGAAGCAACTTTTATTACCATATATACTCAGGTGTATCATTATAGACCTTTAGAAAGCTTGGTAATTACAGGATAGGTAAACTATAATCTTTTCATCCTTTATCAGTTCCCGGCTACAGTTCTTGAATGTTAGACTATTTAAATTCAGTAAAGGCTAAAGAATAGCCTTTACTGAACAGTCGCTAATATGTTACAATTAAATTTTACACATCTTATTGATAATCGTATATAGTTAACGGAATGGATAGACGCAAAAAGAGCGTAGCAAAATGCTACGCTCCGTTAATAAGCAGAAGATCAAAAGGTTATTGGATGCCATCCTGAATTGCTTTGACGGCGTCGTAATGTTTTTGCAGAGTCGGCAAAGTCTTTCCGGCAAAGGCTTTTATATCGGGGTCTTTTGCATTGAAAGAAGCTTCTTTAAACAGATCAATGTCTTCTTTATGGTCATCGACCATCAGTTTGACATATTCCTTGTCAAACTCCGCTCCGGATAATTTGGTTAATTCATCGACGTGTTTTTGATGATCCTCACTAAGCGTTGCAGGTATAGAAATATTTTTGGAAGCTGCCAGCGTTTTCAATTCTTCATTGGCTTTTGAATGATCAGTAGCCATCATCGCACCAAAATCTTTTACTTGTTGGCTTTGAGCTTTTTGCTCGGCCAGTTTGCCCAACTCTACTTCCATAAGACCACCGCTGGCGGCTTTTATCGCGAATTCGGAATCATCTTCGGGCATATCTTTCGCTTCGTTGACTTCTTCAGCCTGCTCGGCACTGTCTTTTTTTTCACTGCTGTTACAGGATTGTAAGGTCCATACGCTCACCAACAAGAACAGAATTAAACTTAGCTTTTTCATGATCGTTGAGTTTTGTTAAAGATAGTAATGCACGTTTTCATCGACAACGTTCTAATAGAACCAACTACTTATCTGAAAGTTTTGTAGCACTGGTCAGAAATGACGAAAAGATATACCTCTGCTAGCCTGGTCATGACCCGGAAAGGGGCGATATTTTGGAACGCTATTTGTTAGCATTTATAATGTACGTTTCTAAAGCATCATCTTAAACGAATCGGAGTAGTCATGAAGTAACTAGCTTGAAATTTGCTCCGACAACAACGAATGTGCACAAGCCTTAAAAATTTATTGTTAAAAATAATAAATCCAAAGTGTCGTTTCTATAATAAATGGAACTTGGTAAGTAAAATTGCTGTCGATCGATTTTTGTGGAGATTTTAAGACTTTATAGGAGTTTTGGAAAGTAAGATATAATTCTTTTAGTTTACAGTTCTTGAGGAATGGTAGCTAAGCGGAAGTAATTTTAAATAAGAAGTAGCACCTGAACCTAGTACCTTATTGATTAAAAAAGTATTAGAAATAAATAATTTACTTTAGAATTAATAGTTTTGCACATAAACGTTTTTTTGACACACCCAATGAAAGTTAAACCAGACAAAATCCGCTTTTTTTCTCCAGAAGATAACGCGGATGAAGCACCCAAAGTAACTCCGAAAGAGACCACCTTCTCGACTTCTGTAACTAAAACTGGACGGTTGGCTTTTCCGCAAAAACTAATGGAAGGGCTCAACATTGATCCAACGAAACCGTATTACAAAATCGGGACGGTTAATCGTCGGAAAGGCGTGAAAGCGCTGTATCTAATGCCAACCCAACAAGGTGATTCTGAAGCCTTTGAATTATCAAAAACGGGTCGCGGATATTCTATTCCGTTGAAAGGAGTTCTGCAAAAAATAGGTCTTAATTTCCAGGATCACGAGTATACGTTTACGATCAGACCGTATGATTTTGGCGACGATATTTCCGGATTTGAACTGGTATCCGATCAGCAAACGCCACGGACTGGTGCATCAGATGAATCGGAAGAATAAGCACCGAATTGCCGGAATGCTGCTTGCCTTATTGGTGAGTCATTCCGGCTTTTCTCAAATACCGTATTCTAACAAAATTGCTGCCCACCGCGAGGAATATAAAGCGGGTTTTCTCAAATCTCCGAAGAGTCCATTAAAAAAAGACGATCTACCTTATCTGCGTTTTTTTGAACCTGATTCAACCTACCAGGTAGAAGCCACCGTGCAGCGCACTCCCCAGGCCGAGCCTTTCGAATTACCCACTTACGACGGTAAGAAAAAAACATATGTTAAGTATGCCATACTCTTGTTCCGTTTGAAAGGAAATCCGTACGAACTTACTCTTTATCGCAGCCTGCAACTGGCTCAGCTGCCCCAATACCGCGACTATTTATTTCTGCCCTTTAAAGACGCCACCAACGGCAAATCGACGTATGGCGGAGGGCGTTATATGGACCTGCGCGTGGGTAATATAAAAGACGGAAAGCTACTACTCGATTTCAATAAAGCCTATAACCCTTACTGCGCCTACAGCGACGGATATGCCTGCCCGATTCCGCCGAAAGAAAATCAGTTGACGGTAAGCGTTGAAGCAGGGGAAAAACAGTTTGCTGGCAAAAAGTGATTGCTTGCTAATAAGTTAATTTGTAGTTTGCGGAAAAATTAAGTAGATATACCGTACTTGTATGATCTTTTTCCGCTTTATTAGGCGCGGATTGGCTTTTGCCTTCTCTTTTATCTCCTTTTATGCCGTTTGTCAGACTGATAAGTTTGGCCAGATTAATCCGGAAGATCTTAAAATGAAAGTTTATCCTGCCGATTCTTCGGCGGAGGCTGTTGTTTTATCAGATGTTGGGAAATCTTCAATTACTCAAAATGATACTCGGGGTTATTACGTCTATTACGAGCGCCATGTCCGAATTAAAATACTTAAAAAAAGCGCGTTTGATCGCGCTACCATAACAGTTCCGTTCCACAATATCCGTGTGGATTTACGGGAAGAGGTGTCCGACATTGAAGGCGTAACCTACAATCCATTACCGGATGGATCATTTACCACCAATCGGCTCACCAAAGATGCCATTTTCGAGGAGCGTCGGACGGAAAATGCGTATGTCAAGCGGTTTACCCTGCCGAACGTCCGCGAAGGCTCCATCATCGAATTTAAATACACGCTTACGTCCGATTTTGTGTTTGAGCTGCGCGAGTGGGATTTCCAGAAGGATATACCCGTTCGCTGGAGTCAGTATGACTTAACGTTGATACCGGGCTTTGAATACCGAATTCTTTTTCAGGGATTTGAAGCGTTGGCCACCGATGAAAGCCAGCGGCTGGGTAGTGATATTCATTACCGGTGGGCGATGAAAAACCTGAGCGCCCTGCGTGAAGAAGATTTTATGGCCACGCCCGATAATTACCGCGCTAAGGTCTGGTTTGAACTGATTCGCACGTCGTTGCCGCATCAGGTGGGACCACAGAATTTCGCCAAGAAGTGGGAAGATCTCGATAAATATTTGTTGGCTGACAGCCAGTTCGGGCTGGCCATCAACCGGACGGGATTTTTGAAGGATGTGGCTACTTCGCTGCAAAAGCAATCCACCGACACCTTGCAGCGGGTGACAGCAGCGTATAAATTTATTCGTCAGGCCATGACCTGGAACCGGCATCGCGGTATTTTTACCAAGAACAGCCTGAAAAACGCCTTCGAAGCCAAGACCGGCAACGTGGCGGATTTGAACCTCATGCTGGTGGGTCTGCTGCGGGAAATGGGGCTGGAAGCGTACCCCGTCATCCTGAGTACGAAACAGAACGGTTTGCTCAGCAAAGAGTACCCGCTGATGACCCGGTTTGACTACGTGATTGCGGCCGTTCCCTGGCGGGGTAAGGATTTGCTGCTGGATGTTTGTGAACCGGGTCTCAAGGTCGGGGTACTGCCCGTGCGTTGCCTGAATGGCGAAGGACGTCTTGTGCACAACCGGCGCCCCCGCTGGGTTCCGCTGACCCCAACCGAAAAACGGCGCGAGGCCGGGCAGTTTCAGTTGACGGTGAACAAGGATGCGCAGTTGGACGGTACCATCAGCATCACCCATTCTGGATACGCAGCCACCGACAGCCGGCAGCACTTGCGGGATGTAAGTCTGGAAAAGTTCCGGCAGGCGGTTAAAAGCCGAAACCCCGACTGGCAATGGAGCAAGCTGGAAGTTCAGAATGCCGATTCTAGCGATCTGCCGCTTACCATTAAAGGAAGTGTCACGGTAGCGGAAGCCATAAGCCGGATTGAAAACCGTATGTTTTTGCGGCCACTTCCCATTTCTGACTTAATGAACAATCCGTTTAAGAGCCTCGAACGGCGGTTTCCGGTCGATATGGGCGTGCCGATTGAAAAGTCATATGTAGCCAGCTATACCCTGCCGGAAGGGTACACAGTCGAAGAAGTGCCTAAAAATGTGGCCTTGACGTTACCGGGGAATGCGGGGCGATTTACGTTTATGACGCAGATGAACGGGAACAGCTTACAGGTAGTTAGCCGACTAACCTTCAACAAGGCGGTTTTTGAGCCTGACGAATACGGTTCACTGCGGGAATTTTATAACCAGGTTACTGCCAAACATAACGAACAGGTTGTCCTGAAAAAATCAAATGAATAAGCGTTGGTACGGGTTGGTCGGCGGCTGGCTGCTGAGTCTGACCGCCTGGGCGGGAGAACCGTTCTCCGTTGCGGCCATTCCCGCTAATCTGTCGGCAGGAGCGGCCGCGGTGATGCGGGTCCATGAGCAGACGTTTCAGGTCCGGACGCAGGCCGAAGCGGTCGAAACCGTGCATTATGCCGTTACGATTCTGAAGGAAGAAGGGCAGTCTTACGCCAATCTGGAGATTCCCTACGATAAGCTTTCGAAGGTAAGTAGCATTGAAGGAACTTTATACAACGCGGAGGGGAAGGTGCTTCGTCGGTTGAAACGCAGTGATATCAAAGACCTGAGTTCGATCAGTGATTTTTCATTGTTTGAAGACAATCGGGCAAAATCAGCAGCGTTTTCGTACGCCGATTACCCGTTTACCGTTGAATTTCGCTACGAGATCACCACGCGTAACACCATGTCGTATCCGGCCTGGTTTCCGCAGAGCGATGATAAACTGGCGCTGGAGCTGGCTCAGTTTCAGGTAGTGGTGCCAGCCGGGCAAACGTTACGGTATAAAATCCTGAACCAACTGGCAGCACCCGAAATGGCAACCAGTCCGGCCGGGCGCGTGTACACCTGGCAGCTCAAACAGCAAAAAATACACGAACAGGAATCGCAGGCTCCGTATTACACGAACCTGGGGCCGGGGGTATTGACGGCTCCCGATGAGTTTGAACTGGAAGCCCGCAAAGGACGGATGCAAACCTGGCAGGAGTTGGGCCGGTTTGTCTACCAACTCAATGAGGGACGCGATCAGCTCCCGGAGTCGCTCCGGCGTCAGGCGCTGGAACTGGTGGCCGGCGAAACCGATGCCGTCAAGAAAATTCAGAAAATTTACGGATTTGTACAGCAGCATACGCGCTACGTCAGTATTCAGCTGGGCATTGGCGGCTGGCAAACGTTTCCGGCTTCTGTGGTGGCCGAGAAAGGCTACGGCGACTGTAAGGCGCTTTCCAATTACACGTACGCCCTGCTGAAAGCCGTCGGAATTCCGTCGTATTGGGCGCTGGTTTCGGCAGGTCGGCATAAAGTGGATGTGGAACCTGATTTTCCGGCTCTGCGCTTCAATCACATGATTTTGTGCGTTCCGCTGGCGAAGGATACCGTTTGGCTGGAATGTACCGATCAGCACGCACCGGCTGGTTATCTGGGCAGTTTTACAGACAACCGACACGCTCTGTTGCTGATGCCCGAAGGCGGGAAGCTGGTACGAACGCCGGTTTACCGCCCGGTCGATAACCGGCAAAACCGTTCGGCGGTGGCCCGGCTTGAGGCATCCGGAAGCGCAACGTTCGATGTCAGTACCCTGTATACCGGTATTCAGACAGAAGGGGTGGAGTCGGTGATGCGTACTGCGAGTTCGGACGATCAGCGGCAGTGGCTTTACCGGCAATTCACCATGCCTAATTTTACGATTTCATCGTTTTCTTTTCAGGAGCAGAAAAATACGTTACCAGCGATTGTCGAACGCCTGATCATGCAGGTGCCAACCTGTGCCTCCCGCAGCGGCAATCGCCTGTTTCTGGTTCCCAGCCAGCTCACATCGAGTCAATCGCTGCCCGTTCAGACCGATCATCGTACGGCGGAATTTCAACTGGCAACCAGTTATCTGGACACCGATACGATTACGTATCAGTTGCCGACCGGGATGGCGGTTGAATACCTTTTTGAGCCGGTACAGCTCAAATCGCGTTTCGGAACCTATCAGGCATCGGCAAAGGTGGAGGGAAATACCGTGAAGTACAGTCGCCGACTGGTGATGGAAGCAGGAAGGTATGCGCCGGAACTCTACACGGAATACGTGGATTTCCGCCGGAAAATAGCCAAAGCCGACCGGCTGCAAATCCTGCTGAAGAATTAAGCGTTAAGAGTGATGAGTTGGCTGGCGCACTTTAACTCATCACTCTTAACGCTTAATTTTTAACTCCTTTTAGCTCCATTCGCGGTCAGCGGAGTCGCGGGTGTTCCAGATTTCGGTCGGAGCAAACCAGGTAGCTCCTTTCTTCAGGAATTTCTTCGCCACTTCTTCGTTGAGTTCGACGCCCAGACCCGGTCTGTCGGGAACTTTCACGAAGCCTTTTTCCACGATTGGTTTGATTCCGGTTACAATGTCTTCCCAACCATCTACATCAACCCCGTGGTGTTCGAGGGCAACGAAGTTTTCGGTAGCGGCCGCGCAGTGAATGTTGGCCATCATGCAGATTGGTGAGCCCGCAAAGTGCATCGCCATCGGAATACCGGCTTCCTCGGCGTAGTCCCCGATTTTCTTCGTTTCCAGCAGCCCGCCCGACGAAGCCAGATCCGGGTGAATCATGTCGATTGCTTTGGCGTCAATGAGCTTGATAAATTCTTTTTTGCCGAAAATATCCTCACCCGTCAGCGTCGGCGTATCGATGGCGTCGGAAATCTGCTTCCATTGATCGGTGTAGAACCAGGGCACAAGGTCTTCGAGCCAGGCCAGGCGGAACGGTTCCATCGCCTTCCCGATCTGAATGGCGGTATTCACGTCGAAGTGGCCGAAGTGGTCGGCCGACAAAGGCGTGTCGTAGCCCACAATCTCCCGGACCTTCCCCACGTGCTGCGCTAGGGCATCGATCCCTTTGGACGTTACCTGAATCCGGGTAAACGGGTGTTTGGTCTGGGCGTAGTTGCCCATCATGCCCGGTTTGGCATCGTTCCACTGCTGTTTGACACTCCAGTTTTTAGCGCCCACCAGCATACCCGGCGTATCGGCCAGCATCCCGATCCCGAAGTCCATTTTCAGGAAGGTATACCCCTGATCTCGGCGCCGAACCATGTGCTTGGCAAATTCGTCGTAATCCCGGCCTTCGGGCGTATCGGCGTAGAGCCGGATGTAATCCCGGTATTTGCCGCCCAGCAGTTGATATGCCGGTACGTTGTAGGCTTTACCGGCCAGATCCCACAGCGCCATTTCAACCCCGCAAACCCCACCTGCGGCCCGGCTGTGACCGGCAAACTGGCGAATCTCTTTAAAAATTTTCTCGACATGACACGGGTTCTTACCCAGCAGACGGCTTTTCAGCATCAGGGCGTAATTGGGGCTGGCTCCGTCGCGCACTTCACCCCAGCCGACCAGGCCCTGGTTCGTGTCGATCCGAATGATGGGGCTGGAAAAGGGTACGCCCTGCAAAACCGCTACCCGGAGATCGGTAATTTTCAGTTCCGACGGCTTCGAATCCTTCTTAACTTTCTGCGTAATGAACTCCATTTCGCGCTCCGGTTTGCCGTCGAACATCAGGCCGAGCGACAAACCGCCCAGCGTCGAATTGCGAAGGAAGTTGCGCCGGTCAACACCGGCAGAGGGTTCGATTGACGGCTGGGAGGCCGCTGTCGGGGCGGGATGCTTTTTGAGCCACTCAAGTAGATGTTGTACTTTCTTCATGCGTTCAACGGGATTTAGGTACTTGGATAAGTCACCGGATCAATACTTAGTTAGAATAGTAAATTTACGTCTTGATATAGTTCTATTCATTGGGAAAGATACTAAAAAAGCTCACTTCCCGTCTGACGGCCGCTATTTTTTTCTAAATCCGACTTTAGTCAGTATTTTACTCATGGGATTGCCTTTTTGATGCTGGCAAGTGATTTCCGACGGGGAAAAAGTCCCAATTTTTTACTTTTACACACGGCATCAAGAGTATAATTTCGCTGATTAGCCATCCTTACCCTTATAAAGCAATGATTAAGAAAACTTTACTAGCGCTGGCCATCGCTCTTTCGGGAAGTTTGGTGGCGCAGGCCCAACAAGTTGGTTCGTCTCCGGAGTACGTGAAGGCCCTGACCGCCAACTGGCAGGGCGAACGCTTCCCGGATGGGCGTCCGAAAGTGTCGGATCTGGTCCTGGAACGACTACAGAATTGTACCTTGGAGCAGGTATGGGGCTATCTGGGCAACAAAGGCTACCGGAATCAGGTCGAGAAAAACTGGGTTATCCTTAAACCGGGTGAAACCATGACCGGCCGGGTGGTAACGGCGCAGTTCATGCCCACCCGCCCCGACCTCGATAGCCTGGTTCGCAAAACCGGGAAAGCCGAGGGGCGCTCGCAGAAAGGCGGTATTAACATCTGGCCGATCGACATCCTGACCAAAGGCGATGTGTACGTGGCCGACGGATACGGCAAGATCAAGGACGGCACGCTGATTGGTTCCAGCCTGGGCAACGCCATTTACGGCAAAACCGGCAAGGGCGTTATCTTTTACGGCTCCATCCGCGACATGCAGGAGTTGAAAGACACCAAAGGGTTCAACGCCTGGGTGAAGGGCCACGATCCGTCGTACATCAAAGACATGACGCCCACGTCCATCAACGCGCCGATTCGCGTCGGTGACGTAACGGTGTTGCCCGGCGATGTGGTGTTTGCGAACGAATACGGCGTAGTTTTCATCCCGGCGCACCTGGTCGAAGGGCTGGTGTCGGCTTCGGAAATGACGGCGTTGCGCGACGAGTTTGAGCGGTTCCTGCTGCAACAAAGCAAGTACCCGTCCGGTGAAATCCACGGCGACTGGTCGGACAAAATCAAGAATGAATTCAGAGCCTGGGTGGCTAAATACCCCAAAAAACTGGCAATCACTCAAAAAGACATTGAAGCGTACCTGGCCAAAGGCGGCCATTAATTGACCCACTATGAACTACCGAATTGCTCGTTTCGTATCCTTCTTTGCGGTTCTGCTTACTGGTTTTTCTGCTGTTGCGCAAACCCTTCCGAAAGAGGAACTAGTCTTTTTAACGTCCGAATGGAAGGGCGAACGCTTCCCCGACGGGCGCCCCAAAATTCCGGATGCGCTGATCGAACGGGCTAAAAAGATTGGTCTTGATGATGCCTGGACGGTTTTGAAAAATGAAGGATACCTGAATCAATTCGAAGGCGGCTGGAAGTTTATCCACGACGATGTGGCGGTGGTGGGCCGGGCCGTTACGGCAATGTTTATGCCCAGCCGGCCGGATGTGGAGAAAAACATCAAAGACCGGGGCATCAGCAAGCAGGGCCGCAAGGGCAACACCAACACCTGGCCGATTGAAACGTTGACGAAAGGCGACGTGTATGTGGCCGACGGTTTCGGGAAAATTGGCGGAGGTACGCTCGTGGGCGCCACTTTAGGCAATGCCATTTTCAGCAAAACCGGCAACGGGGTCGTGTTCAACGGGGCCGCCCGCGATTTGCAGGAGCTGCAGAATATCAAAGGCTTCAACGCGTACGTGCGCGATTTTCACCCGTCGTTTCTGGAAGAAATGGTCCTGATGGGCCTGAATTCACCGATCCGGATGGGAAACACAATGGTGCTGCCCGGCGACCTGGTGATTGCCCAGCGGGAAGGTGTCTTGTTCGTACCGGCGCACCTAGCCGAACAGGTTGTGGCAACCTGCGAATTTGTGACCCGCAAAGACCAGTTCGGTTTTGAAATGGTCAAATCGGCCCGCTACACCACGGGCCAGATCGACAGCCAGTGGACCGACGAAATCAAAGTCGAGTTCCTGAAATGGCTCGGTCAGCACCCCGAACTTGGCACCATGACCCGCGCCGAACTGGACAAGGTGATGAGCAAACGAACCTGGTAATTTTGAATTATAAGGACACAACGGCCGGAGCTATCTTCGGCCGTTTTTTGTTATTAATAGATAGGAGATGTAAGATAAGAGAGGTTAGACAGATGAAAAAAGAAACCGGTTTTCTGATCTTTTGTCCCATCTCTCTTGTCTCTTGTCTAACCTTCCACCTCTAGAAAATGACCGAGCAATCAAAAGATATTCTGCGCCGGGCGGCTTCGTTTTGCGCCTATCAGGAACGCACGCAGCGGGAAGTTCGTGAACGGCTGAACGAATGGGATGTGTACGGCGACGAGGCCGAGGAAATCATCGTTTGGCTAATCGAACAGAACTACCTGAATGAAGAGCGGTTTGCCAAAACGTTCGCGGGTAGCAAATTCCGGGTGAAACGCTGGGGCAAACACAAAATCAAGCAGCACCTGAAGCAGCGCGGCATCACCGGCTATAACCTCGATCAGGCCATGAAAGAAATTGAACCCGACGACTACCGCCAGACGCTGGTCGATTTGCTCGAGAAAAAGAAGCGCAGCCTGCAGGGCGAGAGTCCGCTGGTCATGAAGCAGAAACTGGTGCGCTTCGCCATCGGAAAAGGCTACGAAAGCGACATGGTGTGGTCGGTATTGGGAGGAGACGAATAAACGGCTGGCCCGAAACTCATTTTCCCCGGTTTTTCCGGCGGAAGCGGCATCGGGTGGTTGAACAAGATCGCATTTGATTATCTTTCGCGAAAATCCTGACCCCTGCCCATGGAAACCAGACCGTCTACCGAGTTCAGACCTTACATTCCCGATAACCAGTCAACCGCCGAATTTACGCTCAAAGCCGTCATCACGGGGGCTTTGTTTGGGGTCTTGTTCGGAGCTGCCACGGTTTATCTGTCGCTGAAAGCCGGGCTGTCCGTTTCGGCGTCCATTCCCATTGCGGTCCTGGCCATTTCGCTCGGGCGGAAATTCCTGAAGACGACCATCCTCGAAAACAACATTATCCAGACCACCGGCTCGGCGGGCGAATCCATCGCGTCCGGGGTAGTTTTTACCCTGCCCGGTTTCCTGTTCCTGACCGACGGGGTTGGCGAGGACTTTTTCAATTACTGGACCATTCTGACGCTGGCGATTCTGGGCGGGCTGCTCGGTACGCTCATGATGATTCCGCTGCGACGGGCGCTCATCGTGGAAGAACACGGCAAGCTACCCTATCCCGAAGGAACGGCCTGCGGCTCGGTGCTGATTGCGGGCGAGCGGGGCGGTGATTTTGCCAAGATGGCCTACCGGGGGTTGGGCGTGGCCTTGCTGTATGCGATTTTCCAGAAGATTCTGCACGTCATTGCCGAAGCGCCTACCTGGGCTACCCAGCAGGCAAACCGGTATTTCCCGTCGGCGCAGGTATCGGGCGAGATTACGCCGGAGTACCTGGGCGTTGGCTACATCATCGGGTTTCGGATTTCGGCGGTGTTGGTCGGGGGCGGTATTCTGGCGTGGCTGGCCCTGATTCCGTTGCTGGCAACACTAGTGCCGGGCGATACCATTGCGCTACAACTGATCAAACTTGGCTATTTGACCAATTTGCAAACGGCGGGCGGACCCGGCGGCTGGAATCCGGCATCGCACACATTTAGCGACACGGCGGCCGCCATCTACCGGGCCTACATCCGGCAAATCGGCGCGGGGGCGGTTACGGCGGGCGGTTTCATGACGCTGCTCAAAACCATCCCGACCATCGTTTCCTCGTTCCGCGACAGCTTCAAAAAAGTGGATGTGGCCGCGGAAGGCGCGCAGGTTCGGCGGACGGAGCAGGATTTGTCGGTGCGGGTCGTCATTTTCGGTAGCATTGCCCTGGCGGTTTTGATGGTCATTCTTCCGCAAATTCCCGGCGATTCCATTCTGACCAAGCTGCTGATTGCCATACTGGTCGTCGTGTTTGGCTTTTTCTTTGTGACCGTCGCCAGCCGGATTGTCGGGCTGATCGGTTCCAGTTCGTCGCCGGTTTCGGGCATGACCATTGCCACCATCATGGGCACGGCCTTGGTATTCATCGGAGTTGGCCTGACGGGCAAAATTTACGAACCGGCAGTGCTGGTGGTGGGTGGCATGATCTGCATCGCAGCGGCCAACGCGGGCGGTACCTCGCAGGATTTGAAAACCGGTTTTCTGGTCGGCGCAACGCCCAAATACCAGCAAATGGCCCTATTCATCGGGGTGATTGTTTCATCGCTGGCGGTCGGGGCCACGGTTAAAATCCTGGATACGCCCACCCCCGATCTCGTCGCGCAGGGCATTACCCACGCCATCGGCAGCGACCGGTTTCCGGCTCCGCAGGGAACGCTGATGGCTACCCTGATCAAAGGGCTGCTGTCGTTTAACCTCGACTGGCAGTTTGTACTGGTGGGCGCTTTTATGTCGTTTGTTGTCGAAATTTGCGGGGTTAGTGCGCTGGCCTTTGCCGTTGGCCTGTACCTACCTCTTTCGACAACCCTGCCAATCTTCGCTGGTGGCTGTGTGAAAGCGCTGGTCGACTGGAATTTCAAGCGGAAAGGCATCGTTGAGGAAGACGCCGATCTGGGACGGGGCAGCCTGTTCTCAACCGGTTTGGTGGCCGGTGGGGCACTGGCCGGGGTATTCGTGGCCCTGCTTTCTGTCAACGAATCCATCTACAATTTTCTGGCCGGGTTGACGCTGGAACCGGCGCTGGAAGGGGCACTCGGTGCGGGCGGTTACCAGCTTCTGGGTGCGCTGTCGTTTCTGGGGCTGGCCGTCATCCTCTACCGGGTTGCCATGAAACGCGCTTGACATACCCGGATAGCCCCGGAGGCTATCCGGGATTAACCCCAAAGGGGTTGCGGTTTATAGCCAGCTTTTTAGGATGGCGGACTGGAGCGGGTTGGGGTTGGGAAGGCGGCTGATTCGGAAATTGCGTTCGGATTTTTTACGTACTACCGCCGTCGTTTCCTTTTGCTGACCGTTTTGCCACACCAGCAGCCTGACCGAATCACCCAGTTTTTTGTTTTTGCTGATGGCGCTTAGTGCATCAACCGTTGCTTTCTGACCGTCGATAGCCAAAATCACCGCGCCGTTCCGAAGTCCGGCGTTCCAGGCGGGGGACTGCCATTCGGTTTCCGTGACCAGCAAACTGTCGCCTTTTTCGCGGAAAGAAATGCCCAGCCAGACACCCGGCAATTCGCTGGACGTGGTGTCAATGGCTAAACCGGCGTAGGCGAAGTAGTTCGGATAATCAATCTCCTTCGTGGTGGCCGCGTAATCGGCGAGCTCAGTCAGTTTAGTTCCGGCGGCTTTTTCGCATTCGGCCCAGAATTCTTTTTCGGTAAAACCGCGTTGCTGCTTTTGGTAATACGTCCGGTAAAGCGCCCGCATCACATCATCCAGCGACTTCTTATTCTGGCTTTCGTGCCGGATCTTAAAGTCGAGCATCGCGCCCAGAACCGGCCCTTTGCTGTAGTACGAAATCGTTTTGTAAGCTTCGTCGCCGGTCCGGCCAAACGGTCCGTCTTCCCACGTTTCGAAGCTGGCCTGCGTCGCCGACTGAAACCGGTGACCCGGTTTGTTTTCGTAGCTGGCGATATTGCTCTGCAAGCCACTGAATACTTCCTCCTCCGTCATCAAACCCGCTTTTTTCAAGATCAGGTACGGATAATAAACCGTAAAACCCTCCGAAACCCAGAGCATTCGGGTACGGTTTTCCTGATCGTAATTGAACGGCCCCAGTTCAACGGGCCGGATGCGCTTGACGTTGTAATGGTGGAAATACTCGTGCGCCAGAAAGTTGTACATCCGGTTTCGGCCCGCCCGCGTATTCAACTGTTCTCCGCTGAAACTGATGGACGTGGAGTTCAAATGCTCGATGCCGCCCCCGCCCGGACCAATGGCAATAAACGTGTAATGCTTGTACGGAATATCACCAATGACGGCCGCCGACCCTGCAACAATCTTTTTTAGGTCCGCGATAAACTGCGCCCGGTCGAACGGCCCCAGGTTATAACCGATGAAGTGATGCGGAATACCGTTAACCTCAAACGACGGCAGTTGTTCCAGCTTGCCCATCAGCATCGGACTGTCGTACAAAATGTCGTAGTTGGGGGCAACGTACGTCTGCGGCTGTCCGCCCACCGAATCCAAGCCCGTCGCAATGAGCTGGGGCCACTTTGTATAGGGTTTCAAGGTAACGGTAACTGGATGCTTCAGTTGTCCTTCAGGGTGCAGAAACACGCCCGCCGGGGAGATGTAGCCGTGGCTTTCGTCCAGGAAATTTCCGGCTACAAAGTTGCGGGTGGCCCGGATGTCGTACGTCAGCGTTACGGTTCCGGCCTGCCTGGGATGCACCGTCCAGCGGCTGTTGGCGGTTTTCTCCCATTTCAACGCGTTGCCGGAGCCGTCGGTGGCCCGGAAGTTCTCCACCGATTTGGCATAATTCATCAACTGGTAGTAACCCGGCGTCCAGACCGGCATCTTAAAATTCAGCGTCTCGCCCTTCAACCCTTCGCACCGAAATATGACGTGGTAAAGCTGCGAAGCGGGGTCTTCCATCGTTACCGTAAACGCCAGTTTGGCTTCGGTTTTTTGCCCAAAAGAATACGGTATTGTAAAAAGAAGAAGGACCGCAAGCGTTAGCTTCGGCAGGTGTCGGATCAAGCGGTTGGTTCGAGCTGTGAGAAGTACAAGAGTTTCCATGAATACGGCCATTTGCGGGCAAATTGGAGCATTGGCCACCCATGTTAACCATTCTACGGGTTAATTCAAACCCGCCCTTACTCGCCGTTGCGCCGGAATGGGGCGACTTTCCGGCTGTTGGCGGAGTCTTCGATGAGGTCGGCTAACCGTTTCTGTCGGGTAGTTTCCTGTTTGGCACCCATCACCCAGTGGATCGCTGATTTTTGGTACGACGGAACCTGTTTCTGGAAGAACTGCCACGCCGGTTCATTTGCTTTCAACCGGGCTTCGAACTCTGCACTCAGTTGCCAGTCGGTTTGCTCGTGGGTATACAAGCCGGCCCTTTTTAAATCCCGCTCCTGAAAAATTGTTAAACCAGCGGACCGGACCAGCCCCTGCTCCATGAGTTCACCGATGCGTTTGATGTTGACGGCACTCCAGATGCTTTTGGCTTTGCGGGGGGTAAACCGGATTTGGTAGCTGGTGTCGTCGATGGATTTGCGAATACCGTCGATCCAGCCGAAACACAGAGCTTCATCGACCGACTGCGGCCATGTCATGCTCGGCTTGCCGGAGCCCACTTTGTAGAAACCCACCACCAGTTCCTTCTCGGTGCTATGATTTTCTTCCAGCCATTGCCGAAACTCGGCCGGCGTTGCAAAAAAAGTTGCCATGGGTGTTAAAATTTCAGATTCTGGACCCGCACAGCGTTCAGGATTGCCAGCAAAGCAACGCCCACATCGGCAAAAACCGCTTCCCACATCGTAGCCACGCCACCCGCGCCCAGCAGCAGCACAATGGCCTTGACGACCAGCGAAAGCGTGATGTTCTGCCAGACGATCTGCCGCGTCGCTTTCCCGATTTTAATCGCCGTGGCAATCTTCGAGGGCTGGTCTGTTTGAATCACCACGTCGGCGGTTTCAATCGTTGCGTCGGAACCGAGTCCGCCCATCGCGATGCCCACGTCGGCCAGCGCCACCACCGGCGCATCGTTCACACCGTCGCCCACAAAAGCCAGTTTTTGCTTTGAATTACCCGTCAGCGCCTGCTTCAGCCGTTCCACTTCCCGAACTTTATCTTCCGGCAGCAAATCGCCAACGGCTTCATCGACGCCCACTTGCTGGGCCACGGCCTGCACCACCGCCGATTTGTCGCCCGACAGCATGACGGTTTTCAGCCCCATGCGGTGCAGTTGCTTTACCGTGTCGGCGGCATCGTCCTTCGCCTGGTCGGCAATCGTGAAATACCCGGCAAATTGCCCGTCGATGGCCACTATCACCACCGTAAACGGAATGGAGGTCAGGCTCTCGTCAAACGAAACGTTGAATTTTCGGAGCAGTTTGGCGTTCCCGGCCAGCACGGTTTTTCCGTCGACGGTTCCTTTTAAGCCGTGACCGGGGATTTCCTCCACGTTTTCCACTAGCGGCATTGTTGCACCGGATTGGGCGTAAGCGAGAATCGCCGTGGCTACCGGGTGCGTTGATTTGCTTTCCAGAGCTGCCGTTAGCCGGATTAATTCCTGCTCCGAACTACCGTTCGCTTGTACCTCCTGCACCTTGAAAATCCCCTGCGTCAGCGTGCCGGTTTTGTCCATCACCACGGTTTTGACCTGCGTAATCAGGTCCAGAAAAACCGAGCCCTTGAACAGAATTCCCTGCCGCGACCCCGCACCAATTCCGCCAAAATAGCCCAGCGGAATGGAGATCACCAGCGCGCATGGGCAGCCGATCACCAGGAAAACCAGGCCGCGATACAGCCAGTCCTGAAAGCGGTAATCCGCAACCAGAAAGTACGGAACGACCGTGATCAAAACCGCCAGTGCGCAGATAATCGGGGTGTAGATTTTTGCAAAACGGGCAATGAACTCCTGCGTCTGGGCCTTGCGGCCGGTGGCTTCCTGCACCAGTTTCAGAATGCGCGACAGCTTGGAATCCTGGTAGCGCGTCGTCACCTCCATTTCGGCCAGCGTTTGCCGGTTGATCATCCCCGCCAGTACGTCTTCGCCTTTGGTAATGGTGCGCGGAACGCTCTCGCCGGTCAGGGCTGCCGTATCGAACGAGCCGGTTTCGGACTGCATCTTGCCGTCCAGTCCCACTTTTTCACCCGGCTTAATCTGAATGACTTCTCCAATCGTCACCTGAGCGGCTTTAGTCAAAACGGCTTTTCCGTCGCGCAGGACCGTCACGGTATCGGGCCGCACGTCGAGCAGGGCTTTGATGGAACGACGTGCCCGCAGCACCGCAGCATCCTGAAACAGTTCGCCGATGGTATAAAATAACATGACGGCTACCCCTTCGGGGTATTCACGGATGGCAAAGGCACCGACGGTTGCGACGCCCATCAGGAAAAACTCGGTAAAAATGTCGCCCTTAAGGATGTTCATGATGGCTCGGCGCAGCACCGGCCAGCCGACGGGCCAGTATGCCGCCAGGTACCAGCCAAACCGCCACGGATCACGAAACCAGCCGGCGTAGTGGTCCAGCAAAATACCGCCCAGCAGTAACACCAGACTGATTACCACCGGCATGTATTCCCGGAAACCTTCCCAGGCGGAATGGGCGTGGCCCGAACCCGCGTTTTCGGCCGCGTTGGATTCGGTTTCGACCAGGTCCAGCGCACCGTGGTCGTGATCATGATCAGGGCCGTCGTCGTGGGAATGATGGTGATGGGTTGCCATATCGTTTACAGTTCGATAAAAAAGTTGAGGATGCCGAGGGCAATCAGAATACCACCGGTGATCTGTTTTTCGTGGTGCTCGAGCCAGTGCCAGTGCAATTTTGCCAGCCCCCGGAACGACAGAGCCGTCAGTCCGACCATGCAGCCAATCGTGACAATGGTGTAGGCAATGCTCAGCGTGGTAATGGCGGGCCAGCCCAGCGTTCCGGCGGTAAAGAAAAACGTCTCGATTTCCAGACAGGGCGAAAGCAGCATCGCAACGGCTAGGGTGCCAATGATGGTGCGTTTCGACCGGCCCGATAACCCTTTCGGAACGTGTTCGTGGGCGCCGTGCGGATTATGGACCGCGAAATACACCAGCCCCATGAAAATCAGGATCAGCGACGCAATCCAGCGGGTCTGGTCTTCCAGCCGCTCCGACAGTTCGACGCCGATGGCGCCAATCAAAACGCCCAGAACGACGGTGCTAAGCGTATGAAAAAAGCCGCTCAGAGCCGCCACGCCCAGCGTTTCGCGCAGGGTCCAGCTTTCGCTTCGCCCGATGAGGGCCACCGGAAGCCAGTGATTCGGAATGGCCGCGTGCACGGCTCCGAGCAAAATACTACCAACAAGCAGATTAAATAACATGAAAATAATTCGTTAATGAACGTGACCGCCCGCTTCTTCCGAGTTGTTCAAGACAGAATGCAGGTCGTAGGCTCCGGCCACCACCACCTGAGCGCCTTTCCGGACCGTTGCGGGTAAGGTGACGGCCTGAAAACCGTTTTCCGCCACGCCAGCCTGTACTGCCACGGGCCGAAACTGGTGGTGAACCGCGCCTTCGTGTTCTTCTCTTCCTTCATAAACAAAAACCTGCGAAACCGTTCCCGCTTTTATGACCGCACTTTCCGGTAAAGCCGGTTGCGGAGCCGACTGCGTTTCGATCAGGGCCTTCAAAAATGTGCCCGGCCGGAGCGCGGCATCCGGTTTTTCCAGCGCGGCAAACACCTTTACGGTCCGGTCGGTCCCGGTTTCTCGGTTGATGTACCGGATCCGCGCAATGCGTTCCCGATTCCTGGGCCCGCCGTTTTCGCCGATCACCGAAAGCTGCACCCGCTGCCCGACCTGTACGTTGGCAATATCGCCCTCAAAAACCGTTAATTCAGCATAAAGGCCGGCGGTATTGATCAATTCAAACAAAATATCATTGGCGTTGACGAACCGGCCCCGGTTTACGTTCACTTCGGTCACCGTGCCCGTAATGGGCGACCGGACGGCGACGGTGCGCGTTATTTTTCCTTTCGCCAACTCGCCCATCGACACCCCCAGCAGGGCCAGTTGCTGCCGCAGTCCTTCGGCCCGGGAGCGCAGAATTTTGACCTGCGATGTGGCCTGCTGAAAGGTTTTGAGCGTTCCGACGTTTTCGCGGCTCAGTTCGCGCTGGCGTTCGTATTCCTGTTCCTGAAATTCGAGTTGGCTGGTGGTTTCCAGGTATTCCTGCTGCAACCGGATAAACTCCGGATTTTCGAGCATTGCCAGCAACTGCCCCTGTTTGACGGCCTGACCCGGAAGCAGGGGGGTGGACGTCAGGATGCCGCCGTAGGGCGTCGAAACCGACACTTTCTGCTGGGGGGGCACGTTGATCATTCCGTTGACCCGAATGAGGTTGCTAAGCGTCCGCTCCTCCGGGCTACCGAGCCGGATACCAACGGTTTTGAACTGCTCGTCGGTCAGTTCGACCAGCCCTTCGGCGTGTTCCTCGTGCTCGTCGGTATGGTCTTCTCCTTGTTCGGGATGCCCGTCGGCGTGAGCCTCGGTATCCGTTTGCCGGTTACAGGCCGAGAAACCAAGGACGGTTAGCAGTAGGAGAAAGAGATTGATTTTCAGAATGTTTTTCATGGTTCGGTACTTCCCAGGAGGTATTCAAGGTTGATGATGGTCTGATTCAGGGCGTTCAGGGCGGCCAGGTAACCCGTCTGAATGGTGCTCGCCGTTCGCAGGTTCTGGAACAGTTCGATGTATCCAATCTCCCCGGCGCGGTAGGCTCGGTCGGCCTGTTGCCGGATCAGCGCGGCTTGCGGCAGGGCGGATTCCTCGTAATAGGTCAGCGTCTCGCGGTTTTTTTTGTGGGTTTGCAGGAGTTCCGCAAACGCTCCTTCCAAGTTGCGCCAACGGGCCGCCCACTGCGCTTCGGTGCGCTGCTGGCCCAACTCGGCCGCCCGAACCCGCGCCCGCAACGGTTTGGCGACAAGCGGAATTGAAATACCCACCTGCCCATACGTAAACCGATCAACGCCCGTGTAAAACCGGTCATTTCCGTTGATGGTCTGAATCCCCCGCAGCGACTGGTTGACCACGTTGATCGAGTAATCGGGTTTCAGCCGGGACCGCTCCACGTCGGTTTCGCGCCGGGCAATTTCGATCTGCTGGCGCAGCAGGGCGAGTTCGGGGTTCTGGGTCAATGCCGCCGAATCCGGCAAACGAAGCGCCCGGGCCGTCAGTACCGAATCCGCAATTTCCGGTAGTTGATCAGTTCCGAACAGCGTTTGCAGCCGCCGGGACTCAATTTGCTGATCGGCCCGGTTCTGAATCATCGTCATCCGGAGTTGCCGGGCTTCGACCTCGGCGGCTGTCTGCTCCAGCAGTGACCCTTCGCCCGTGCGTCGCCGAACCCCCGCAGCCCGAACGACGGCGCTCAGCAAGCTGTCCTGCCGAGTTAGTTCCCGGTGGAGCGTTCGCCGGTAAACCAGTTCGTAATAAGCGGCTTTTACCTGAAAAGTCAATTCCTGCCGGGTGACGCGGCTTTCGGCTTGGGCACCGGCAATCCGGGCGTCCGCCAGCGCCTTCTGATTGCGAAGTAGCCCGGGCGCGGGCAGTCGTTGCCCGATTTGCAGCGACTGATCGACGTAGCGGCTGTTGTATTGACCCGCCGTTACTACGATGTCGGTTTTATCAATGGCTTTTGCCGTACCACTCAACGCCTGCTGGTAATCCTGGTTCAGCGTGGAAACCCGTACCTGCGGATTGTGCTGAAAGGTTTGATTCAGCGCCTGTTCCAGCGAAAACGGATTTCGCACGGTTTGGACCTGCGCGTGGCCGTTGGTCGAAACCGCACCGAGTCCCAGCGTCAGAAGGCCAATGACCGGCCAGCCGCCAGCCGCAACGGTTTTGGCGTTGGGCAGCAGCGAGGTATCTCGTTTGCCAAATCGTTTTTCCACCAGAAAATACAAAACCGGTAACACCAGCAAGGTAAGTAACGTCGCTGTCACCAGGCCGCCGATAACGACCGTTGCCAACGGTTTTTGCACTTCCGTCCCGGCGGTGTTGGACAGCGCCATTGGTAAAAAGCCAAGGGAAGCCACGGTGGCCGTCATGAGCACGGGCCGGAGCCGGATGCGGGTTCCCCGGAAAATCGCCTGTTGGAGGTCGGTGATGCCGTTGCGTCGCTGGTCGTTGAATTCGGCCAGCAAGACAATACCGTTCAGAACGGCCACCCCGAACAGCGCAATGAAACCGACGGCCGCCGAGATGCTGAACGGCATCCCGCGCATCCACAGGGCCAACACGCCCCCAATGGCCGCCAGCGGAATGGCCGAGAAAATAAGCAATGCCTGGCGCAGGGAGTGGAATGTCAGAAAAAGCAGCAGAAAGATAAGCCCCAGCGCCACCGGAACCGCCACCTGGAGCCGTTGCTGGGCTTCAACCAGGTTCTCGAACTGCCCGCCGTAGGTTACGTAATACCCAGTCGGGAACTGGATTTGCTGACCTATTTTGCGGTGGAGTTCGGTGACGACGCTTTCCACATCGCGGCCGCGCACGTTGAAACCGATGGTGAGCCGGCGTTTGGCATCTTCGCGCTGAATCTGGTTGGGTCCGGGCACCAGTTCAACCACCGCAATTTCCGAGAGTGGAATGGGCGGCCCGTCGGCGCTGGCAACGGTCAGAGCCTGCACGTCGTTGATGTTCCGCCGGTTTTCGCCCGCCAGCCGAACCACCAGGTCAAACCGGCGCTCTCCTTCGTAAACCAGGCCCGCGCTTTCTCCGGCAAAAGCCGTGCTGATGGTTCGGTTAACGTCTTCGACCGACAGGCCGTAGCGCGCCAGGGCTTCACGGTCTAATTTCACCACAATCTGGGGGAGGCCCTGCACCTGCTCCACGTATAAATCGGTGGCTCCCTCGACACTGCTGATCAGGCCACTGATGCGTTTTGAAAGCCGGGTTAGCTCGTTCAGATCTTCCCCGAATACTTTCACGGCTACATCCTGTTTTGCTCCTGAAATCAGTTCGTTAAAACGCATTTGAATCGGTTGCTGAAATCCGAACGTCACGCCCGGTATGGCTTCCAGGGCTTCGGTCATTTTTCCGGCCAGCTCCTCGCGATCCGACGCGGTGGTCCATTCCGAGCGGGGTTTCAGGATGACCATCATGTCGGCGGCTTCGATGGGCATCGGGTCGGTGGGGATTTCGCCCGCGCCAATTTTGCTGATCACCTCTTTGACTTCCGGAAATTTTTGCAGCAGAATCCGCTCGGCCTGCGTGGTTTTCTCGATCGTCTGGCTCAGCGACGAACCGGTCAGAACGCGGGTTTCCACGGCGAAATCTCCTTCGTCGAGCGTCGGAATAAATTCACCCCCGAGCGTTGTAAACAGCCAGCCCACGCCCAGCAATAGCAAAGTCGCTACGGCCAGTACCACGGTTTTCCGACGCATAACAACCTGAATGACGGGTTCGTACAGGCGGAGAAAAAAGTCCATTAGCCGGTCGGAAATGGTCCGTTGGGCTGTCGTCTGTTTATTCAGCATCAGCGCCGACATCATCGGTACATACGTCAGCGAGAGGATGAACGCACCGGCGATGGCGAACCCGACGACCTGCGCCATCGGCCCAAACATCTTGCCTTCAATTCCCGACAGGGCAAGGATGGGCAGATAAACAATGAGAATAATGAGCTCGCCGAAAGCCGCCGAGGTGCGAATCCGGCTGGCCGATTCAAAGACTTCCTCGTCCATCTGTGCCTGCGTCAACCGACTTATTTTACGTAAACCCAGGTGGTGAACAGTCGCTTCGACGATGATGACGGCACCGTCGACAATCAGGCCGAAGTCGATCGCGCCCAGACTCATGAGGTTGCCCGATACGCCGAACACCTGCATCATGCCAACAGCAAATAGCATCGACAGCGGAATCACCGACGCGACGATCAGCCCGGCCCGCCAGTTGCCCAGAAACAGAATGAGTACGAAAATGACGATCAGCGCCCCCTCGATCAGGTTGCGGGTAACGGTATGAATGGCCCGGCCCACCAACTTGCTCCGGTCCAGAAATGCGTGGATATCAACCCCTTCGGGCAGCGTTTTGCGAATCTGCTCCATCCGGTTTTTGACCCGTTCGATGACCTGGTTGGCGTTTTCTCCTTTCAGCATCAGCACCAGCGCGCCCACGGCTTCCCCCTGTCCGTTGCGGGTCAGGGCGCCGTAACGGTTGGCCGAACCGTATTGCACGCTGGCCACGTCGCGGATTAGAACCGGCACTCCGCCCGGTGTCCGGCGAATGACGATCCGGCCGATGTCGGCCAGACTGTCAACGAGTCCTTCCGAGCGGATGAAGTAGGCATTCGGTTTTTTGTCAATGTAAGCGCCCCCGGTGTTCTGGTTGTTGCGGGACAATGCCGTGAACAAATCGCCGATGCTCAGGCCGTACGAACGCAGCCGGTCGGGGTCGATGGCAATTTCATACTGTTTCAGCAAACCGCCGAAGCTGCTGACGTCAGCCACGCCGGGCGTTCCCAGCAACTGCCGCCGAACCACCCAATCCTGCAAGGTGCGCAGTTCGGTTGGGGGATACTTATCGGTGTAACCCGGTTTGGCGTAAATGACATACTGGTAGATTTCGCCCAGCCCGGTTGTCAACGGAGCCATTTCGGGTTCGCCGGTTCCTGCCGGAATCTGGCTGCGGGCCGACGAAAGCCGTTCACTGATCTGCTGGCGCGCCCAGTACAGATCGGTTGTTTCCCCAAAAACGATGGTCACGACCGACAGCCCAAAACGGGAGAACGAGCGAATCTCGGCGATTTCGGGAATGGTCGCCATGGTTTGCTCAATCGGAAAGGTAATCAGCCGCTCAACCTCGGGAGCCGCCAGCGCGGGTGATCGGGTGATGATCTGAACCTGGTTATTGGTGATGTCGGGCACGGCGTCGATGGGCAACCGGCTGAGCGAATAACCGCCCCAGATCACCAGCCCCAACGTCAACAGGCCAATAATGAGTTTGTTCTGAATGGAAAATCGGATGATGGAATCCAGCATACCGTAGAGAAAAATAGAAGATAAGAAAGCGATTTACACCCGCCATCGGGGGCGGGCAATGCAACCCGGTTGCACAGAACCGATTGGGCGCACGTATCCTATCTCAGCCGAGCTGGGGCGGCTGCCAGAAAGAAAGTGGGGCAGTTGGTAAGGTTGGTACTGAAGTTGTGTACCGGGGAGAAGCAAACGAAAAGACCGCAAAGGCAAACTGAAAATCCGGGCCGGGTTCGAGCACCGTACCGCAGCAGGCGCACCCGCAAAAGGGAGAGCACAGATCGGCGCCGGGATTGCCGTCGTCGTGCTGGTGGTCGTCGCTGGCAAGCGTCGCTGTTGCCTGTTTGTCGGCGCGCACCTTCAGGCATCCGTCGGCGCAGGGCCAAACGGATAAAAAAAGCAGGTGGACGCTCATCAACAAGCAAATCAGAGACTTCATGCGGCAAAGCTACCCGAAAAACTCGTGCAACAGGTAGTCATAAATGCATCAGGCTCTAAAAAATGCTGCTAGTACTTACCCCAAGTCCGCTGGACTCGCGAGGGTAATTGACAAGCTTTTTGTACATTTTCTGTAACAGATACGAAACGTTTTAGAATTGACTAAATCAAAGAACTTAATTGAGAGAGTTTTGATTATGTGGTTGCAGAAAAATGCTTTTAAGTGCTGTAAAATAAAGCTATTTTTGCCGCCGTTATTCGTTAAACGAAATCTGAATACAACCTGAAATATTGACTTTTTCCTAGAATGAATTTTACAGTTTTTCAACTTCCCTCGCCATCACTCTCCACGCGTAGTGTACGCCGGATGGCTGTGGGCACTATGTTCTTCCTGCAAGGGTTGTCGTTTGCCAGCTGGGCGTCCCGGATTCCAAGCATTCAGCAGACGCTGGGCTTGTCGGATGCGGCATTGGGCGGAGTTCTGCTGGCTCTTCCGGCTGGTCTGATGTTGTCGCTCCCGATTGCGGGCTGGCTGACAGCCAAAATCGGGAGCCGTAAAGTCGCTACGCTGGCGGTTGGCCTTTACGCAATCACCTTGCTGACCCTGGGGTTGGCGCAAAGCACCCCGCAACTGATGGGCTGTCTGTTCATGTTCGGGCTGTTTGGTAACATGGCGAACATTTCCATCAACACGCAGGCCGTGGGGGTTGAGGCCATGTACAATCGGCCGGTGATGGCGTCGTTTCACGGGCTGTGGAGTCTGGCGGGTTTTGCCGGAGCCATGCTCGGAGCGTTCATGATTGGCGCGGGTATTGTTCCGTATCAGCATTTTGCGGCCGTTTTGTTTCTCGCACTGGCGCTGCTGGCCGTTGCTTCCCGGTATATTTTGCCCGAAGACGTTAATACCAACGGCGATCAGCCCATTTTTGCCAAACCGGATAAAACGCTGTTGACGCTGGGCATTATTGCTTTCTGTGCCATGATCTGCGAAGGCGCTATGTTTGACTGGAGCGGTATTTATTTCAAAAAAGTGGTGATGGCTAACAAATCAATGGTTGGCGCTGGGTACACGGCATTCATGAGCACCATGGCAATGGGCCGTTTCATTGCCGACTGGTTTGCGACCCGCTACGGCCTGAAGCGGACGCTGCAAGTGAGCGGTGTGCTGATTGCCGCCGGTTTGCTGACGTCGGTTGCTTTACCGTATCTGGGCACGGCGATCCTCGGCTTTTTCCTCGTGGGTTTTGGTGTGTCGTCGGTGGTGCCGCTGGTGTACAGCGCAGCCGGAAAGTCAACGGTCATGTCGCCGGGCGTGGCTTTGGCTGCGGTTTCAACCATTGGTTTTCTGGGCTTCCTGATTGGTCCGCCGGTAATCGGTTTTGTGGCGGGTTGGTCGAGCCTGCGGCTTTCGTTCACCATCATCGCCGGCATGGGCCTATGCGTTGCGCTGATGGGCGGTAAGGTAAAAGGAGAATAAAGAGAAAAGACAAGAGAGGTGAGATAATAAGAAAGAGGTGAGAAGAAAGATGGTTGATACACTTTCTTCTCACCTCTTTTTTCTTCTAAAAAATTACTTCGTCAGCGTCAGCAATTTTTCGGGTTCGTCGGTCGTGATGAAATCCGCTTTGCGTTCCAGGAGCCAGTTCATGGTGTCCGGGTCGTTGACGGTCCAGACGTTGACGGTCAGCTTTTTCTGGTGCGCATCCTGAATCCAGTTTTCGTTTTTCTTCATGATGCTGTGGTGGTAATCCAGGCCGTATAAACCGTCGGCGGCCAGTTGTTCCGGGGTTTTGTCGCCCATCAGATAGGCCACATTGGCTGAAGGGTCCAGTTCTTTTACTTTCTTGCAAACGTCGTAATCAAAGCTGATGTAATCGACCAGCTTCCGGCCTTTTTGGGCTTTAACGGCCTGCACGCATTTTGTCGCCAGGGCCAGCGAGTGTTCCTTGCTGACTTTCGATGCTTTGATTTCGAGAATCAGACGGGTTTTCTTCTGTTTCAGACCTTCTTTCAGGTAGCTTTCCAGCGTCGGCAGTGACTCGCCGTTGCTGAGTTTCAGGGCGTTGATCTGGGCCGCGGGGGCAGTTTCGAGATTGACGCCCTGCAGGTCGTGATCGTGGTTGACCACCAGTGCTGAATCGGCGGTCATGTGCACGTCGAACTCACTGCCGTAGCAACCCAGTTTGATGGCCTGTTGCAGCGAGGCAATCGAGTTTTGCGGAGCGCCGGTGTTTTTCCAGGCTCCCCGGTGGGCGATTACTTTGGTTTGGGCCATGCTCGGTAAAGTAGAACAAGTGAGCAAAACGGCGGCAATGGCGGTATTGAAGACGATTTTCATACGAATAAGCAAATTGACTTCGCAAAAGTAAACGAGATGGGGTCAATCAAGCCGGGTACTTGCTAAAATTCAGCACGCCATTTCAAGATATAATATTACGGTAACAAAAGCGGAGCTCCGTAAAAAAAAGACCGGGAAGTTTTGATGTTCTCCCCGGTCCACTCGTTACTTGGCCAGCTCCCGAACCAGCACGTCCAGCAGCTTGTCTTTCTTGTAATCCAGCGGATACTCCCAGAACATGGCACCCGCCAGCCCCTTGGATTTCACGTACTCAATTTTGTACACCATCGACTCTTTGTCGGCGTAGGAAATAAACGTACGCGTTTCCGGATTCCACAGATAGGGCGCTTTGGCTTTGTCGTCCCAATACCGGGTGTAACCGTTTTTGTTAATGTAATTATCCACTAGGTCATAATAATTAGGGCTCATGTGCTTGCCCGCCGACGGCTGAAAAAGTCCCTTGTTGACGGGATTAACATCCGTCCAGCCGCGTCCGTAGAAAGGCAGGCCGAGCACAATTTTGCCGACCGGAACGCCCGCTTTAATGTGACCGTTGACGGCATCGTCTGAACTATTGCGCGACCGGTCGCTCAGCGCCGATTGGTACAGCGGACTGTGGTGGCCGGTTTTTTTATCATTGCCGTGGTACAGGTCATACGTCATGATGTTCACGTAGTCGAGGTATTTCTGCGCGTTGCCCAGCTCGGTGTGGTTTACGAACGCCGTATCGCCCCCGGTGGCAGCCGTCAGCAGGTAATGCCGGGCAGCCGGGCGGTTGTCTTTTTTGCCCTGCGCGTCGAGTTGGTCACGCAGTTCCTTCAGCAGCAGCGTAAAATTCTGCTTGTCGACCGGCCGGAAAATGTTGTTTTCGCCAATCTGATCGGGGTATTCCCAGTCGATGTCAACCCCGTCGAGCCGGTGTTTTTTCATGAACGAAACCGCGCTGTTGGCGAATTTCCTGCGGGAAGCCTCCGTCAGGGCCGCATCCGAGAAATACCGGCACCCACCCCAGCCGCCGATCGAAATCAGGATTTGCAGGTCTTTATTAACGATTTTGAGAGAATTCAACGTGGCAAGGTTGACAGAATCCCGAGCTTTGATGGGGGCCAGTTCGCCATTTTCGGCCGGTACGGCAAAGGCGTAGTTGATGTGGGTTAGCTTCTGGGCTTCAATGTCGTTTTTGGTCCAGCCGCCCCCACCCACGTAGCCGATCAGGACATATTTTTTGGGCTTCGACTGCGCCAGGACGGTTTTGGAAACAAGAGAAAACTGGCAAAAAAGAGCCAGCAGGGTTAACGCGTGAAATCGTTTCATCAGAAGGTTAGTAAGAAATAAAAGAGTACTGAAACTGTAAAATTAACAGGAGGGGCGGAACCCGCAAAGCGCTCCGAAAAAGCCGCCCTTTTCGCCGGAACGTTGCACAAAAACCTGCCGGATGGATGAACGTGATTCACCCGTCACCGGACCTTTGGGTTGATTTTACCGCTCTGACGCCGTATTCTTGCCAAAATCTTTCTGATGATGGCACTTGTCGATCCGTCTACTGTTTTTCCGCTGGCCGGTTATGAGCGGTTGTGTTTCCTGAAAAATGTGGTCAGGCATCCGCAGGTTACCGTTGGCGATTATACGTATTACGATGACTTTGAGTCGGTCGAAAATTTTCAGAAAAACATCCGCTACCTCTTTGATTTTACCTGCGACCGGCTGACGATCGGCAAATTCTGCATGATTGCGTCCGGCGTGGAATTTATCATGAACGGGGCCAATCACCTGGTGGATGCGGTCAGTTCGTATCCCTTTGCCATTTTTGGCGGGGACTGGGCCACGGCGATGGACGGCAAAGCGTACCCGGTAAAAGGGGATACCGTCATTGGCAACGACGTCTGGCTGGGGTACCGGGCCAGCATTTTACCCGGAGTCACGATTGGCCACGGGGCCATCATCGGTTCCTATTCGGTTGTCACCCGCGACATTTCGCCCTACAGCATTGTTGGTGGCAACCCCGGGCGGATCATTCGCTCCCGATTTAAAGAAGAAACCGTTGCCGAACTGCTGGAAATCGCCTGGTGGGACTGGCCGCTGGAAAAGATTACGCGTTACGCCGGATTGCTGACGGGCAACGTAACCGATTTTCTGGCCGCTGTGCGCAGCGATCCCACCTAACGGTTTTCGTCATCCATTCAATCCCCGGCGGCCACAACCCCAGAATGGCCGGCGCTTCGATCAATTAATAGGGCTTCAGGCGCTGCTCTGGAAACTGATGTAACAAAAAAAGCCAGACGCTTTCGTCGTCTGGCTTCTGTTCACTCAATGGGTAAGGATAATTCACGTTTCCGTCCATATCCTTACTTCGAGTGAGAGATATACTAATAACAAGAAACAGGACAAGTTGTTTCAAAGGTTGAAAAATGGCGGCAAAATTTTTCAAAATTATTTTGGAGCATTTATCAAATGCGGAGCGTCCGGCGTGGAACGGGCCACGCGTTTTGGCAAAACTGGACATGAGAAAATAGCCGCTCAACACCTATCGGTTGCGTTATGGTTTTCATTTCAATAGCTTCGGGAACACCTAACGGCAAACGGCATGGTACAGCCACTCATCAATCGCCACGCGGCTTTGCGACCATACCTGAAAGACATTCTGGTTCTGGAAGGTTGTGAGCACGTCATCTCGTCGAATTCGTTCCGGTTTTTTGCCGATGGCTGCCCGGGCATTTTCTTTCAGCAGTCGGAACAGGGCCTTTCGCTGAATGAGGATTATTATTCGTCTCTATCCGTTTTTCTGTATGGGCAAACGCTAAAACCGGTGCACATGACAACCGGTGGGCGGTTCCGGATCCTTATTTTTTTGCTGCATCCCTACGCCATCCGGCCGTTGCTGGGCATCAAAGCCGATGAACTGACCGACACCTGTTTTGATCTGGGCCCGTTGCCCACCCTTTCCGGGGTTCCGCTGCTGGAAGGTCTTTCTCACACCGATTCGGTAACCGAACAAGCCGAAACGATAGCATCCTGTTTACTCCGAATGCTCCAGCTCAACCATCCCAAAGCCGATCGGATGCTGGATTTTGCCGTCAGCCGGATTCAGGTTTCCAACGGTCATACGTCCCTCCCGGAGTTGCAGAAAACCCTGGCCGTATCGGAACGAACGTTTGAGCGACGGTTTGAGCAGTACGTTGGCATTTCTCCCCGCCTGTTTGCCCGAATCTGCCGGTTTCAATCCACGCTCCGGCAATTGAACAGCCGGAGTTACGAGAAGCTATCCGATGTTGCCTTTGACAACGGTTACGCTGACCAGTCGCACTTCATTCGCTCTTTCAAGGAATTTACCGGTTTTTCCCCGCTGAATCTGCACCGGTTTGCCGACCCGTTTGCCGAAAACCGGTCTTTTATCTACTAAATTGCGGCTGTCGGTTTCGTTCTATTTCGGCCTGTGAAGCTCAGCTAGTTTTGTCGCAACAAACGACAACAACTATGAGACTCATCATCTTTGGATCAACAGGAAGTGTAGGGCGCCTGGTCGTTGCTCAGGCGCTGGCTCAGGGACATACCGTTACGGCTTTTGCCCGCAATCCGGCGGTTTTGCAGGATCTGCCACCGGCGCGGTTGACCATTCACCAGGGCGATGCGTTAAACCCCGCGTCGGTGGAGCAGGCGGTAAAGGGTCACGACGCGGTTGTGTGTGCGCTCGGGGCCGGACGCAAAGGAACGGTTCGCTCAGAAGGAACGAAAAACATCATCCGGGCAATGGAGAAAACCGGTACCAAACGGCTCGTTTGTCAGACGACTCTGGGAGCGGGCGACAGCAGGGGCAACCTGAATTTCTTCTGGAAGTACATCATGTTTGGTTTTTTGCTGAAAGAAGCGATGAAAGACCACGAATTGCAGGAAAAGTACGTCCGGCAAAGCAACCTCGACTGGACCATTGTTCGCCCGGCGGCTTTTACGGATGGGGCGGCAACGGGAAACTACCGGCACGGGTTCTCCGGCGACGCCAAATCGCTGACCCTGAAAATTTCCCGCGCCGACGTAGCGGGCTTTCTGCTGACGCAATTGACCACCGACGAATACATGAAGAAAACACCGGGGCTATCGTATTGATATGCAAAGGCGGACTACCTTCGCAAACCGGAGCTATTCCGCAGGCACCCCGCCCGCTTATGCCGTTAACAACGAAAAGACAACCTTTCAATGCAACAACGAATCAGTGTGATTACGCTCGCGGCTGACGATTTGCCGGCCATGCGACAATTTTACGTGGAGACGCTCGGCTGGGAGCCGGTTGCTGAAAATCAGGATATTCTGTTTATCAAATGCAACGGCTTTCTGTTTAGCATCTGTAAAAAAGAACAACTCGCTCCGCTGATTGGCGTCAAGCCCGACGGAACGGGTTTTCGCGCTTTTACGATCAGTTACAACGTGCCGACCCGAGCGGAGGTTGATGAATGGTTTGCGAAATTGAAAGCGCGAAAGGTAGCCCTGTATCAGGAACCGACGGAAGCGTTTTTTGGCGGCTACTTCTTTTATTTCTCCGATGTGGAAGGCAACGTTCTGGAAATTGCCTACAACCCCTACATTCCGCTGGATGAAGCAGGCAATGCCCTGACGCATAACAGCATCGCTGATTTGTAAACGAGCATTTCCGGAACCCTGGTGAAGGGCAGCGGCTACTTCACCAGGGCCATGTGCAGGATTGGGAACGGTTTGCCGGCGGGGTCCACCTCCGAGCGGCTCAGAACCTGAAAACCCCGGTGTTTATAAAAACCGACAGCCTGCGGATTATCTTCGTTGACGTCTACTTTTGTGGCCTCCAGTTGGTGAATGGCGTAATCCATGAGCGTTTTCCCGATCCCTTTCCCCATAGCCGCCGGGTGAACAAACAACATCTCAATTTTGTCCTGCGCCGTTCCCAGAAAACCCATCAGGTTACCCTGCTCATCCCGCACGCCCACCAGGGCAACGGTTTTCAGGTATTCATTCAAAATCAGGGGTTTGAAGAATTGAATATCTTCTTCCGTCAGAAAGCGATGCGTTGGCCGCACGGAAGCTTCCCAAACGTCCACAACTTCAGGATAGTCCGTCGGCGCAAGGGCAGTGATAAGCAGTTGCATGGATAATGAACGTAAAATGGCTCCGGTTTTACACCGATCTTCAGATCTGTTTTCAGGAGAAAGATCCCGCGCTGTAAAGATCAGGCAATTCCTTCCAGAAGGCCCTCAAACGACTGCAAAGTATCGCATAACTCCCAATTTGCCAACACCACCGTCCAACGTCCGGCTTTTCTGGCGGACGAAAACAGAACGGTGTCTGACAACCCGTCTGAGGGGTCTAATCAAGTTATTTTAACTTTTTTCAGATTTTTTTAAAAAGAACTAAGGTGGTTTTGGGTGAAAGTTGTCTTTATAAATACAGAATTGACTTTTAGAGGGATAATTAAGGTTACGCCAGGACTATGCAAGCTCACCCAAGAATCGATTTCCCCAGTCAGCAACTTCCGCTAAATACAACACCGCTGGATCAAAATGATCCAGATGATGGACTGGACGGAAAACCGGCGCTCAACGATACGGAACTGTTTATCCGGCGGACGTTTGAAGAAAATCCGCAGAAAGGCTGTGAACTGCTGTTTCGGCGATACCATCAGGCGCTGTGCAGCCACGCCGTGCGGTACGTGTACTCGAAAGAAACGGCGGAAGATCTGGTGAGCGATGTCTTCTGTAAGTTCTGGAAAACCCGGGCCTACGCAACCGTCACTTCGTCGTACCGCCTTTACCTTTTCCGCAGCGTCCGGAACGAAGCCTACAACTACCTCCGGCTGGAGTTTCAGAAGCTTGACGGCATTGAAACCGCCGAGGTTCGGGAGGGGGCGCTCAGCCAGCGGCCGGATCAGGTGCTTCAGTTTGAAGAAGTGGCGCACAAACTCGAATCGCTGGTGGAATCGCTGCCTCCGCAGTGTCGCAAAGTATTCCTGCTGAGCCGGTTTGAAGGCTGTAAGTACCAAGACATTGCGACGGAGCTGGGCCTTTCAATCAAGACTGTTGAGGTGCACATGGTAAAAGCCCTGAGCATCGTCCGGCGCGGGCTGAAAGACCACTGGCTGGTGGTTGTTTCGGCGCTGGGTCATTCGCTTTTCCTCTAATGCTGTCCGTCTCCCTTATTGCTCATCAACTGGAGTCCTACGCCTTAAACACTTGTGATGAAATATGGACTATGAAGTCAACAAACATTTGATTTTTAGCTACTTCGGCCGAACGGCATCTCCGTTGCAGCGGGAATTGATTGCGCAGTGGCTACGGGATGAAAAAAACGAGGAACAGTACTACAAATGGCTGGAAGAGTGGGAGACCAGCCACCCGCAGTACCGGGCCCAGACCGACGCAGCGCATCAGCGGTATACGGCTTTTTTAGCCAGTAACCCCCAGACCGATGAAGCCCCGGAATCGCCCGAACTGCGGAAAGATGCGCCCTGGAGCCGGCGGCAATGGTTGGTGGCGGCTTCGCTGCTTTTTCTGCTGAACCTGGGGGGGCTGGTGTTTCAGGATCAGCTGCTCTACCAGACTTACGAAACGGCCTTCGGCGAAACCCGCTCGCTGCACTTATCCGACGGCAGTCAGGTATTGCTGAACGCCAATTCCAGCCTGCAGGTGCCCCGCTGGGGGTTTGGCGGCCGAACGCGCGACGTGTTGCTGACCGGTGAAGCCAGCTTTGCGGTGGCCCACACAGCGGATCACAAAAAGTTTGTGGTGAAAACGGCCAAGGACTTCGAGGTGGTTGTGCTGGGTACCGAGTTTACGGTTTTTGCCCGCAAACGGGGTACCCGCGTCACGCTGAACAAAGGGCAGGTGCGGCTGAACTACCGAACCGGAACCACCCGGCAACAGGTAACCATGAAGCCCGGCGAACGGGTAACGCTCGATTCGCAGAACCACCTTGCGCTGAAAAAAGTCAGTACCGCGCAACGGCTTCCCACCTGGGATGAAAAACGATTCGTGTTTGAAGAAACGCCCTTGCAGGAAGTCGCTGATCTGCTGGAAGATAATTACGGTTTGGAGGTCAGTATTAATGATTCCGTACTGGCCAACCGCCGGCTGATGGGCTCGTTTCGGGCCGACAACGTCGATCAGTTGCTGCAATCGATTTCCGAACTGCTGGACGTTAACGTCGTCCGTCAGGGCCGTCAGGTTCAATTAAACAGCCACTAAGCCAATCTCTATATCCCTTACCCTTTATTGTTATGACCAACTCTATTAAGAAAGTTTCCAAAACGGGGCTCCTGCTTACCCTCCTGCTGCTGAACTTTCAGCCGGGCTGGGCGCAGTCTGACCTGCTGGCCAGCAACCCGCAGCAACGGAACCGTCGGGTTTTTGCCCGAGCACCCCGCCAGCTCAAGGAGGTGCTGACAGAACTGAAAACGCGTTACCGCGTCGATATTCTTTTTGAAGTACAGGCCGTTGAGGGCGTTTCCGTGACGGGCGAACCCATCCGGCCCGATGTTAGTCTGGAGAAGAACCTGAGCGCTCTGTTGCGGCCGATTGGGTTCCGGTATAAAAAGGTAAACGCCAGTTCGTATCTGGTGATCAGCGAAAGGAAAAGCCCCCGAACCGCCGGACTCGATGCTTCGCTTTCGATGGCCCAACTCGTTGCCCAGGCATCAACCGGAGCCGAAAAGCTCCCCGAAGCCACCGGTGCGCCAACCGCGGTTATGGTGGTGGAAAAAAACATCAGCGGTTCGGTGAAAAGCGAAACCGGCGAGCCACTGCCCGGCGTCAGCGTGGTGGTGAAGAACACAACGCGCGGTACGTCCACCGACGGCGAGGGCAATTACAAACTCAACGTGCCGGATGACGCCACCACGCTGGTTTTCTCGTTTGTGGGCTACCTGAACCAGGAAGTAAACATCGGCAGCCGCACCACCATCAACGTGCAGCTCGCGCCCGATCAGAAAACCCTGAACGAAGTGGTGGTGGTCGGATACGGTGTTCAGAAGAAATCGGATTTAACGGGGGCCGTCGGAACGGTTAAAGCCGAAGTTCTGCAGGAGCGCCCGGCGGCTTCGCTGAACCAGGGGCTTTCGGGCCGAATTACGGGGGTGAACGTTTCGGTCAACTCGGGTCGCCCGGGCGGACGGGCCAACATCCGGATTCGGGGAAATACGTCGGTGAGTGTGGCCAACAACCCCCTGTACGTTATCGACGGGGTTATCCTGAACGCCAGCGGCCTGACCAACGGAAGTACGCCCATTGACTACATCAATCCGAACGACATTGCAAGTATTGAAGTCCTGAAAGATGCGTCGGCCACAGCCATTTACGGTGCCCGGGGCGCCAACGGCGTTATCCTGGTAACCACCAAGCGGGGTAGCCAGACCGGCGGCCGCGTAACGTACGACACCGACCTGAGCATTGGCGTGTTGCCCCGTAAGCTGGAATTGCTGAACTCCGAAGAGTTTTTAAGAGTCGAAGACATTGCCTACCAGAATGCCCAGAAATACGATCCCGTTGGCTGGGCGGGCGGTAAATACAAAGACCCGAAAACCAAGCGCACCAATCCGCTGCTGTTCGACGCCAACGGAAAGCCCCTGTACGACACCGACTGGCAGGACGAGGCTTTCCAGCAAGCCTTCACGCAAAACCACCAGCTCTCGTTTTCCGGCGGCAACGCCAACGACAGCTACGGGGTTTACCTTGGCTACCGCAACGAAAACGGTCTGGTGAAGGAATCGTGGCTGAAACGGTATTCTGGCCGGTTTGTGTTCGACAGCCAGCTCAAAAACTGGTTGAAAGTGGGCGGGAGCCTGAGCTACAACGATCAGAACGAGAACCAGATCGATCCGCTGGGCGCGGGCGGTATTATTGCCATGCGCCAGGTGCTGGAAGCGCTGCCCATCATTCCCGTCAAATACCCAAACGGGCGCTGGGGCGGCAACGAAGACTACCCCGGTATGGAAGGGGGCGGCAACCCGATCAACATCCTGAAAGAGCGGCTGAATTACATCAAAACCCAGACCCTGCTCGGCAACGTGTATGCCAACCTCAACCTGGCGAAAGGACTGGAACTGCGCACCACCGTCGGGGCCAACATCATCAACCAGCGGATTGATCTCTACAGCGGCCGCACGCTCAATTACATCTCCCGCAACCAGAACGGGATTGCCAGCGTCACCAACGAACGGCACAACTCCTGGCAATTTGAAAATTACCTGACCTACAACCGCCAGTTCAACAACATCCACTCGTTTACGGGGCTTCTGGGGCTTTCCTGGCAGCACGTCGACCGGTTTACGGCGGCCGCGTCAACCCAGAATTTTCAGGACGACTACTTCCTGTTCAACAACCTCGGAGCTGGCTCCAACCCGCAGGCTCCGAGTTCATCAGCGGTGGCGTACGGTCTGAACTCGTACTTCGGCCGGGTCAACTACGGTTTGAAAGACAAGTATTTGCTGACGCTGACCGGTCGGATTGACGGTTCGTCCAAATTTGGTTCCGAAAACCGCTACGCCTTCTTCCCGTCGGCGGCCCTAGCCTGGCGCGTGGCTGAGGAGGATTTCATGAAAGACATTCCGGCCATCTCGAACCTGAAAGTCCGGGCCAGCTACGGGGTAACGGGTAACTCCGAAATCACGGCGTATCAGGCTCTGGCCGGTATGGGCAACTATTCGGTGATCTTCGGCGGAGCACGGGCCATCGGTATCGGAATGGGGCGGCTGGCGAATCCGGACCTGCGCTGGGAAAAAACCCACCAGGTCGACGCCGGTATTGAACTGGGCCTGTTCCAGAACCGGATTGCGGTCGAACTCGATGTGTACCGCAAACTGACAACCGACATGCTCTTGAGCGCACCCGTGCCGTACAGCAGTGGTTATGAAACGGTTTCCAAAAACGTCGGCAGCATGGAAAACCGGGGAATCGAGCTTGCCCTGAACACCGTCAACGTCAACGCGGGTAGTTTTTCCTGGAATACGACCTTCAATATTTCGTACAACAAAAACAAAGTAATTGCCCTGACCGGCGGCTCCGACATTTTTGTGGGTTCAACGGTCGTGCGGGAAGGGCAGCCGGTGGGCTCGTTCTTCGGTTTCGTTCACCAGGGAACCTGGAGCACCTCGGAAGAGTCGGAAGCGACCAAATACCTGAAACGGCCGGGCGATGTGAAGTACCAGGATGTGAACCAGGACGGGGTCATCAACGACAAAGACCGCGTGATCATTGGGAAAGGAATTCCCGATATGTTTGGTACGTTCCTGAACACGTTTAAGTACAAAAACTTCGATTTGACGGTGGATTTGCAGTTTATGACCGGCAATGACGTGCTGTACCGCAGCGAACACTCCGCCGAAGACCGCACCGGGATTGCTAACAGCTTCAAAACCGTACTGAACGCCTGGACGCCCGAAAATCAGAATACGCCCATCGCTCAGTTGCGCCCCGTATCCGCTGGCTACAACACCAACGAAGATACGCACCGCGTCAAAGACGGTTCCTTCCTGCGGGGCCGGAACCTACTGTTTGCGTACACGTTCCCGTCTCAAACCGTCAGCAAGTTGAAGCTGAACCGGTTGCGGGCTTACGCGTCGGTGCAGAACTTTTTCCTGAGCACCAAGTATCCGGGTTATGATCCGGAAGTATCGACCACCGGCAACGCCTTCGACCAGGGAGTTGCGCTGTACGATTATCCGAAACCGCGCGTGTTTATGGTCGGTCTGAACATTGGTCTTTAACCCCCCCCTAACCTGTCATCACGATGAAACGAAACCTAAAAACCGTTGGACAATGGATGCTTTGCACGGCCCTGATGCTGAGCGGGGCCAGTTGTTCCGACTTTCTGGAAGAATCCGACCAGTCTAACTTCACGGTCGAGAACTATTTTACCAAACCCGAACACGCGACCAGCGCCGTCAATTCCATTTACGACGCTCTGAAAACCACCACCGGGGGCGGTTTTGGCGGAGCGCCCTGGATGATGCTCGAGTTTGCGACCGGGCTGGCCAACACCGAGCTAGGGCAGGCCGTCAACAGCATCTTCGTGCGCAACCTGGTCAACAACTCGGATAACGAATACGGTCGGGTGTACTGGGTCAGCAGCTACAAAGGCATCGGAAACGCCAACCTGGCCATTGCCAAAATTCCGGGTATTTCGATGGATGAAACCGCCAAGAAGAAGGTCCTGGGCGAAGCCCGGTTTCTGCGGGCCTGGTATTATTACAACCTGGTCCGGATTTTCGGTAAAGTTCCGCTCATTACCGAGCCCGTCGGATTAACGTCGGAAAACTTGTATCCGGAAGCCGCCACGGAAGAAGCCGTTTACAATTTAATCGTTGCCGATCTGACCGAAGCCGAAGCCTCCGGACTGCCGTACCTGGACAAAAGCGGTCGGGTGTCGCTGGGGGCGGTGAAGTCGCTGCTGGCGAGTGTGTACCTGACCATGGCCGGGTATCCGCTGCAAAAAGGGGCGGACTACTACAAGAAAGCCGCCGACAAGGCTAACGAAGTGATTACGTCCAACCAGTACAGCCTGTTCCCGTCGTACGATGATCTGCACGACCCGAGCAAGAAGAACACGGGCGAAAACATCTTTATGGTTCAGTTTGCCGCCAACATTCAACCGTCCAACTGGCAAACGTCCATCATTCCCTACAACCAGGGAATTTCGGCCTATTCCGATGAAACCGGGGCTATTTTCGCCAACAAAGAATTCGTTGAATCGTACGAAAAAGGCGACAAGCGGGCCGAAGAGAAGCAGTTTTACTACCGGACTTACACGCTGAGCGATAACCGCTCCCAAACCGTTGATCTGGGTGGGTATTACATCTACAAGCATTTCGACACAGCGGCTCAGCTAACCACCACCAGCAGCGATCTGAACTGGCCGCTGATGCGCTACGCGGAGATTTTGCTCATCTATGCCGAAGCCCAGAACGAGGTGAGCGGCCCCACACCGGAAGCCTACGAAGCCGTCAACAAAATCCGTCGGCGGGCGAACCTGCCCAACCTGACCGGGCTGACCAAGGAGCAGTTGCGGGAAGCGGTCTGGAGAGAACGCTGGTATGAACTGAGCTTTGAAAACAAAACCTGGTTTGACATGGTCCGGCTCCGGAAAGCGTTCAACGTAACCACGAAGAGCTTTGAAAACTACGTCGGTCACAAGTTTTCGTACGGCCCGGTTCTGAAAGAGCGCGAGTTGCTGTTTCCGATTCCCACGGCCGAAATCCGGAACAGCAACAAGCTGGTTCAGAATCCGGGTTACTAAGGTTTCGTGATCTGAACTCCGGCAGGAGCGACCTGAGTGCGCAACGCTCATTCGGTTGCTCCCGCCGGGGTTTGTTTCAAACCCGCAATACCGCGCTAAAAATGAGTTTCCAATAAATTTATGGGTATATTCGGCGCTCGTTCGACTTACGTAGTAGAAATTTTCCGTGACCCCAAACCGACGCTTCATGAAAACCAAACGCAGAGCTTTTTTGCAACAGACCTCCGGCTTGCTGGGCTTTTCCGGCCTGCTGGGTCTGACCGGAAACGAAGCCCTCGCCAACAGTCTGACCTCTCTTTCCGCCAAGGCTGACAAACCGTACGTTGTTTTTGTCACGGGCGACCACGAATACAGCAGCGAACTAACCTTGCCGTTGCTGGCTGCCGAACTCGAAAAAAATTACGGAATGCGGACGAAGGTTCTGAAATCCGTGCCCGACTACGCCGGGGAGAAAGACATTCCCGGTCTGGAAGCTCTGCGCGAAGCTGATCTGGCAGTTTTTTACCTGCGCTGGCGGTTGCTTCCGCAGGAACAGTTGGATTACATTGACGAATACCTGAAATCCGGCAAACCCGTGGTCGGTTTCCGGACCACTACGCACGCCTTTAACTACCCCGAGGGAGATCCCCGCCAACGCTGGAACGCCTTCGGTGAGTTTGCGTTTGGGAGTCCGCCGGGCTGGGGGGGCGCGGCCAAACACACGCACTACGGCCACAACAGCACCACCGACGTAACGATCGTTCCGGAAGCGGCCAAGAACCCGATTCTGAACGGGGTAGCGCCGTCGTTCCACGTTGCCTCCTGGCTCTACCGCGTCAAGCCCAATTATCCGGCCCAGGGATCAACGCCCCTGCTGATGGGCAAATCCGTTAACGCCGACAAAGCCGCGATTGAGAACCCCGTGGCCTGGACCTGGAAAAACCAGTGGGGCGGCCGGGCGTTCATGACGACGATGGGACACCCGGAAGATTTTCAGGTTGAATCGTTCCAGCATCTGGTGGTCAACAGCATTCACTGGGCGCTGAACAAGCCGATTCCGAAGAAATGGAAAGGCAAAATGGATATCAATGTGCCGTACGGCCATCCCAAATAAAGCCAACTGCTTTGTGCAAAACCCGGCAATCGCCGGGTTTTTTGCTGTTACATCAGAATGTTATTGATGGCCTGAACGCGTTTGGGTAAATCGGTTTCCGCGAGCATGTCGCGCAGGTCGATTTCGATGTTGCGGCAGATGGCCGTCATCGGAACGTCGTTGATGCTGTTTTCAAACGGGTTTTCGCTGGTGTCGCCCACAATTTCCATCGTGTTGAAAATCCAGGCGATGATGGTGAAAAACGGTACCGTCAGCCAGACGTGCCAGTTGCCCACTTTTGCCATTTCGGTTAGTAGACCGTAGGGCAGCACGAAGATGAACAGCCAGGTAAAAACGTAACTGAAAAAGGCGTACTGGCGGGGAAACGGAAAGGATTTGATGCGTTCGCAGGCCCCCTGCTGGTTGTAAAATTCGACCAGCATCCGCTCCAGATCAACGTGGTGAAAGTCGCTGAGCAGACCGTTTTCGCGCAGGTCCCGGAGCTGGGCCGACTGCTGGCGCATCAGAAACGTGGCTGGATTGGGGTGACGGATCAGGCTTTCGATTTCGTTCAGCGGTAAAAACCGGCTCAGCTCCTTGTCCAGACTGCACTGCCGGAAGGCCTCAATGCGCTCAACGACTTCGTGCGCCGGGTTGTGGTGCAGCTCCCAAACCGGTTTCTGGCGAAGCTGCACCCGCAGCGCCGTGATATACGCCAGATGCCGGTAAATCAGGTCTTTTCGAATCTGCTGCAACTCGCTGTCCGTCAGCGTATGAGCCGAGTGCTGGGTAGAGATGTAATCCAGAACCATGATGGCCCACGACCGGCTGGCGTTGGTGATGCTGCCCCAGATCCGACGGGCTTCCCAGAGCCGGTCGTACGATGAATTGTTTTTGAAGCCGACGTAGAAAGCCACCGCCGTACCGATCGTGGCGACGGGAACAAACGGAATGGCAAGGAACTTCCAGTCCATTTCATCGTAAAGAAAACAGATCAGGAAGGAATAACTCAGAAAAAGCAGAACAGCCCGCCAGGTAAATGGAAACAGAATAGTGAATGGAACGCGTTTGGTAGTGAACATACGTCAGGAGGTAGGTGGAGGAGGACAATATACGTTTTTGTGTCTAAATTACGCCGGGAAAGAATCCGTTTGCCTACCTTAGTCTTACTCAAACGCTCACTGCTGAACCAACCTCTTGTATGTTAGATCAGATCATCGATGCCCGGTCGGCTTCTCTTGGAAACGGTTTTAACGTCCGCCGGATTCTGCCGTACCGGCTGCGCCGGATGCTTGGGCCGTTTATTTTCATGGATCACGGCGGTCCGGTGAGTTTTTCGGCGGAACAGGCGCCGAGCATGGACGTGCTGCCCCATCCGCACATCGGTCTGTCGACGGTCAGTTATCTGTTCGACGGGCAGGTTACCCACCGCGACAGCCTGGGGGTTCGTCAGGTAATCCGCCCCGGGGAAGTCAACTGGATGACGGCGGGGCGGGGAATTGCTCACTCCGAACGGTTTGAGGACCCGGCCATGCTGGCGGGCGGATCGCTGGAAATGATTCAGACCTGGGTGGCCCTGCCCGAAGCCGCCGAGGAAAGCATACCGACCTTCGAGAATTACCAGCCGCACGAACTGCCCATTTTCACCGACAAAGGCGTCTGGCTGCGCCTTATTGCGGGAAATGCTTTCGGGTTGCAAAACGACGTTAAAACGCATTCTCCCTTGTTTTACGTGCACGTTGTTCTTCAGCCCGGTGCGCGCTTCGGCTTGCCGCAGGGCTACCCGGAACGGGGCGCTTACGTCGCCAAAGGCAGCGTGGAAGTAAACGGGCGGACCTACGGCGTTGGGCAATTGCTGGTCTTTACGCCCGGAACCGACCCCATCATCGTAGCCCGCGAAGCCAGTACGCTCATGTTGCTGGGTGGGGAGCCGCTGGGCGAACGGTTTATCTGGTGGAACTTTGTTTCCTCGCGCAAAGACCGGATCGAACAGGCCAAAGCCGACTGGCAGGCGGGTCGGATTGCCCTGCCGCCCAACGACGATAAAGAGTTTGTTCCCTTGCCCGAAGACCATTCCCGGCCCGCCGGATCGTCTCCGTCACCGCAGGCTTTTTCGTAAGAAAATAGCAAAACCCCGGTTGATGTTGATTGACCAACCGGGGTAGCGTAGTGGCCTATAGCACGGTTTTGAGGTAGGACAGACGGTATTTGTTAGCCCAGGTATTTTTTTAACTCGGCTGCGGCCTGTACAAACAGCGAACGAACCTGCGGTAAGGTGGCTAAACCATTGAGCAGCCCGAAATCGTGGATCATGCCGTTGTACCGAACCGTTGTAACGGTAACGCCGGCTTCGTCGAGTTTCCGGCCGTACGCTTCCCCTTCGTCCCGCAGGATATCTGCTTCAGCCACCTGAATCAGCGCTGGCGGCAGGCCTTTTAGCTGATCGGTCGTGGCTTGCAGGGGCGATGCGTAAATTTGCTTCCGCTCCGCCGGGTCGGTGGTGTACTGGTCATACAGCCATTTCATCAGGGAGGTTGTCAGGAAGCGGTTTTCGCCGTACCGCTGGTATGATTCGGTTTCAAAGTCGGCGTCTACGATGGGCCAGAACATGACCTGGAGTTTGATGTCCGGACCGCCTTTTTCCTTGGCCATCAGCGCCGTGACGGCCGTCATGTTACCGCCCACGCTATTGCCCACCACCGCCAGTCGGCGGCCATCCACGTTAATCTCGGCCCCGTTTTCGGCGACCCATTTCGTTGCGGCATAAATCTCCTGGATTGCCTGCGGATACTGCGCTTCCGGGCTGGGTGTGTAATTGACAAAGACGGCGCAGTAGCCCGACAAAACCACCAGGTCGCGCACCATCCGCCTGTGCGTCGGATAGTCGCCTAGCACCCAGCCTCCGCCGTGAATAAAAATAAAAACCGGCAGAACCCCTTCCATGCCTTCCGGACGGACAATGTTCAGCTTAACGGTGTAGCCGTCGGCCGTGATGGTTTTCTCCGATTCCTCAATACCGGATACGTCTACTTCTACGGAAGCCTGGGCGCCTACCAGCACTTTCCGGGCCTCCGCAGGCGACAGGGTTTCGAGTGGGGGACCGCCAGCGGAGTTAAGTGCGGCTAAAAAAACTTTGGTTTGTTCGGAAACTGCCGGATCATCGGCTACCGCCAGGGGGACTACTTTGGAATGAATTGCGCTTGTCATACCGCTAGATTGGATTGGTGAAAAAAGATACGTCGCTCAGAGCAGGGCCATTTGTATGCCAGTGGCTTGTTTACGGAGCAAATCGTGAAAAAGCGCCGAATCCAGACCGTAGGAGCCGCCTAAGGGCTACGGAAAGACGGTTGTACACGAATACCACTCTCCGAATCCGCTGGAGATTTTCGGAAAACTCCAAAACTTCCGGAGTCTGGGCAACGCGACGGGCGGTATTCACAACGAGGATCAGAACGTGCTTTCCGGATCGGCCGCCGAGGTGCTGTTCTGGGAGGTGAGGCCGGTTGCTGCCCGGTGGAGGTCCAGCAGTAGCCGGGCCGTATCCCAGTAAAAAATCCGCAGTTCGACAATGGTGCGGTCCCGCACCCGCCACTGGTCCACAAATGGAAAAACGCTGGTAGCCTCCGCTCCCGGAAGGGTGACCTCAAATTCGCCCGATACAATCAGAAGGTCGTCGGAAGCGTTCTCCGGAAGATAATAGTGCTGAGGTCGCACAATCGGTGTTTGCCAGGTTTGCATTGCCTTCGAGAGCATGGAAACGTAGCCGTCACGACCCAGATAGGCGCCCCCGAACGGCAGGGATTCGGGAACGTACACCCGGATGTGTTCGTCCAGAACCGGGAGCACTTTGCTTAAATTTCCCCGGGCGATGTGGTCATAAATTTCTTCGATGAGGTGCTTTGAAGAAGCCATAGTGACTGAGAGGAACGGTATGGGTTCGTTCTGTATCAAGGGGAATGCCAGCTTTTGGCGAAGGAGAGCTCCAACAAAATACCGTGCGTATTCCGACCTGATCGGTGTTTCTCCAGAAAATCTGGAGTTATCCAGAAGTTTTGGAGGGTTTCTCCAAAACTCAAATGAATTTGAAAGTCGGTATTTACCAGCTCATTAGCACTCCAATTCAGAGGTTTTTAGACGATCGGATTTCTTATTTAGATTGACTATCAGACTTTTACCTGCTACATTCGTCCAGGAAATTTGACTGCATCCGGCACTAGCCAGAACGCCCAATGATGCCGGCTTGTCGACTCGGGAAAGGAGCAGAAAGGGTTTAATTCTTGCTGTTTTCCTGAAGCCGCGCTGCGAATCAGCGGCTTCAATTGCTTTTCTGATGATTTCCTTGCTTTTCACGGGTCGCCGGGCGGGTTATCGTTTGCTTATTTCTTGAAAAACCTCTTTTCAGACCATGCAAAAACCAATCAATACGCCACTGGCCTCGACCGTCGACTGCCATGTCCTCATCGTCGAAGACGAATTTGTGATTGCGAACGATTTGAGTCTGATTCTGGGCGGAGCGGGGTATTCCGTGTTGGGCGTGTCTGAATCAGTGGCCGAAGCCCGGGGCATGATCGGCCAGCGGAAGCCGGATATGGTTTTGCTGGAT